>NZ_QENY01000013.1 GCF_003096815.1 Hallella colorans
GGTCTACGATCAAGTCCATCTCAAAATCTCCGAATCTCTTTCCGTCAACTTCCTTACTTCTTTCATGGATGCTCACCCTGTCTTTGATTGGAAGAAGTCTGCCCTTGGGACGATGCCTATATTTCATCTTATGCCTTGTGTGCTTGGCAAGTTCCCCTGATGTGTCATTGTGGATGATGTTATAGATGGATTGGTGGGACACCTTTATCCCCTCATTCATGCGCAGATAACCTGATATTTGTCTTGGAGACCACTGGTCATTGATGATATATTCCTTGATTCTCCAGACCAATTCGTCGGAGAGTTTGGCGTTCGTTACCGTCCTCTTTCTGCGCTGCATGGCCATATCGTGCGCCTTCGTCCAGATATACTTTACCGATGGCGTCCTGTTTCTCTCAAGCTCACGACTGATCGTAGCCTCACTCGTGCCCACAATGCGGGCAATTTCTTTTCTCGCTTTTTTCTTTTGGAGTAAGGCAAAAAATTGCGACCTTTGCTCCGAGGTTATTTGATGATATTTCACAATACAAAGTTAATTAACCTTTGGGAGACTGCAGTCTCCCCTTTTTATTTGTATTGCTGGTTGTTGTTTTCCTCGCCGAGAGATGCAGACGTTCTCGAAGCGTAGCGAGAGGTTGTCTGCATCTCTCGGCAAGGGGGTACTCTTTTATTGCACTTCGATTTTTAATCTGCAACGCGACTCGTGTGTTCTGGCTCGAATATGGTATTTTTTTTGCCTTCCTTGCCTATATTTGTCCTCATTGTTTTTGTTGTTAGTCAATATTTTTATAATTTTATTCAAAAATTCCGGAGAATGACTAAACTTTGGACATCACTCTTTTGTATTTTGCTCCTTGCAGCTTGTGGTGGCAGGCAACCAAACGAAGTTGCCACCCGCAGCATTTATTACTGGCGCACCACTTTCCGACTTGATTCTGCCGAGCGTGCCTTCCTTCACATGCACCATGTGAAAAAACTCTACGTCAGATATTTCGACGTGACACCAGACGACGAGATGCACCCCATGCCCAATGCCACAACTGCCTTTGCCGACACCCTGCCGCAAGGTGTCGAGATTGTGCCAGTGGTGTTTATCGTCAATCGCTTCCAAGCGGGAAGCATTGATGACATAGCCGACCAAGTGTTTCGCCGTATTCTACAGATGAACGAAACGCACGACATCAAGGGCATCAAGGAAATCCAAATAGACTGCGACTGGACCATGAGCACGCAGAAACGCTATTTCAGTATGCTCCGACGTATGCGCGATCTCTGCCACGAACATGGACTGACACTGTCGGCTACCATCCGTCTGCATCAGTTGTCGCTCGAAGTTCCGCCTGTGGACAAAGGCATCTTGATGATGTACAACACCGGCGATTTTACCCAACTCTCCGTCCACAAGCCCATTCTTGACATGAAAGACGTGAGACCTTATCTGCACAGTTTGTCCCGATACAAATTGCCGCTCAACGTCGCTTACCCGCTATTCACGTGGCGTGTGTTGTTCCGCGATGGCAAATATGTGGGTATTATGCATGGTGATGACGATTTTCCCGTGTTGCAGGGCGACAGCGTAGCCACGCGCCAGCCTGAACTTGATGACATCATGGCTGCCCGGCGGGCTGTGGACAGTCTGCGCCCGGAGGCCAACAGCGAGGTGATACTCTATCATCTCAACAATAAGAATATCAACCGTTTTACTCCCAACGACTATGAAAATATCTATCAGTAGCATTAATTTTCGGACAGGATTAGTTACCCTGATTCTGTCTCTGATGCCCTGTCTCGGCGCGATGGCATGCGCATTTGAGGGGCCTACCCACAACTATTACCTTTTCAGCGTGTTTCATCGCAGCTTGATGGGAGATCGTTTCGGAACCGAGACCGAGGTGTTTTGGAACAAATATGTCGGCAACGATCCCCGTTTTTCTTCCTATCGGTGGAGCCGGGAGGTGGTAATGGATGTGGCCAAGCGCAGGGGAGACACCGAGATGATGGCCTACCTGAGGTTGCTCAATTCCTACATCGATGCCTCTGTCTTTTACGACGCTTGGGAATATCCGTCGAAGGAGAAAATTGCCCAGAGCCAGGCCACCATGCGAGAACTTCAGGCTGAGGCCCGAAAATACAAGGGAAAAAGGTTTCGAGCGCAATATATGCTGATGGTGATGCGCACGCATTTCGCCCTGAAACAATATCGCGAGACCATGAACTGTTGGACGCGGCAAGGACAAAAACTGCCACAAAGCGTCTACCGAGACCTGATGCAAAACCTCTATGCGGGTTGTCTCTTGCGCCTTGGGCAACGTCGTGAGGCAGTGGAAATCTATGCTGCGCAGGAAGACTTCGCAAGTTTGCAATACAGCGTGCGCAACTATCGCAACCTTGCCGGTATCAGCAAGGTGTTTGTCGAAAATCCCAATTCGCCCACGTTGCTCTATCTTGTGCAGGACTTTGTGAACAACTTGCAGGAAACGCAGGATGTCTATGCCAACGAATGGCTCTCGAAAGAAGTTTATCCAGAGGATTCCGACAAGGTGAACTGGATTAGGGAGATAGGTGCACAGCCCATCTATAAACCCGAAGCTCGGCAGTTTATCGATTTTGCCCGTAGGGTGGTGGCCAGTGGAAAGAGCCGTACGCCCTGCCTCTGGATGTCGGCCATAGGTTGTCTGGAGCACCAAATGGGCGACTATCAACGGGCTAAAATCGACCTCGCCAAAGCGCTCACCCTCAACGGAACGCCGCGCATGAAGGACAATGCGCGCGCCATCTTCGCGGCCAACTCGGTGTTTGTGGAGCCGATGAAAAGGAAGTATCGCCAATGGTTGGCGGCCGAATTGCAGTGGCTCGATGCCAAGTCGAAGCAGGATATAACCGACAGTGTGCTGACCGACGACCATTATCGTGACGTGAAAGAACGCATCGTGTACAACGGATTGGTGCCCCGCTATTTCAAATCGGGCGACCGCACGATGGCCATGGCGATGCTCTGCATGATGGATAACGAGTTCAATCGCATTGTGGGTATGCCCAACTGGCGGCATCCCGACTTTAAAGCTGCCGACAAGCCATGGAACTCAGACTATTGGGGCGAGTATTTCGAGGCTCTCGACAGCGTTAATGTGGAGCAGCTCAAGCATTACGCGCGTTTTCTCAGCAAGAAGCCCAAGGATGCTTTGCAACGCTATGTGTGGGGTAAATGCTATCGCGCTGCCGATTATTACAACGACCTGATCGGCACCAAACTCATGGCACGAGGGATGTTTGCCGAGGCTATTCCCTATCTTGAAAAGGTGAGTATGGCCTTTCTGAATACCCAGAACATCGTGCCTTATGTCCGTCATCGCAGCTATGAGACGGAGCGATGGCTGACCAAACAGAAAGTGGGGGACGAGTTTGAGGGTTACATGCCCCTGCTTACCACAAACCGGAAAGTAGAGTTTTGCCGTCGTATTCTTGCTGCGCAGCACCTCTATCGCAACATGCGGCCATCGGAGCAGCGTCTCGAAAAGGCCTACGAACTGGCCTCGCTCTATTATCAGGCCAGTTATTTGGGCGACTGCTGGTGGCTCACGCAGTATGGTCTCAGCTCTGCGCAAGACAGCACTAAGACCGGCAACATGGACTTCGTGGGCCATGCCATCAACCTGTTGGAAGAGAGTGCGCGCTCGACAGACTTCTCGTTGAAGCAGAAAAGCCTTTACGCCCTGGCTTTTATCCCGCAGGATTCGTGGTATGAGAAAGGGTGGGACGGCACCATCGGGGTATATCACGACCTTAGCAACCCTTCCGTGCATCCTGCTTCGCGACAATACCGAGCCATGATGCGACTCGCGGAATTTGCACACGACAATGCCGAGCGCATCGCCCCATACATCTCCCGTTGTGAGGAACTCAAAGCTTTCGAGAGAACCAGACTGACGACACCCTTCGCATTTTCCCCCTACGATGATTGTCTCTTAGAAGAATTTACTTACCCCCTACTGAATTAAAGATAATCGGTGTCACCCGTAGGGGCGTGATTTATCACGCTCCGAAATATATCCGGGAAATGGTGTGATGCTTCCGGAATTTATCTTCAGTCGTTGTTTGTAACCATTCGAAAACACTCCACTCCGTTCTCCTATAGGAGGGTGGAGTGGAGTGTTGCGTTAGGTTGGGATAGAATTTCTATTTCTGAATATATTTCTTTCCGTTCTTAATGACGATGCCTTTGTAGCTCTCGTTCACACGGCGGCCGCTGAGGTCGTATGCTTTGCCATCGCCTGCCCGGTCGGCAGTCTTCACGTGGTCAATACCTGTGGTCTTGCTTGTGAAGTAACCCGTGGTGGGGTTAGCCATCTCAATGCCTGTTTTGCTTGCGTCGAACGAAGTGTTGGTACCTTTCAGCTTCGTACAGTTATTAAACATATTAACTCCAACTTTGTAACCAACTTTCCAGTTACTGTTGCAGAAAATAGTGGTCAGTGAAGTGCAGTCAGAGAACATGTCGGCCATGTCGATGATTTTTTGAGTGTTGAAGTTGCTTACATCAAGTGATGTCAGTGCCTTGCAATCAGAGAATATTGTGCGCATGTCGGTGACCTTTTCGGTGTCGAAACTGCTCACATTGAGCGATATCAATGCCTCGCATCCAGAGAACATACCATACATATCGGTGACATTTTCGGTGTTGAAGTTGCTTAGGTCGAGCGATGTCAATGCCTTGCAGTTATAGAACATGCACCACATGTCGGTGACCTTTTCGGTGTCGAAACTGCTCACATTGAGCGATGTCAATGCTTGGCAGCCAGAGAACATGCGGTACATGCTGGTGACGTTTTGGGTATTGAAGTTGCTCACATCGAGCGATGTCAATGCCTCGCAGTCATAGAACATGTTGAGCATGTTGGTGACGTTTTGGGTATTGAAGTTGCTTAGGTCGAGCGCTGTCAATGCGTCGCAGCCATCGAACATGTAGCGCATGTCGGTGACCTTTTCGGTATTGAAGTTGCTCAGGTCGAGCGATGTCAATGCTTGGCAGCCATTGAACATGTAGCTCATGCCGGTGACGTTTGCGGTATTGAAGTTGCTCAAGTCGAGCGATGTCAATCTCCGGCAGCCAGCGAACATGCCACTCATGTTGGTGACGTTTTCGGTATTGAAGTTGCTCAGGTCGAGCGATGTCAATACCCAGCAGTCAGAGAACATGCTGCCCATGTTGGTGACCTTTTCGGTGTTAAGATTTCGTATGCCTTTGATGTCCTGCAAACTGATGCAATATGAGAACCAGATGCGGGTGCTGGTGGGGCGGTACCCGGAAAAGGAATCGTCGAACACAACGTGCTTGATTTTTTCAGGGGCGTACGTACTATAACCTGTCCAAGCAGGATGGTTTCCATGTTCGGGAATATCAAAGACGAGACCATAATCTCGATGGATGGTGCGCTGATTGTCATAATAGAAAGTGAGTGTCCCGTCTGGCGTTAATGCCGCATAAGCCTCTTGTGCTGACACAGGCAGGCTACCCGAGACCGCCAAAAGGGCGACGAGGAGTGAAAGTAGATAATTTCTCATGATGATTGGTTTAAATGAATAATAAGAAGAGGTCATCCGTCCGTCTTGTTTCCCAAAGGGGGCTTGGGCAAACTCGTGACCGTGAATAATTATCAATTGCGTATTGCAGTAAACATTCTTCTTTTCGTGAACAGATGATGTTCCTGCATCGAAAATCTCACCTTAGCCATATCGGTTGCGTATCGCAGAAGGTGAATACGAACACAAAAGTAAATATATAAATCAGAAAAACAACGGTTTACCCTAAAAATATTTGAACGATCAATCGTTTCAAGTCAAGGCGTAGAGTCAACCAGCAAGTGCAAAATTACAAAACGTGTTTGAAGAACTCGCACATAGGTGTAGAAAAGTTTAATTTTTCTCTCGGTCTTTCGTTCAGTTTCTTTTGTATCGACATAATTCTCTTGTCTGTGTAATGTTCAAACGAATCCTTTTTCGGTATATATTGTCTGATTAGTTTATTTGTATTCTCAATAGCTCCCTTTTGCCATGAGCAATATGGATCGGCGAAGTACACGGGCACGCCTAAGTAGTTGGTAATATCCTTATGTGCCGCAAATTCAGGTCCGTTGTCTGTTGTAATGGTCTTCAGGCATTCCTTGTATGGCAGCAACAGTTTTCTGACGCCTTTGCCAGAGGCTTTGCCTGCTTCCCAAATGGCAGTTTCTGCATAAGCAACATATTAGTGGACTTCTCCACCAGCGTGAGTATGGCATGCTGGTCAGGGTCTACGATCAAGTCCATCTCAAAATCTCCGAATCTCTTTCTGTCAACTTCCTTACTTCTTTCATGGATACTCACCCTGTCTATGATTGGAAGATGTCTGCCCTTGGTACGATGCCTATATTTCATCTTATGCCTTGTGTGCTTGACAAGCTCACCTGTTGTGTCATTGTGGATGATGTTATAGGTGGATTGGCGGGACACCTTTATCCCCTCTTTCTTGCGCAGATATCCTGATATTTGTCTTGGAGACCACTGGTCATTGATGATATATTCCTTGATTTTCCAGACCAATTCGTCGCAGAGCCTGACGTTCGTTACTGTCCTCTTTCTGCGCTGCATGGCCATATCGTGCGCCTTTGCCCAGATATACTTTACCGATGGCGTGCTGTTTCTCTCAAGCTCACGACTGATCGTAGCCTCACTCGTGCCCACAATGCGGGCAATTTCTTTTCTCGCTTTTTTCTTTTGGAGTAAGGCAAAAAATTGCGACCTTTGCTCCGAGGTTATTTGATGATATTTCACAATACAAAGTTAATTAACCTTTGGGAGACTGCAGTCTCCTTTTTTTGTTTGTATTGCCGGTTGTTTCTTTTTCCTCCTTACCTTCAGAATTGCGGATAAGCGAGGATCAAGATTCCAGTACCTTGACGGACTGAAGGATGTCATCGGCTTGCTTGGCAGGGAACACGAACCAGTCATCCTGTATACCGACCGGGGAAGCGTCTATGCCTCAATGGCATATGGGGAGCTGGTCAGGTAGGCAAACATCACAAGGTCGATGTCAAGACCAGGCAAGGCCACCGACAACCCTGTCAATGAATCACTCAACGGATGGATAAAGGAAGAACTGATAGCAGACTTTCACATCGACAAGTTGAGAAACGAGTTTGATATAGCAAGGGCTTTCGAGCAATATGTGGAATACTGGAATACACAAAGACCATGCTATGCCATAGCATACCATATGCCAAGGCAATATTTTGACTTGTACCAACAGGGTAAGCTCAAAAAAGAGAACATGTTTGAAAACAAGGTGCTCACAACGGTACCCAAGTTCGTGACGGTAAAAAAGCAAATGGCTGAAAAATGAAAAGAATAAGGATAAAAATATATAAATATGAAGACAAAAACAAGAAAAAAGAACAATTATGTATACTTTTGAAAATAGAATTTAATAATAACTTTTTTTGTGTAAACTTTTGAGGGCTATTACATGTAGAATTCCTAAACAAGTATGTTATAGAGATATTGTAAGAAAATATGGTACCAAACATTGGGATTATCCTGACGTAAATTGTCCAAAGTGCTTATGAAAAAGTATTTTTACATTTTTTGTTTTTTGCACTGTGCACTAACGTGCTTTGCACAGAACAAACATACCTTAATGTCAGACTCAATAAAGCTTTCCGAAGTAACTGTATTAGCAGAAAGACCATTTGTTCAACGTAAGGCAGACAGAATGATAGTTAGTGTAGAACATAGTAAATTATTAAAAGCTCGTTCTCTTTCTAATATTTTGAGTTTGATTCCTGGTGTAAGTTATGATGGTGAAGGTGGCGTTACCATCATGGGGAATGGCATCAAGATATATGAAAATGGAAGAATGGTAAAACTAAGTGGTGCACAACTTAAAAGATATTTGTCTTCTTTACGTGGCAATGACATTAAGAGTTTAGAGATAATGCCTCAAGCAACAGCTGAGTATGATGCGGAAGGAGGAATGGGAATTCTTGTTATCAATCGTCAGAAGAAGCATGATTATGGACTTTCTGGTTATGGAGGTAGCGAATATGAACGAAAAAGTAAAAATTCATTCTCAGAATTTACAGGATTAACATATTCGTGGGGAAACTTTGCTCTTTATGCTAACATGATGTTAGGGCAGTCGGAAAGTCTAAGTAAAATAGCTGAAAGTGACGATGGACGAAATATAACAGTTAATAGTATATCTGAAAGTACAGATAAAAGTCTATACTATATGGCTAAATTGGGTTTTGACTTTTATATATCTCCCAAGCAATATTTAGGTGTTGAATGGTCTGGTAATTACGCAAAAGATTATTCCAATGACTGTTGGGTTCATTCTACTATTACCGACAATAGTCCTTATCAAACAAGTATTAGGAGTTATGCTCCATATACATTAAAGTCTAATACCAATAATGTTACATTAAATTATGAATGGAAAACAGATACACTGGGTAGTAAACTAACCATTATTGCCGATTATGCAGGAAGAAGAGAGCATGATTTGTACGAATATGAAAATAAATATACTTTAGGCATAAGTTTGGATAGCATTATATCTAAGTCGCAACCCTCATTTGAGTGCGTAGATATATATAGTGCACAAGTAGACTTTGCAAAGTATTTTAACCATCATCAGTTTACTTTTGGTGCCAAGTATGTCTATGCCGGCATTGACTATATTAGTAAGTTACACCTCGGAAATACCACCTTAGATGGAATGTTGTCAGAAGAGATTAACCAACGAGACGATTTCAATTATTTTGAGCAACAATATGCAATATACGGAATGTATAGGTACACATCGCGACCTTGGGATGTTCAAGTGGGGCTACGTAACGAATATACGGAATGGAATACCCGACAAAGGGTAAAAACTCAATTGCATAGCAGTAGAAACGACAATAAAATCTTCCCATCTTTCTTTGTAAGAAAAGACATGGGGCAAGGAAATGCTTTGTCGCTTAGCTATACGCAATCGATAAATCGTCCATCGTACCAAATGGTAAATCCATTTATTTTTCATCTGTCCGAAACATCTTATAAGGAAGGTAATCCTTATTTAAAAGGCGAATTGCTATACAATGCAGCATTACAATTCGTTCTGAAATCAAGATATATTTTCTCGTTATCTGCACTTTTTATCGATAGGAAAATTAATGAGATATACGAGCAGATTGGAGAGAAACAAACACGCTACACCTTAAAGAATGATGGAAATTCAAAGAGGTTGGCTTTATACTTGGAAATACCCTTTACGTGGGGCATATGGAATTGTAGAAATAATGCCGAGCTAAGTCAGAGTATATATCAGAATAGTGATAAGCGTGTCAATGATTTTGGCGTTGTTCTATCAAGTATTAATCGTTTCAGGTTGTCAAAACAACTTACCGCGATGGCAAATTTACGCTATATCAGGCATTATAAACGACTTTATCTTATTCAAAAGACAGATTACTTTGGTGTAGATATTGAGGGAGATTATAATTGTTTGAAAGACAAACTAAATATTAATTTTGGTGTAAATGACTTGTTAAATAGTAGAGGAAAGAATCAACAAATATTCAAAAATGGTAATTTTGAACACCTTTCAGACTTTAATTCTGTTTCACGAAAGTTCTTTGTTAGCGTAACGTTTAGTTTCTCGGCTGGATTAAAACGAGCAAGCCAACACTATAAGACGCATTCTAATAGAGAAGAAAAAAAAAGAATGTAATGGGTAGTTTCCCTTTGATTAGGCAACATGATTCGATGGAGTGTGGTATCACATGTCTTGCGATGGTACGTAAATTCTTTAGAATGAAATATTCAATAGAATATCTTTCTAGAATTTGCTTTGCAACCACAGAAGGAGTCTCACTACTTGGTATTAATGAAACAGCTTTACAACTTGCGGTTACCTATGGCAAAATCAGGTAATGGTTTGGTAACTGAACTTCTGCCTAAATCTGCATATTCCTGCTCATTTTGAAAAGAGTACTTTTATGCAAATCGTTCTGTTTCTCACTCATTATCAGTTAGGTTACACAAACATCGATTTTTCTTCATATTCAAGGATTAGTTGCATTGCCATCGCTATCTAATCGCATTGCCATTAGTGCTTGAACGCAAGCAGGTGCTGTCTTAAATTTTGTGGTGTGGGCAACCTAAGGACGCCCCAAAATGAGCCACGCTTTTTCATAATGTTGAGTGGTTGCTTTCCGCCGTGGACGGTTTCTGGAAGGTGCCCGTATGGTTACTTCACAAATTTTTTCCCGCCACGTATGTAGACGCCCTTTGGCAGCGCCTCTATCGACGTGCCCATGCGGCGGCCGTCAATGGTGTATATCATCTTGGCTAATGACGGGTCTATATGGCGCTCGGCTATGCCGGACGGCTTGAGATGCTTCAGATAGTCTATGTACACGCAGTCGTCCTTGTACGTGATGTTGTAGACGGGCATGTCTGGGGCGGACACGCGCCATTTGGCGTTGGGCAAATCCATGCTCTGTCTGAACGTGGAGTCGGCGTGCTCGTCATCCACCCGAAAGATGTCGCCGTTCACTTGTTTGGCGTAGTCGAGGCGAGAGATGGTGTTGCCCGAGGTCTTTTTGCCAATGCTGTAAGACGATACGAGACGACCGTCGGCCGGCACGACAGTCATGCGCGGTTTCCCTACCTCGTTGTTCACGTCGTTGGCCATCAGGCTAAAGAGGTTGGCGTCGTAATTGACGTGGTAGATTAATAACCCCTTGGTGGATGGGTCGTACACCACATTGTCTTTGCCTTTATACCATGCCATGCGTTTGTTCCACCCCTTGTCCTCGAAAAGCTGCAACACGAAGTACTCGTTGGCGTCGTTGGGATTGACCACTTTGACGGCGTTGGTGCCCCCCGACACGCTGCCATCCAACCTGACGTGCGCCGCTTCGGTGAGCGTGGGTATATGGTCCCAGCCCATGGCCTCGCGCTCCCACGCCGTGTAGGCTGTCGGACAAAAACCTCCGCCCACATACTCGCCTCCGTCCATCAAGTCCCAGTCTTCCATGCCTTGGTTGTCGTGTGTATCGTCCAGTGTGGTGGGATAGAAGTCGGGCAAGCCCAAGCAGTGTGAAAACTCATGACAGAAGAGGCCGATGCCGTTTATTTGATCGGTGCTTTGGCCATAAAGCTCATTGCTGATGCCACCTTGGTTTACCCCTTTGCCGTCAAACTTCACGTCGCTAAACCCCAAAAAACGTTTGGGCCACAT
Source organism: Hallella colorans (assembly GCF_003096815.1). Taxonomy (GTDB): domain Bacteria; phylum Bacteroidota; class Bacteroidia; order Bacteroidales; family Bacteroidaceae; genus Prevotella; species Prevotella colorans. Next base: position 11,267 of record NZ_QENY01000013.1, read on the forward strand.
GGTCTCCACCGCGCCGCCAGAACTTTGACCTTGGCCAGCGTAGACCACGTATACAAGATCGATGTTGCCATCGTTGTCTTGGTCGTATGGCGCGAAATCCACCGTTCCGTCCACGGCCGCGCAGGCATCTTTGAGTAGCTGAATGTGTCGTTCACCTTGCCCGTTAGGGTCTGTTCCACCGTAATAGGCCATCTTCTCAGGCAGGGTGATGGGCCCTTGAATGTCAAATTGTGGGCAGAACCTGCCATTGCTCTGTGCCATGAAATACTGCTTCACACTGCCATAGTTGCGGTTTTCGCCATTGCCCAGGTTTCGTGGATGGCCATCTGTTGCGTTGAAATACTGCTCGAACGATGCTCGTGGGTTTTTCAAGGCAAACTTCTTGTCCTGGTATTCGGCCAATATGACTAACACTTTGGGCGAACCCGTGTGTGGGAATATCGCCGTGGATGTTGCTATTGGCTCGCGGCGCATGGCTCGCGCGCGAGTGGCTTGGCGTGCGCGGGTTAAGTAAGTGGTGGGGTCTACGCTCAGCTTTTTGAAGTCGTTGCCGTGGCGTTCGAGGATGTTGCCATTCATGTCGGTGTACCACGAGAAGGTGTCGTCGCCGTGGAGTTGCACGGTGATGGTGGTTCCATTGCTCTGCACGAAGGTCATGGGGTAGGGCCATGCCTTATGCGCGTGTGCGCATAGCGTATCAAAGATTGCGACAAGGAGTATAAGTAGTGATTTTTTCATGATGTTTGGGGTTATATATGCTGATGGTCATGCCATGTCATTCTCTTCATGCCGTTGATGATTGAAGAAATATTGTCCCTTTCGTCGTGTCTGCCGACCGAATTCAATGGCGTGCGTGGGGCAGTGGTGATAGCATGTGAAGCAGGTGAGGCACATTCCGTTGTGCAGCCATGTGGGCGTATGGCTCGGCTCAGCCGCGATGTCGTTGACTGGGCAAACCTTGGCGCACGTGCCACATTTGAGGCATCGGTCTTGCACCACGTGAAACGGTTTGTCGGTGACAAGATATTTCACGAATACGCCCCCGATGAGTCTTGAGTTGATCTTGGGCCACCTGCCAATGTGCAACGGTTGCTTGTTTTCTTGCCTGTTAACGATGGCGCGCGTGGCTGTGTCAAGCTGGCGGTCGGCCGCCTCGAGTTTACGACGCTCGTCCTTGGCGTTGTCAACGTCCATGAAAGGCACGCCGACGTAAGTCTCGGGCATGACGATGGAGAAGGCGGCAGAAAGTGTTAGGCCACGCTTCTCAAGGTCTTGGGTCAGGATGTCGATGGTCTCACCAATGGTGTTGCCCGCCGTGCAGAGCGCGTAGACATAATGGCCGTCGGCTTTGAGCGTGATATTGCCAATGAACTGGCGCACAATTTTGGGCGGCCTCCATCCGTGCACGGGAAAGCAAAATCCCACTCGCTCGCCGGATTTCAACTGGTAAGCGTGGGCGTTGTCAAGATGATCTGCGATAAATACGAGCTGCTCGTTGGTGGCTTCGGCCAATCGTTTGGCGGCCCACAAGGTATTGCCCGTACCCGAGAAATAGAATATCATGTTGCAAAGTTACTAAAAATAAGGCAAATGTCGCATCCGGAATTAATAAAAATAATGTGTTACACATCTTGTATCTCTTCTCAGGCCAACGATGTAGAAGATGATGAAAAACGACCTTCACAGGTCAATGACCTTGTTTTATTTTATCGCAGCATCCCTTTATCATGTTTCTTATTTGCGCTATGCGGGCTTGCTCTTCGGGTCGGTGCCGCCGATAATAAACCAAGGCACTTTGCAGATTGTCGAGGGCGGCTATCCATTCATGTCGATACGTATGGATGAAGCCAATGCGATAAAAGGCGTCGGGCATCTCGTTTGGCTTGCAAAGACTGAGCATTGTTTGGTAAAGAGGCAGCGCTTGGTCGTATTGCTCCAAGAAAAAATGGCTCTCGGCGTTGGCGAAATAATAGATGGATCGCTCTTGTGGGGCGAATGCCGATAATTGTGGGATGACAGAATCTAACAGGGTGGTGGCTTGTTTGTAATCCCACTCGTAATAGCAACACACGCCGAGATATGCCTTGAAGCGTGGGTTCAAGCGGTAATGGGCATTGAGTTTTTGCAGCAGTAGGCGCGCCTCGTGATATTTGCCACTCTGAAAATAATCCAAGGCCATACCCAGACGGTCGCTGTCTGACATCTGTGCGCTGGCTTTCGCGCACGGCGCCAGCGCCATTGTTGCCACCGCTACAAGCCAAAGGGTAAGGCGCAAGATTGGGGCGTGACGGCGCATGGGCGATTATTTCACGTAAAAATCGATGAGCGCGCGGATGGCCTTTTGGCAGGCTGGACAAAACTCAGGGTTCTCGTTGGTGCGCATTCGGCAATCGTCATAGGCTCGGTAAACGCCTTTTAGCTTGTAGCCTGCGCCCTCGAAAAAGCCCGCCTTGGGGTCGTGGCCGATGAGGTCTTGCCATTTGCCGCTGAAGTTTGCCTTGGTGGTGATGTTTTGTTCCCACGGCTCCACGTCCAAGGGATACATGTCTATCTCATCGCCTTCGTAAGCGTATTCGTCAGCAAGGCCGGCGAAGCTGTGCCCGAACTCGTGCACCACGACCGGCTCCGACCATCTATTGTGCGTGGTGGAGAGCACGTATGAGTTGAGTATGCCACCACCGCCATAACGCGCTGAGTTGACCAAAACGAGAATATGCTCATAGGGGATGCCGGCCAGCAGGTGGTGCATGGTTTTCAAATGCGACGTGGTGAGGTAGCGCTCGCTGTAGTTGGTGTACCAATGTGAGCCAAGGGCGGTGTTCTTCCACAGTTTCTTGCCCGGCTCGCTGGCGCCGCTTTGGGCGGAGACGGCCTTGACGGCTACCACGTTGAAAGCTCCGCGAGCGGTCTTGAAAGGCTCGTGTGCGAAGATGGCTTCCATTGCCTTTTTGGCGTCTTGTATAAAAATGGGCATCTCCTCAGCCCTGTACCCCTCTGCCAAGAATGCTAAATGGATGCAGCGGGTGGTGTCGGCGGCTGTCTGTAGCGTCTCGAACGGTGTGATGTCGCACTCGCCGATGGGACGAATGAGGATGTCGGTGGGCACCACTTGGTGTGTTTGTGAGGCGCACACTTGGCGGCGGTTGTCTCGCAGTTGTACGGTGATGTCCACGGTGTCTTTGGGCATGGGCACCAAAAAGACATTCTCGAACGCTCGGCGCGCGTGCAAGGCCTCGGGCTCTTGCTGCCACTCTTGGAACAGCGTGGAAAAAGCGTTGCGGTAGATTACACGCTGTGAGCGATGGTCGCGCACAATGATTTGTCCGTTGCCCTCTACGGGCGTGTTGGCCAATCGGTGGCGTTTGCCATACCAATGGGGCGAAACCAACAGCTCGTCCACGGCAATCTGCTGGTCGGCGTGGCTGCCTGAGAAGATATAATCAACGCGAAGCGTACGGTCTTCGAAATAATCGTCGAAAGCCTGCGCTTGGGCGGTGGCGCTTGTGACAAGCGCCGCGAGGAGCGACAAAAATGTTTTTTTCATAGTGGTGTCATTCTTGCTCGTTATTTAGTACACGCGCAACTGTCGTCCCACTTCAATTTGATAATCAGGCGGCAGTTTGTTCATTTTATAAAGACTCTTCAGCCTTATGCCGTAATGTTGGGCTATGGAATACATGCTTTCGCCCGGTTGCACGGTATGTGGCTTGTTTTTGAATGCCTTGGGCGCATGTTTGCGTTTCTTTTTGAGGTACACAATCTCGCCGGCTTGAAGCACGTCGTGGTAGTTGCGCTCATTGTATTTGGCGATTTTGCGGCCCGACAGTTCGATCTCTTTGCCAATGGCTTTGAAAGTGTCGCCCTCGCGGGCCATCATATAATAATTCTTGTTGAAGATGCGTATGGGGTGCAAGCGATGGCTCTGGTCCACGGGTTGGGCCACTCCCGAGCGCTCGGCCATGAAGTGATCGTAAGTGGTGGCGTTGTCGTAAAGGTACAATTTGTACAGCTCGATAATCTCAATGAGCTTGTATGCGTAACGTGGGTTGGTGGCGTAGCCGCATGCTTTCAGTCCGTGCGCCCATCCTTTGTAGTCTGTGAGGTCAAGTGAGAAGAGGCGAGCGTATCTCTTGCTCCGTGTGAGAAAGGCGCTGTGGTCTTCGTAGCTCTGCTTGGGATTGTCGTAAACGCGGAAACATTCTCCAATTTCGTCGTCATCGTAGGTCATGCTTCGCCCTGTCCACCCATGACATTTAATGCCGAAATGGTTGTTGCCCCGTGTGGCTAGGAGGCTCGTACCCGCCGCGCTCTCAAACACGCCTTGTGCCAATGTGATGCTGGCGGGTATGCGGTGGCGCAACATCTGCTCGATAGCCATGTCTTTGTATTGGTCGAAATATATTTGGTATTGGTTGTTCCACTTTGTCTGCGCTTGCCCATAGAGGGTGGCGCAGATGCAGAATAGGCAACACAAAAAAAGTTTCAATCTATACATGGGAATATGGATTTGAGGGGTGTAGGGCCCGTCGAACTATTGGCTAAGCGACGTGGGTGGTGGCTACCCATTCATGGAGAGGAGGAACTCCGAGTTGTCTCGTGTCTTCTCCATGCGATCATGGATGGCGTTCATGGCTTCCAATGGGTTCATGTCGGCGATGTACTTGCGCAAGATCCACATGCGGTCGAGGGTGGTCTTGTCGTGCAAAAGGTCGTCTCGACGAGTGCTCGAGGCTATGAGGTTGACAGATGGGAATATGCGTTTGTTGCTCAAAGAGCGATCCAATTGCAGCTCCATGTTGCCCGTACCCTTAAACTCTTCGAATATTACTTCGTCCATTTTGCTGCCGGTGTCTATGAGAGCAGTGGCGACAATGGTGAGAGAACCTCCTCCCTCAATGTTTCGGGCAGCGCCAAAAAAGCGCTTGGGCTTCTGCAAAGCATTGGCGTCGACGCCACCAGTGAGCACCTTGCCGCTGGCTGGCGACACCGTGTTGTAGGCGCGTGCGAGCCGTGTTATGGAGTCGAGGAATATCACCACGTCGTGCCCGCACTCTACCATGCGCTTGGCTTTCTCCAATACGATGCCGGCTATTTTGACGTGACGCTCGGCCGCTTCGTCGAACGTAGAGGCTATAACTTCTGCATTGACGGTGCGCGCCATGTCTGTGACCTCTTCCGGGCGCTCATCGATAAGCAGCATCATGAGGTAGGCCTCAGGGTGGTTGGCGGCTATGGCGTTGGCGATATTCTTCATCAATATGGTCTTACCGGTCTTGGGTTGGGCCACGATCAAGGCGCGTTGACCTTTGCCTATGGGTGAGAAGAGGTCGACAATGCGTGTGGATAGATTGGTGGTCTTGGGATCTCCGCAGAGTGTGAACTTTTCTTCGGGGAAGAGCGGGGTGAGGTGCTCAAACGGTATGCGGTCGCGAATTTCGGCCGGCGTGCGCCCATTGATTTTATCAATACCCGTCAGTGGAAAATATTTCTCGCCCTCGCGCGGTGGTCTTACATGACATTCCACCACGTCGCCGGTCTTCAAATTGAAGTGCTTGATTTGCTGGGCAGCCACGTATACGTCGTCGGGCGATGATAAATAGTTATAGTCGCTGGAGCGTAAGAAGCCATAGCCGTCTGGCATGATCTCCAAGACTCCGATGCCTTTGATGAGATCCGTGAAGTCGTATGTTTGCTGGTTGCCATTCGATGTATTGCCGCTTGGCTGATAGCTCGGGGTCGCTGGCTGCGCAGAAGAGTTGATGGGATTGTCGAACATGTCATAATTGGGCACCTCGCCTTGGTCTTCAATGGGCAGGTCGGTCACAATCAAGAAGTCTGACCCATCGCCCGGATCTCCAGCCCAAACACCATCGGGTTTTTCAGATTCCTCGCTGTCTGTGTCGTCGTCCTTGCGCGAATTGATTTTTGCTTGTAACTTGGCGATCAGTTCGTCGTTGGCCTTGTTGTCCTCATTCTCGCCTTTTTTGGCAAACGAGGCTTCTGGGATGACAGCCTCTTCGTCGTTTGTGATGGCGTCAACGTTGTCTTTTTTCACGGTCTTTTGATTTTGTGTTTCTTTCTGGATGGTGTCTTGGGTGTTGTCCTCGCCATCGTTTGCCTTGAGGGCTTCAATTTCTTCGATGAGTTTGCGTTCTTGTTTCGTTTTTGGGCCACGATGTTTTGGCATGGCTGCCAATTGCGCTTCTAATTCTGAAATTTTCTTTTGTGGATTGCTTTCCTCTGTTTTTGAAGTGGTTGTAACAGTATTGTTTTTGAATAGTTGCAACTGTGTGTTCCCGTTTTTTCCGTTTCTCGTGTCGAAGTTTTCGCCATCCTTTCCTTTCACCGAGTACACGCGGTCTGGCTCGCTACGCCCTATACGCATGCGCTTGTGCTTGGCAGATAACAATGTTTGGTTTTTGCTCTCGTCTTCTGCCTGCTTGTCAAGGATGGCGTATATTAGTTGGTCGGTATCATTATAATCATTTGAGTTAATGCCAAGGTTGTCGGCAATATCTCCCAATGCAGAGATACCTTTGGATAATAATTCCTCTTTGCTATACATGTTTGTATGGTAAAATTTGTTTTAATGGGAAGAATGCTTCAAAAGTGAAGCATTTTTATGAAATGTGTTGCAAAGGTAATAAAATGTGTCGATTTACGAAATTTATGCTCCATAAAATCTTCTTTATTAACATATATTTATTTTTCTCTTGTTGCAAAATCATTTCTTGTTGGTACGAGGTCGTTTTTCCGCGAGCGAGACGCCCAGACAAGCATGACGCTTGTCTGGGCGTTTGATACGAAGCCTTATATTATATAAGGTGTAGTTATGTGTTATATGAGGCTCGTCCTACTTAGCTTGCTTCATGATTAAACAAGAGTTGCTGTAGGGTGGCAAGTGTTATCGTAGTTTGTGTCTTGAATAAGTTAAAGTTGTTATTTCAAGTATTCCTCACAGAGTGCCACCCAGAGCGATGCTCCCACAGCCAGGATGTCTTGGTCGAAGATATATGCCGGATTGTGCACCATAGGCGTGTCTCCGTTGCCAATCATCACGTAGCTGCCCGGTTTGTGCTGTAACATGAATGCGAAGTCTTCGCTGCTCATCATGGGTTTGCATGGGTACACCACGCTGTCTTCGCCAAATCGTTGGCGGGCCACGTTGGCGGCGAACTGGGTTTCTTCTCGTGTGTTCACCAACACGGCGCCCGGTTGTCCCTCCTTGATGTCGTACTCGCACCCGAAGCATTCGGCTTGGGCGGCCGTAATCTCTCTTATGCGCCGCAACGCTGCCTTGCGTGCATCTGTCTGCATGTTGCGCATGGAGAGCTTGAGCATGGCCTCGTTGGGTATGACATTGCCCGAGTTTCCGGCTTGAAATGAGCCGATTGTCACCACGCTGTTTTGCCAAGGTGACAGGTTGCGCGACACGATGGTCTGCAGGGCCATCACCAGTGACGCGCCAGCCACCACGGGGTCTATGGTCAGCTCGGGCATGGAGCCGTGCCCACCCTTGCCCGTAAGTCGTATCTCCCAATTGTCCACGGCTGACATAGTCTCGCCCTCATGGAAGTGAAACACTCCCTTTGGCAATCCCGGTATGTTGTGCATGGCGTATACCCGATCCACGTCGAAGCGCTCAAAAAGACCGTCGGCAATCATTGATGGGCCACCCTGCATGGTCTCTTCGGCCGGCTGGAATATGAAACGTACCGTTCCATTGAACTTCTTGGTCTTGGCAAGGTATTTGGCGGCGCCTAAGGCCATGGCAGAATGGCCGTCGTGCCCGCACAGGTGCGACACGTGGTCGTGCTTGCTCTTGTATGGCAAGTCGTTTGTCTCGGTCATTGGTAGGGCGTCCATGTCTGCCCTGATGCCAATGCTTTTTTTGCCATCTCCGTGGCGCATGGTAGCCACCAATCCCTCTATGTCGTTCTTGCCTACATGTTCGCAGACCTCGTATCCCCATTCTCTGAGTAGCGTCGCTATGTATTTAGCGGTGTTACGCTCTTGGGTGGACACCTCTGGGTTGGCATGGATATGGCACATCCACGATTTCATCTCGGGCAGTAGCTCTGCCACTCCCACGATAGGTTTTGCTTTTATTTCACTCATATCGCATTGTTGTTGCGCCTGCCTTATCCATAATAAAGGCCTGCCGTTAGTCTGTTTTGTCTGTCTGTATATTTGATAATATTAATGCAAAAATACCAAACATTGTCGATATAACTCGTGTGAAGTTGATAATATTACATTTTTTTTTATTGGCATTGGGAAAAACAGATGGTGGTGGCATGAAATGTGGTATGTATTTTTTAAATCAAAGTGTAAAAGCGATTGGTCGCGTAATGAACCACGCTCCTTTGCTTATTTACATATTTCCTCAAAAAAATGAAAAGCTGATAAGACAGCCATATAGAGCCTATCTTTAAAAAGTTTTTCCCTCACAATCCCCATTGTCATATCACGATAACAGCTAATAGGCCAACAGCAGATAAGATTGCTTGGGAATGTGGTGTTATTATACCTTGAAATAAGAGAGCCACTTATATTTCTGTCGTAAAAATGTACAAAAATGTTTTTTTATGGAGAAAAGTATTATCTTTGCAATTGAAAAAACAAGGAGAGGGATGCCTGTAGGGAGCTTCCCGTCATAAAATCGAATTGATATGAATTTGAAAGTGCGCTTGGCGCTGATGAACTTTTTGGAGTTTGCCGTTTGGGGTGCCTATCTCACGTGCATGGGCATCTATCTGAGCAATATCGGCATGGCTTCGCATATCGGAGCATTTTTTGCCATGCAAGGTATCGTGTCTATCTTTATGCCTGCTTTGATGGGTATCATTGCCGACCGATGGGTGCCAGCCCAACGACTGTTGGGCTATTGTCACCTCTTGGCCGGTGCGTTCATGCTCATGACGGCTTGGTACGGCCATGCGCAGGGCCAAGAGGCACAGTTCGGCACGCTGTTTGGACTTTACTCCTTGAGTGTGGCGTTCTACATGCCAACGCTTGCCCTGACCAACTCGGTGGCCTATAACGCCCTGACTCGAGCCGGGCTTGACACCGTGAAGGATTTTCCGCCCATTCGGGTGCTTGGCACCGTGGGTTTCATCTGCACGATGTGGTTTGTCGATATCATGGGTTTCAAGACCAATGAACTGCAATTTGTCACGAGCGGTGTGTTGAGCGTGGTGCTCTTCTTGTACTCGTTCACGCTGCCAGCCTGTCCCGTGTCGTGTGATGACGAGCGCAAATCCGTGGTCGATGCTTTGGGATTGCGTGCGTTCAGCCTGTTCAAAGACCGGCACATGGCTATCTTTTTCATCTTTTCCATGCTCTTGGGTGTGAGCTTGCAAATCACCAATGGCTTTGCCACACCGTTCATAGAGAGTTTTGCAAAGATACCTGAATATGCCGAAACCTTTGGCGTGAAGCACTCGGTGATACTCTATTCCATATCACAAGTGAGCGAGACGCTTTGCATCTTGATGATACCTTTCTTTATGAAACGTTATGGCATCAAGAATGTCATGCTTATCGCCATGTTCGCATGGGTGCTGCGTTTTGGGTTGCTGGGCGCCGGCAATCCCGGGTCGGGCGTATGGATGTTTGTGGCATCGATGATAATATACGGTGTAGCTTTCGACTTTTTCAATATTTCTGGCTCGCTATTCGTGGACCGTTCCACTGACCCACATCTGCGCTCGTCGGCCCAAGGTCTGTTCATGCTAATGACCAATGGGTTGGGAGCCACCATCGGTTCGTTTGCCGCGCAAGCCGTGGTTAACGCCAACACTGTGGACGGCGTGACGGCGTGGCAAACCTGTTGGTACACCTTCGCGGCGTATGCTTTGGTGGTGGGCGTTGCTTTTGCCATCATTTTCAGACCTAAAAGTAGCGTGAACGCACAAAAATAGAAATAAGAGTCGCATGGGTCTGAGCGATATGGCAACAAAAATGATATGTGACCGCGCGAATGCCCCATCACTCTTGCGCACGTTTCTTGCCCCCCTTATCTCTCAAAATAAACGAAGGAAATATTTGATGATAAAAAGAGTAAGACTCATATTCAAGAGCGTCTCGGAGATAGTAGGCGCCAAAAACATAGGATTGTTGGTACTTACCGACTCTGCCGAGATGCGACAGGTGGTCTTGCCGTGCGACGAGCGTACGTTGCAAGCGTTTGCCATGCGTATAAAGCGCACGCCCACGGTGGACAAGCTGTTGCCCGAGGTGTTGACCAACGTGGTGCAATGGCAGACCGAATTGCGTTTGGAAGTACACATAGATCGCCTGCGTAAGGGCAAATATCAGGCCGTGTTGAGCAATGAAGATACACTCGATGAGGTGCCCATCATGGCTGCTGATGGTGTGTTATTGTCGTTTGTGACACGTGGTGACATACCCGTGATGATGGCGGAGGAACTGTTTATGCGCCAAAGTACCGTCTACGACGATGGCGCGAGCGGTGTGTCGCTACCCGTAAATACCATAAGCGACGAGATGTTGCAAAGTGCGTTGGACAAGGCCATTAAGAACGAGAACTATGAGATGGCGTCGGATCTCAGAGACGAAATGAACCGGCGCAAGAAGGTATCACGCGGTGATGTTGGCAGCGTCGAGCCCCAAAATGGCAAGGAATGAAAGAAACGCGGTTTTTTTATGTGCCCCAAGCGGCAAGCAGTGACGAGTTGCCCGAGGAGGAAGCCAAGCATGCCGTGCGTGTGTTGCGGTTGCAGGCAGGCGACGAACTATACCTGATGGATGGACAGGGCACCTTTTATGACGCGGAGCTGACACTCGCCTCTGCCAAGCATTGCTTCTATCGCATTGCGCGCGCGCTGCCGCAACAGAAAAGATGGCAAGGACGTATACATTTGGCCATAGCCCCCACCAAGATGATGGAGCGCATGGAATGGCTTTTGGAGAAAGCCACTGAGATCGGTTTTGACGAGGCTACGTTGCTGCTCTGCCGTTTCTCGGAGCGCAAGACCGCTCGCGTTGATCGGCTTGACAGGATTGTGATAGCCGCTACTAAGCAGAGCAGGCAAGGGTGGAAACCCACATTGACGAGTCTCACGCCGTTTGCACATTTTGTGCAGACCCCACGCGCCGGTCGCAAATTTATCTGCCATTGCTATGAGGAGGTGCCCAAGGTGGATCTCTATGACACGTTGCGCGCTATGCCACCGCATGACGAGGTGACGGTGCTCGTGGGACCAGAGGGCGATTTTTCTTTGGACGAGGTGAGGCTGGCCATGGCCCACGGCTATGAGAGTGTGACGCTTGGCAATAGCAGGTTGCGCACCGAGACGGCCGGACTGATGGCGGTGACGATGGCTCAACTATCAAAAAGATTGTGATGAAAAAAATATTTTATGGTTTGATGGCGCTGCTCATGACGGCGCTCGCATCGTGCTCGGACACCGATTATCTTAACGCTGTGCCAGCCGAGAGTAAACTTATCATGGGAATAGACCCAGTGAAAGTGAGTGGTACGGGCAACCAGCTCGTGTTGAAGACATTGCTGCATGTGTCTGATTTGGACAAGACCGGGATAGACCTCTCGGCGCGGGTGTACTTCTTTGAGGATGCACAAGGCAATTTGGGATTGTGCGCCAAGGTGACAAACCGAGACCGTTTGGACACGACGCTCGGCAAGATAGGTCAAGCGTTAGCTCGCAAAAAAGATTTCGACTTCACGGCACTGCCGAGCCATTGGATAGCCGGCAGGTCTGACAAGGCGTTGCTGCTCATGGGTCCGGCGTTGCCCGCCGAAGAGGATAAGTTGACGACCATGATGTCAAGGTATTTGTCGGCGGACGAGGAAACCGGTATCGTGGGCACGCCGATGTTTGCCAAATTAGACTCTATCAAGGCACCGATGTCCTTGGTGTGCAGTGCCGACGCATTGCCCGAGCAGTTGGTGACACCATTCACTTTGGGCGCGCCACGCGACGCAGACGATTCGCAAGTGATGATTGCCGCCGAGATGAGGGTGGAGAAGGGAAGCTTGATGATAGACGGCGAGACGTTTTCTTTTATCCCAAAGATAAACCAAGCGCTTAAGAAGGCCGCAGAGGTGTACCGTCCAATAGAGGGACGCTATGCCGCCACAATGGCTGACAGTGCCGCATATGGCCTGTTTGTTAACGTGGACGGCTCGCGTTTTATACAGCTCATGCGGCACAACAGTGGCTTGAAGGCTATGCTCTCGGGTATCAATACGGCTATAGACATGGACAATATCATCAAGAGCGTGGATGGAGACATGGCCTTGATAACCCCCGTGGCGGGAACCAATGATTTCAGTATGACGATGGCGGCCAAGCTCAAACACGCTGATTGGTTGGCCGATGTGGATTATTGGAAACGTAGCGTGCCGGCCGGTGGACATATCGGAGACTGGGGGCGCGACTGCTATTATTATATAGGTGGCCACACATCCTACTATTTTGGGGTGACCGATGATTGGCAATACATGAGTGGCGCTAACAAGGCGGCAGCCTTGGCCAGCGTGAAACCATCGGCAAACCCTATCGACAAAACGTTGAGAGATAAGATAAAAGGTGAGAAGATGGTGCTGATTGTCAATTTTAACGCACTGCACGCCGACAAGGCCGAGGCGGTGAAGGCTATGCTCAAACCCATGTTTGGAACGGTCAACACCATCGTTTACACTTTGAAATAGAACAATGAACACGATCAGTTTGTCATCGGTACTGCCCGATGTTTTCGCTCGACGCACAGATTTGCGCTCGCAGGTGTGGCAGAGCGACATTAAGTTTGAGAAAGGAGCCAGATACCTTATAGAAGCCAACTCTGGGAAAGGGAAAAGCACTTTTTGTAGTTATATACTGGGCTATCGCCGTGACTATAGTGGGCATTTGGCTTTTGATGGCCGAGACGCCCAAACGTTGAGAGTGGGCGAGTGGGTGGATTTGCGCCAAAAACACGTGAGCATGCTTTTTCAGGAGTTGCGCCTTTTTCCCGAGTTGACTGCTATGGAAAACGTGCTGATCAAGAATGCGTTGACCCATTTCAAGACAACCATACAAATCGCCACATGGTTTGAGCGCATGGGCATAGCCGACAAAATGGATGTCAAGGTAGGGCTCATGTCGTTCGGGCAGCAGCAGCGGGTAGCTTTCATGCGGACGTTGGTGCAGCCATTTGACTTCATTCTGGCTGATGAGCCTATCTCCCACCTTGATGATGACAACGCAAAGATAATGGCCGACATCATGATGGAGGAGACCACAGCGCAGGGTGCCGGTGTCATCGTGACGAGCATTGGCCGCAATTTGCCTTTGAACTACGATAAAACATTCGAGCTATGAGTTTGGTTTGGAAATTGTTGAGGCAGCACATTAGCGTGCCTCAGTTTGTAGGATTTGCCGTAGCCAACCTTGTGGGCATGTGCATCGTGCTGTTAGGTTGCCAGATTTACTTCGATGTCGTGCCTGTATTGACGGGTGCCGACTCATTTATGAAAACTGATTATCTCATCTTGAGCAAGGCCGTCGGTACCGGCAGCACCATCTCTGGGCGTAGCAATGCATTTGACAACAGCGAGATGGAAGAGCTGCAGCGACAGCCGTTTGTCAAGAGAATGGGACGCTTCACGACATCGGCTTACAAGGTGGACGGACGAATGGGCGTGGCTGGAACCGAGGTGCTGAATACCGAATTGTTCTTGGAGAGCATACCAGATGCGTTTGTTGACGCGGCCTCTAAAGATTGGCATTTCAGCGCTGGTGATCGGGAGGTGCCCATTATATTGCCTCGAAGCTATATCGCCATGTATAATTTCGGGTTCGCGCAAAGCCGGAGACTGCCTAAAATAAGCGATGGCCTCGTGGGTATGATAGACTTGAGGATTTTCGTGCGAGGCAATGGGCGCAAGGAGATGTTCAAGGGACGAGTCATCGGTTTTTCCAACAGGCTTAGCGCCATACTCGTGCCGCAATCCTTTATGGATTGGAGCAACGCCCGATTTGCGCCCGGACAGCAAACCGAAACCACTCGCGTGGTGGTGGATGCGGTGGACGCTGGATCGGAAAAGGTGACCAAATATATAGACCGAAAGGGCTACGAGGTGGAAAATGGACAGCTCGAAGCTGAGAAAACCACCTACCTATTGCGATTGATGATGGCCACGGTGATGGTCGTGGGGCTTGTTATATCGACACTCAGTTTCTATATACTCATGTTGAGTATATACTTGCTTGTGCAGAAGAATACAACCAAATTGGAGAATCTTTTGTTAATAGGTTATAGTCCCATAAGGGTGGCAAAACCTTATCAATGGCTGACCATTTTGCTAAATGTGTCGGTGCTTCTGTTGGCGTGGGTGGTGGTGATAGTGGCGCGCCATTACTATATGGGCATCATTGGCACGCTCTTCCCTGATGCCGACGGAGGCTCCTTGATGTCCGCGATGTTGTTGGGGTTGTCGCTTTTTGGCGTGGTAAGCGTGTTCAACATGGTGGCCATACGTCGCAAGATAGTGTCCATCTGGAAACGTAAGGAATAGAAGGGAAACGTAACGGTATGAGCAAAAAACAGAAAAGCAACACGCGACAAACGGCAATAGAGTCGCAGGGGCGTTTTGACTATTACACGGTGGAAGAAGAAGCGCCACTGTTAGACTGGCTGCTGGCACACTTGGGCGAGAGTCGTTCAAAAGTTAAGGCCACGTTGCAAGGGCAAGGTGTAAAGGTGAACAGAAAGGTAGTGACCCAGTTTGACTATCCCTTGGCGCCGGGCATGAAAGTGAGCGTGAGCAAGACCAAGCGTAATTTGACGTTGAAAAGTCGCTATGTGAAGATGGTGTACGAGGACGATTACTTGGTGGTGGTTGAAAAAAATGTCGGCATACTGTCTATGGCGGCTGGCCATGGCACGCTGAATGTGAAAAGCGTGCTTGATGAGTATTTTGACCATACCAAGCAGCATTGTCGGGCGCATGTGGTGCATCGCCTTGACCGAGACACCAGCGGACTGATGATTTATGCCAAAGACAAGCGCACCGCGTTGACGCTTGAGTCCGACTGGCACAACAACGTGTATGACCGTCGCTACGTGGCGGTGTTGTCTGGAGTGATGGAAGACGATCAAGGCACCATTGCCAACTGGTTGAAAGACAACCGTGCCTACGTCACCTACAGTAGTGATGTGGATAACGGTGGCAAATATGCCGTAACCCATTTTTACACGCTCGACCGTTCTCCATGGCACTCGCTTGTGGAGTTCAAGTTGGAAACAGGCCGGAAAAACCAAATACGCGTCCATGCAGCAGACATGGGACATCCGGTGTGTGGCGATATAAAATATGGCAATGGTGACGACCCTGTCAAACGGTTGTGCCTGCATGCCTATGTGTTATGCTTCTATCATCCCGTGACGCACAAGCCCATGGAGTTTGAAACAAAGATACCACAAGTGTTCAAGCAATTGTTCAAATAATAATTTTTAGCCTTATCAATTCTAATTTCTCATATTACGTGTTTGTCTTGGTGGCCATCGTGGTGGGGCTCATCATCATTAAGAAAATATCGAGCTGTCTTGTACGCGCGATTATTATCTTACTGGTCGTGGCTGTCATGGCATACATCTACCTCACGTTTTTTAAATAAGAGCGCCGATGTGTGGCTGTTGGCATGGCAAGAAACGTTGTCTGTAAAGCCCGCCATGGTCATTCGTGGACTGCTTAAAAAATGTAAATTGAGATTGGGTGGATGACGTGGTATGGCGTGTAATAACATTATTTTAAATCACAAAACAAGGTATGTCGAATTTTATTCGTACTTTTGCAATCTATCTGTAATTAAAGCAACAACAAGACATATTATGAGTAAGCAAACTGAAAAAATTAAAGAGCTTGTAGCCAAACGCGAGAAAGCTCGTCTCGGTGGTGGCGAGAAAGCCATCGAGAAACAGCATGCACGTGGCAAATATACAGCCCGCGAACGCATTGAGATGCTCGTGGATAAAGGAAGTTTTGAGGAGTATGACATGTTCAAACTTCATCGCTGTCACAACTTTGGCATGGAAAAGAAGCAGTTTCTCGGCGATGGTGTCGTGACCGGTTCTGCCACCATTGATGGTCGGTTGGTTTATCTGTATGCGCAAGACTTTACGGTCAATGGCGGCTCGCTGTCTGAGACGATGGCGCAGAAAATTTGCAAGGTGATGGACATGGCTATGCAAAACGGTGCGCCCATGATCTGTATGAACGACTCCGGAGGAGCTCGAATCCAAGAGGGAATATCCGCTTTGGCTGGATATGGCGAGATATTTGAGCGCAATATATTAGCCTCGGGTGTCATTCCGCAGATTAGCGCCATCCTTGGTCCTTGTGCCGGCGGTGCGGTTTACTCACCTGCGCTCACCGATTTTGTCATGATGTTGGAGGGTACCAGCTACATGTTTCTCACTGGCCCGAAAGTGGTGAAAACCGTAACGGGCGAAGAAATAGACTCCGAGCACCTCGGCGGTGCCAGCGTGCACGCCACCAAGAGTGGTGTGACGAGCTTCACGGCCAAGACCGAGGAGGAGGCCATGGAAATGCTCAAGATGCTGTTGAGCTATATTCCGTCCAACAACATGGAAGAGGCTCCGCGTGTAGAGTGCACCGATCCCATAGACCGCAAGGAAGACTTGCTCAACGATATTTTGCCTGACGACCCCAACAAGGCATATGATATGTACAAGGTGATAACGGCATTGACAGACAATGGTGAGTTTTTTGAGGTTCAGCCCAAGTTCGCCAAGAATATCATTATTGGCTTTGCTCGTTTTAATGGCCAAAGTGTGGGTATCGTGGCTAACCAGCCTTCGGCTTACGCGGGTGTGCTTGACGTGAACGCAAGTAGGAAAGGCGCTCGCTTCGTGCGTTTTTGCGATGCCTTTAACATCCCCATCGTGAGCCTTGTTGACGTGCCCGGTTTCTTGCCTGGGACGGGACAGGAATACAACGCCGTGATCCTTCACGGCGCCCAATTGCTTTTCGCTTACGGTGAGGCCACTGTTCCCAAGATCACCATCAACTTGCGCAAGAGCTATGGTGGCTCGCACATAGTGATGGGGTGTAAGCAACTCCGCGCCGACTTGAATTTCGCTTGGCCAACGGCTGAAATTGCCGTGATGGGTGCTTCTGGCGCCGTGGCGGTGCTGAATGGCAAGGAAGCCAAGAAAATTAAGGAAGAAGGTGGTGACGTGAAAGCTTTTCTTGCGGAAAAAGAGGACGAATACACGGAGACTTTTGCCAATCCGTACCAAGCGGCTCAGTTTGGCTATATAGACGACGTGATAGAGCCTCGCAACACACGTTTCCGTATCTGCCGCGCTTTGGCGCAGTTGGCCAACAAGCGACAGAGCCTGCCTAACAAGAAGCATGGTTGCATGCCTATGTAAGGAACGTGGGAACACTATCATAAAGAAATAATGATTATGGATAAAAATATCTATGCTGCCATAGCCATGGCACTCTATGAGTATCAGGGAAACAATGTGCATGACAGAGAGCCCGGTGTCATTACCATCAAGCCAAAGCAGACGATGTGGAACGCCAAATTTCTATCATTCACCTCAAAACCATAAAAGAATATGAAAGCATTTAAATATACTATCGACGGAAAGGAATACACGGTCGAGATTGGTGACATTAACGAAGAGACCTGCTTGGCCAATGTAACGGTCAATGGCGAGGCTTATGAGGTGGGAATTGAAAAACCCGCTGAGCCCGAAAAGAAAAAGGTGGAATTGGGCAAACCCGTAGCGGAAGAGTCCAATGCGGACGCCGACACCAGCTCTACGGCAAATGTTGACACTGCCAACGCCGTGAAAGCGCCTTTGCCAGGCACCATAACCGCCATCAACGTTAAAGTGGGCGATGAGGTTCACGCGGGCGACGCGCTGCTGGTGCTTGAGGCCATGAAGATGGCAAATAACATCGAATCGGAAAAAGACGGCAAGGTCACCGCCATTTGTGTGAAAGTGGGGCAGAGCGTGATGGAAGACGACGCGCTTGTCGTTGTGGAATAATCACGTAGCTGACAATTTTCGAAGCTATTGTAGAAACCAAGAAAAGGCTTGGGCAGAAGGTCTTGACATATTTTGCAAGACCTGGCGCCCAAGCCTTTTTTCGGCGTTGTAAAGAAGAGTAAAACACTCGGTTTAGTGTGAAATCATGCAAAATCAAGTGTATCTTCAATTATATTTCGTACCTTTGCAAACAGTATATTAACTTAGGATAAATACACAAATGACTAAAAAAAGGGTTTTGTTCATCAATCAGGAGATCACTCCATACGTTCCAGAGTCTGAATTGTCGATAATGGGAAAGGAGCTGCCTGAGAAAATGCAAGAAAAGGGATTGGAAATTCGTACGTTCATGCCCAAATGGGGATCGATTAATGAGCGTCGCGGACAACTGCACGAAGTAATCCGGCTTTCTGGCATGAATCTTATCATTGATGACACCGATCACCCATTGATCATCAAAGTGGCAAGTATTCCTGTTTCTCGACTTCAAGTATATTTTATTGACAATGAAGATTATTTCATCAAGCGTCAAGCCATGACAGAGGACGAGTCCGGTGCCGAATATCCCGACAATGGGGAGCGCGCCATTTTCTTCGCGCGTGGTGTGCTGGAAACTGTCAAGAAGTTGAGGTGGACGCCAGACATCGTCCAATGCCAAGGCTGGATGGCCGCCGTGGTGCCACTTTATATCAAAAAGGCATACCATGAAGACCCTTCTTTTGCAAACACCAAGGTGGTCACCTCGCTCTTTCACAATCAGCTTAAAACCTCATTGGGCGATAATTTCAAACGCTGTGTGGAATTTAGGGATGTTAAATTAGACCTGCTTGAACCTTATTCAGAAAAATTTGATTTCATGGAATTGGGCAAAATGGCGATCGATTACAGTGACGCCGTCATAGAGGCTGGCCAAGACGTAAATCTCAATCTTATGAATTATGCCAAGGAAAAGAAACTGCCATTCTTGGATTATCCCGGAGAAGACTACGCGTCGGCCTACAATGCATTCTACGATAAACTCTTGTAAGATAGCCTTTATACCTTATTTATAAGTATAACAATTCAATACACTTCATATACATGAACACGAAGTTTATAGCGGGAATTGCGCTTGTGTGTGCTTTTTTCACAGCTTGCGATGATTCTACGGACAGTATCGGTTCTTCTTTGATAGAGGGAAACAAGGGCGTTTCGATAGAGACGGCATCGTTTGATATTGCAAGTAACTCGGTAAAGACAGACTCTGTTCTTTCCCGGAACGTAACGGGATATTTGGGCAAGGTTCGCGATCCAGAAACTGGGGCCTATATCACGGGCGACTTCATGACGCAATTCAATTATATCAACAACAACGCGATACCTCCGATAGACAGTCTTATCACCTATGATGCCAACGGCAAAGAGGTGCTGGGGAAAAAAGGAACTATCAAGGTAGACTCGTGTGAGATTAGGCTGATATACAACAATTACTATGGCGACAAGAGACAAAGCATGAAGCTCACGGCCTATGAGATGGGACAAACGATGAATGAGAACCGACTTTACTATAGTAATTTCGACCCGATAAAAGAGGGATTTGTTCGAAAGGACGGTATTCGGCAGGATAAAGTGTACAATTTAACCGACTACAATATTCCCCAATCCAAACGCGACTCTAACGCATACCTGCCCTTTATCACCGTGTCGCTCAATGGGGCTTACACATCCAAGGATGGCAAGAGGTTTAACAACTATGGCTCTTATGTGCTGCAAAGCTATTACGATCACCCCGAATATTTCAAAAACTCCTACACTTTCAGGAACCATGTGGTTCCCGGTTTCTTCTTCAAGATGAAGAGTGGATTGGGCAATATGGCTACGATCACGTCGTCTCAACTCAATATTTACTATAAGTATATGATAAAAAAGCCATACGTTGTAAAAACGAATGGCAACACTGTTACGCACTATAAGGATACTGTCTACAACCGTGTGACGATATTTTGGGGTACCGAGGAGGTGCTGCAATCGACAACGATCACAAACGACAAGGCCACCATCGACGAATTGGTCGCAGACCCAAGTTGCACGTATCTCAAATCGCCCTCAGGCGTTTTCACGGAACTTACGCTTCCTGTTGAGGAGATTATGAAAGGCCATGAGCAAGATTCCATCGTTTCTGCCAAGGTTATTGTATCGCGTATGAATAACAAGTTTGGATCAAAATACGATTTCGCTATACCCCAAAACGTGCTGATGGTGCCTGTCAATGCCCTGCGCTCGTTTTTCGAGAAAAATACGTTGCACGATAATAAGGTCACCTATATAGCATCGTATAAGAACGTGGGAGGTGGAGCTTCTGCCAACAATAGTTACACGTTCCATAACATTGCTGGCCTAATCTCGGCGATGTATCATTCCAAGGATAGGTCGGCCAATTGGAACAAGGTCGCGCTCGTGCCTATTTCATTGTCCACCACGACCACCACGTCGGCCTATAACAATAAGCCACAAACCGTTATTACCAAGGTGAGCAACGACATGTCGTTAACCAGTACGAGATTGGTCAAGGGAACAAGCCATAACAGCCCGATCAAGGTTGATGTCATTTATAGCAGGATAAAGTGATGGCAGACAATTTTCTTGAGAGGCATCGGCAAGACTACGAGATGCGCAAGGCTGCGTGGTTAAGAAACAAGAAGCGCATGCCCAAGGTAAAGCGCGAGCTTGAGAGACCAGCCGATGAAAGTCTATGACATATTTGAAGCTCCTGAAACTCCTCTTGACATGAGATATTTCAGGAGCTTTTCGTTATCCCTATATGGCAGGGCGCCATTTCCCTGTCACTATATTTTTGTCATTTAAATGGTTTGGGAGATGGCTTGTCGTGAAATGAATGCACATAAAAGAAGTTACTTTAATTGTCCTGTCAACAACCCACGCATGGTGATACCCCATGCTTGCACATTTGTCACAATCTTATGAAACAAGCCCGACCGTGCGCCATAGAGGCTGCGGGTCGGGCTTGTTTCATGATAAATGTGGGTATTGTATTTTGTTTATCCGAAGTCGTCAAACATGATACTCTCTTTTTCCACGCCTAAAGAGTCTAAGTAAGTGGTCACCGTCTTGATGAGCATGGGTGGCCCGCAGAGGTAATACTCACAGTCTTCGGGAGCCTCATGGTCTTTCAAATAGGTGTCGCGCACACAGTTCACGGCAAATCCGGCGTAATATTTCACGCCAGCCTCGTCAGCTTTCGGGTCTGGACGGTCAAGCGACAGGTGGAAATGGAAATTGGGGAACTCCTTTTCCAGCTCCCAGAAATCTTCCAAGAAGAATGCCTCCACCAAGGCACGTGCGCCATAGAAGAAGTGCATCTCCCTATCCGTGGTGTGCAAAGTCTTGGTCATGTGCATGATTTGCGAGCGCAATGGCGCCATGCCCGCGCCACCGCCAATCCATATCATCTCTCTCTTGGAGTTGAAATGAGGGTGGAAATCACCAAACGGACCGCTCATCATCACTTTGTCGCCCGGTTTCAGACTGAAGATATAAGACGAACCAATGCCCGTGGGTACATTTTGAAAACCTATCTGCGGACGTGGCAAGAACGGTGTTGACGCTATTCTAACGGTCAGCGTTATGATGTCTCCCTCGGCTGGATAGTTGGCCATGGAGTAGGCGCGCACGGTAGGTTCAGGATTAGACGCTTTTAATGAGAGCAGGTTAAATTTCTTCCAAGCCCCTATATAGTCCTCGCCAATAAGGTCTTTGTCGAAGTCCTTGTCATAGTCTATGCAGTCGTAAGCCGGAATTTTGATTTGTGCGTAAGACCCCGGGATGAAGTCCATGTGCTCTCCGGGGGGCAGCGCCACTTTAAATTCTTTGATGAACGAAGACACGTTTTTGTTTGAAATGACCTCGCACTCCCATTCCTTGGCACCGAGAATGGCCTCGTCTATCTTTATTTTCAAGTTGCCTTTCACCTTGGCTTGGCATCCCAAACGCCAGTTTTGTTTGATTTGCTTGCGTGTGAAGTGAGGCTTTTCTGAGTCGAGAATTTCGCCGCCACCCTCCAATATTTGGCATTTGCATTGTCCGCAACTGGCCTTGCCGCCACATGCTGATGGCAGGAATATGCCGTTGGCGTTGAGAGTTGTCATCACGCTGTCACCTTGTGGCACCTCCAAAACCTTGTCGTCGTTGATGGTAATGGTCACCTTTCCGCTTGGACTAAGATATTTCTTGGCTATCAGCAGAATAATGACAAGCAGGAGTATCACCACCAAGAAAACTCCCACGCTACCTAATATAAAGCTCGTGTTCATGTCTTAAAACTAAATTTTGAGTCCCGAGAAGCACATCATGGCCATAGCCATGAGTCCCACCGTAATAAATGTGATACCCAATCCCCTCAATGGTTTAGGTACGTCGCTGTATTCCATTTTCTCTCTGATGGCTCCCATCAGCACGATAGCCAACAACCAGCCCAGACCGGAGCCAAGTGCATAGATTATGGCGTCCCATACGGAGCCTATGTATTGCGAGTTGGCCGGGTCCATGTTAATGCGCTGCTGCATGAACAGTGAGGCACCCATAACGGCGCAGTTCACGGCGATTAGCGGCAGGAATATTCCCAATGAGTTGTAGAGTGCTGGCGAATATCGTTCCACCACCATCTCCACGATTTGCACTATACCGGCTATGACGGCTATGAAAAGGATGAAACTCAAATATGAGAGCCCCATAGGATCGAGCACTTTGGTCTGTAAGAGATAGTCCACGGGCACGGTCACCACCAGCACGAAAGTAACGGCCAAGCCCAATCCGAAAGATGTCTTGACGTTCTTGGATACGGCGAGGAAAGAGCACATGCCAAGAAAAAACGCGAATATCATATTGTCCACAAAGATGGACCTGAAGAATAAATTAATGAGATGTTCCATAGTTATTTATTTTCCTCTTCTTTATAAAAGTAAGCCCTGTGCGCCCAAATGACGCATCCCACCAATATAAGAGCCATCGCCGGCATGGTCATCATGCCATTGTTCATGTAGCCCATGTTATAGAGGCTCTCTGGCAAAATTTGGAAACCAAGCAGAGATCCGCGCCCCAGCAACTCACGCACGGCGCCCACGATCACCAATATCAGGGCATAGCCCAAGCCGTTACCGATGCCATCAAGAAAGCTGGGCCATGGCTTGTTCATCATGGCGAAAGCCTCCAACCGCCCCATTAATATGCAGTTGGTGATGATCAGGCCCACATACACCGACAATTGCACGCTCACGTCGTATGCGAAAGCCTTGAGCATTTGGCTCACAATGGTCACGAGCGCGGCTACGACCACCAATTGTACGATGATGCGTATGCGCATGGGGATGGTTTTTCTGATAATGGAGATGATCACGTTAGAGAATGCCGTGATGACCGTCACGGCGAGACCCATCACGATGGCGGGCTTCAATTGCGAGGTGACAGCCAGCGCCGAGCATATACCCAATACTTGGACGAGAATGGGGTTGTCCAAGTTGAGAGGCTTGCCGAGTACGTCTTTATTTTGTTTTGAGAATAATGCCATAGCCTTTTATTTTTCTTTTAAGAATTTCATGTATTTTCCAAATCCTTCCTTGAACATGTCGTTCACGCCGTTGGACGTTAGCGTGGCTCCCGTGACGGCATCCACCTGCGAGGCTGGATCGTCTATTTTTTTCACCGCGGCAAGCCCAATTTCATTTGTTTGGGGCTTGAATATTTTTTTGCCTTGGAATTGTTGTTGCCATTGCAGGTTGTCCTTGATTTCGGCGCCAAGCCCAGCTGTCTCGCTGTCATGGTTGAAATAGGCGCCATAGACGGTGTTTTTGTCATCGTTCAGGGCCACAAAAGCGTTGATTGGGCCCCACAATCCCATGCCGTATACAGGCAACACGTATTTTGTCTCGCCGTTCACCTTGCACACATAGAGAGCCAACCGGCCCGCCTTGTAATCTGCGGAGTTTAGTTTGAAGCCTGCTTGCGTGCCGCCTTGCGTGCCCTGTTCAAGAATTTTTCCATTCTCGTCAATCACGCGGTCGGCCATTACCACCTCCTTGTATTTGGCGGCGGCGGCTTTGTCATCGAGACCGCGTATGTTCAGCGAGTATAGTATTTGCCTCTGCTGGTCGAGCGCCACGTTGACATCTTGCATGGGTTTCAGTATCTGAAAGACAAATGCCAACAAGAAAGCCACGACGATGACCAATATTGCCGAGTAAATAATCGTGTATGAGTTTGTGTTCGTTTTCATTCCTTGCCCTCCTTTTTTATAATGGCGCGCTTAGCTCGCTTGGAAATGTTGGTGCTCACCACGCAGTAGTCTATTAATGGCGCTATCATGTTACCGAAGAAGATAGCGAGCATCATTCCTTCTGGATAGCCCATGTTCATCACCCGCACAATGATAGCCATCGCACCGATGAAGAAGCCGTAAATGTATTTGCCGGTCTCCGTGCGAGCCGACGTGACGGGGTCTGTGGCCATAAACACGGCGCCAAAGCAGAAACCTCCCATTACCAGATGCTCATACCACGGTGTGCCCGAGGCTCCTGTCTGGTTGAACAGCAAGCCCATGACTATGCCGCCCACAAACACGCTCAGCATTGTTTTCCAGCTGGCCACGCCCGTCCAGAGCAGTATTACGGCGCCTAATGCGATGGCGATGACCGATGTTTCGCCGATAGAGCCGGGAATGAAACCGTACACCATGTCGGCTATCGTGGCCGTGGGAGCTGTGCCTAACGCTATCTGTCCCAACGGCGTTGCGGCCGTGAAGGCGTCAGGAAGGTCATAGCCCAAGCCCAAGATACTGTTTTGCGCCACCCACACCGTCTCACCGGTCATGCACGTGGGGTAGGAGAAGAAGAGAAACATGCGCACGGCGATGGCCACGTTGAAAAGGTTCATGCCCGTGCCGCCGAATATCTCTTTGACGAATATCACGCAGAAAGCGATGGCGATGACAATCATCCACAGCGGCGTGTTAATGGGGATGATGAGCGGAATAAGTATCCCTGTCACCAAATATCCCTCCTGTATCTCCTCGTGTTTCCACTGAGCCCAAGCAAACTCGATACCCAGTCCCACGATGTAGCTCACCAAGAGCTTGGGCAGCACGGCCAAGAAGCCATAGCCAAACATGGCCCAGAAACTTGTCTCGGCCAATTTGTTGGCGGCCAATGCGTTCTGGTAGCCCACGTTGTACATGCCAAAGAGCAGTGCCGGTATCAAGGCGATGACCACCAAACTCATAATGCGCTTGGAGTCTACGGCGTCGTGTATGCTCACGCCCGTCCTCGAAGTGGTGTTCGGGACAAACAGGAACGTTTCGAATCCATCAAACACACTTTGGAAGGCGTGGAGCTTGCCACCCTCCTCAAAATGTGGTTTGACGCTTTCTAAATATTTTTTTAATGCACTCATATTTACGATTTTATGTTTTATGCTTTACAACGAGTAACTGCCTATGCGTTTTCCTTGCGAAGAATGTCCAACCCCTGCCGCACTATTTGCTGCAACGGCTGCTTAGAGGAGTCCACAAACTCGGCCACGGCAAAGTCTTCAGGGCTTACCTCGTATATGCCCAACTGCTCTTGCTTGTCTATGTCTCCGACGATGATGGCCTTTATCAGGTACTCGGCGTATATGTCCATGGGCAGCACCTTGTCGTATTCGCCACTCATGATAATGTGCCGTTTGCCGCCCTTGACGCGCGCGTCGAGGTCGTATTCGTGTTTTTTGCCCTGTAACCAAGTGAGATAACTACGCGACATGGAAAACTCGTTGGGGCGCGGCATGATCCATCCCAAAAGCTCATCCTTGTCGTCGCCCTCCGGTATGACTGTCACTTCAGAGGTGTGCGCCCCCAAGAAGCCATCCGCCGAAGATACTCGGCCCGTCAGCGGGTTGCCGTCTATGATGCGTGTGTGCGCCTCGCTCTCCATGTTGTCGCGGAGAATATCGCCTATCTGCGTACCCACAAGTGCATCCACGTAGGCAGGGTCTTTCACGCGGCTGCCAGCCACTGCCACGGTGCGGCGCAAGTCCACTTTGCCCGTGAGGAACAGCCTGCCGAAGAATATCACGGCCGATGGGTCTACCGTCCATACCGTCTCGTTATGGCTCATGGGCGCAATGTGGTTTATTTGTACGCCCACGTTGCCAGCCGGACATGGCCCGTCAAAGATGTGTACCTTTGCATTTTTCACTTCCACGAGCGCTCGCGCGTCTTGTTTGGCACCTATGCCAAGGTGTACGGGGGCTATTTTTGACAAGGCGGTAATGCCTGCCTGGAAAGCCTCCTCGTTGCCTTGAAGCTCAAACTCGAAGCTGCCAGCCAGCGGCATGTCTCTCAGCGCCGACACGAAGATGCCACTTGGCGTGGTGTTTGGCGTGGTGGAGATAGCGTAAGGCAACTGGTTGATGTACCCGAACAGGCCTGCCTCAAGCAGGGCCGCTTTCACCTTGTCGCCGTTGGAGGCGTTTATGTCCAAGCGCTCGAAAATCCGGTTTTGCTGCGTCTCGTCAGCTTTCACCTTCACGCACATCACCTTGCGGCGCTCACCTCTAAGCACCTCGGTAACCGTTCCACTCACGGGAGACGAAAATCTCACTTCTGGGCATGCCTTGTTTACGAACAGAGGGTCGCCAACGAGCACGTGGTCGCCCACCTTGACAATCACCTTAGGGGTAATGCCAACAAAGCTTTCTGGCACCAAGCCATACGTCGCGGAGCTTCGCGACGGCAGTTTCTTTTCCTTGGCCCTGCCTTTCAGGTTTATATCCAAACCCTTGCGCAACTTAATTACATTTGCCATAGAAAATTCATAATTGTAAATTGGTAATATTATTTCGCATCCCATCTCCAATCTTGGCGTCTCGGTCATCCCACCTCCATTTTCTTTTCCATGTTCATAGCTTTTCGAGCCGCGTTGCGATTAGGCATTAATCATGCTCCGATTAGGCATTAATCGCATCCCGATTAGGGCCTGATGGCAAAAGTTATGGCTGTGGTGGGGCATACTTGGGAAAAGTCATGGCAAAATGTCCGCACGACCAACCTTGGAATGTTTTTGCTTATTCGTTGATGCAAATTTACTCAAAAATAACCTAAATGTGATAAAAATTTTGGTTTAATTTCCGTTATGAGTCCTTTTTTTTTAATTTTGTAAACTGATTGAAAACGCTCAGACATTATATTAATATCCTGCTGTGGAGCTTGGTGGCAATGTACGTGGCAGTGTCGATCATGGTGAACATACCGATCGTGCAATCGTACATGGGTGCCCGGGTGGCCTCCGCACTCTCACACAAGTTGTGTACCAAAGTGAGCGTGGGACGGGTCAGCCTTGGTTTTTTCAATCGAGTTATTGTGGATGACGTGGATATTCGCGACCAAAAGGGGCTGTCCATGCTTCGCGTGGCACGCGCTTCTGCCAAGCCTGATGTAATGGCTTTGGTTCGCGGACAGTTGTATTTCAATTCGGTACAGCTCTTTGGGCTTAAGGCGAATTTCTACCAAGCCACGGCCACGGCCAAGCCCAACTACCAGTTTGCGTTAGACTCGCTTGCCTCGAAAGACACCACCGCTCACCGCCCTCTTGACGTGTCGCTCAAAAGTTTGATCATCAGACGGGGCGAAATTTGCTATAATCGGCTCGACAAACCCCGGCGTCCATTTCTCGACCCCTATCACCTGAACGTCCAGAACCTTAGCTCGCACATCGTGCTCAACGCTCTGCGATCCGACTCGCTGAACCTCAATGTCAAGCGGTTGTCGCTCACCGAGGCTTCGGGCTTGGACATTCGCTCGCTCGCTTTCAAACTTGTGGGTAACAAGCGGCACGCTACCATGCGCTCGCTCTGCTTAGAGTTGCCCTCGTCTAAATTGTCATTGGCCGACGTTGAGGCTCGTTATGCGTTTAAGGATGGTATGCCCTCGTTGCCGTCGCTGCGCTTCTCCGGTAGTGTATGCGAGTCTGTCGTGGCTCTTCCCGATATAGCGGCCTTGTGGCCCAAGGTAGGCAAGCGCAATCTCTCGGTGGCTCTGCGCACTCAATTTGCGGGCTCGGCCACTGCCCTCAGGGTTCGAGACATGGTCGTGTCCGTGCCGCAAAAGGGCATGCGGCGACAGACAGGGGCCCCTGCCGACATCCGTCTGTCTATGGATGGCACTGTCAGCGAGCTTGATGGCACGCCTCGATGGTGGGCTGATATCGAGAACTTGACGATCAGCGAGAGGGGTTTGCGCCTCTTGGGCGGAAGCGTCCCCGCGCCCATCGCCCGCATGAACAACATACAGTTTCGTGGGCAAGCCCGTGCCCACGGGCAGTTCGCGAGCGTCAAAGGGACATTGCTCTCGGGCGTGGGAAACGCCAATTTGGACGTGTCGTTGCGTGGCAACGACTTTGCGGGACACTTGGACACACGGGGCATCAACCTTCGCCAAATACTCGACGACTACCGGTTTGGCATCCTGGCGGCAAACATCCACGTGGCAGGCAATGTAAAGCGCAAGTACTACAAAGCCAACGGCACTGTCAAGCAGATAGACTACAACGACTATTCTTACTGTGACGCGCGCATGGATGGCAGCTATGACAATGGCTTGCTCAACGGCACGCTCCACGTGAACGACCCTAACCTCGTGGCTGATCTCAATGGCTCGCTCAGCGCCAGCAGTCGCAACATGTCGGCGCACCTTACGGCTGATGTCAAACATATTCACCCGGCGGCTCTCCACTTATGGGAGAGCGTGTTTGGAAACGCTGCTTACAGCGGCAACGTCGTGGCCTCGTTTACGGGCAATGACCTGAACACGGCCAAGGGAACTCTGAGCTTAACCCATTTTAGCCAGTCGTCCGCGAGCGAGCAGTACACGCTCGACTCGCTGAAATTGCAAGCTGGCAACGATCACCGAGGGCACTACCTGACTCTCGAGAGCGACTTTGCGGAAGCGGAGGTGACGGGGCGTTTCGACTACGCCACGCTCATCCAAAGCGTTAAAAACGCCATCGCCGCTAAGTTGCCCAACATACAGCAACTCACGAATATCAAATACAAGAAGACGCATGCCAACGATTTCGCTTTGCGCGCCGTCGTGCGTCGCGCCGACTGGCTGCGCCATTTTTTTGATGTGCCGGTAACGCTCGTGGAGCCACTGCGGCTCACGGCCGCGATGACCAACGCCGACAACAATCTTGAGCTACGAGCTTTCGCTCCACGATTGGTTTATGACGGCATCCGATACCGTGACCTCTCGGCTATCGTGACCTCCCCCCACAACTATCTCAATGCCGACATTAGCGCTGTGAGGATAGGCGACGACGGCACGGGCACGGAGTATCGTCTGGAGGCTTCGGCCGTGGACGACCGGTTGGCGTCGGTGATCCATGTGGACAATCATGCTCATCAAAACCGCCTGCGCGGACGGCTCAACACCCTTGTGAGCTTTGGTCGCGACGGCTATGGGCTTGCCGAGGCGCGGATGGACATAAAGCCGTCAACGTTTAGCATTGGCGACAGTGTGTTTGAGGTGCGCCCCTCTCAGGTGATCTACGGCAAGAACCGCCTCGATGTGCGTCGGTTTGCCTTGGAGGGAAATGGCCAGCGCATCGTTGTCAATGGCTGTGCGTCCAAGGATTCTAAAGATTCGCTCGTCGTGGACATGCACGACGTGAACGTGAGCTACTTGATGGATTTGCTCGATTTCCATCCCGTGGAGTTTGGTGGGCGAGCCACGGGCAAGGCTTTGTTGTCGCGATTGTTTGACAAACCGCGTGTGGACGGCAAACTTGAGATTGCCGATTTCAGTTTTGAGCGAGGGGCGTTGGGCACGCTTCATGCCGACGTGGCGTGGAATGAGGATCGCGAGCGCATAGACATTGATGCCGTGGCTGTGGACACGGCGAACGCGTTGGTGGCGCCATCGCGATACAGATACACCTTTGTCAAGGGCTATGTGTCGCCCAAGCGCAACTATATCGACCTCGATATACGAGCCGATAACATGCGGGGTGAGTTTGTGGAGTCGTTCTGTGCCTCTTTTATGAACCGCACAAACCTTTCTCTCAACGGTGGCGTAAGGCTGTGGGGCGACCTTGGAGAGCTTAATCTCACGGGCAACCTCGTGGCCAATGGGCAGGTGGGCATAGAGCCGCTCAACACGGTTTATACGCTGCGCGACGCGGAGGTGCGCTGCCTCATCAACGAGATGCAGTTCCCCGGCGACACCATTTACGACCGGCATGGCAACAAAGGGGTGCTCGCTGGCAGCCTGTACCATGATCACATCACCAACCTGAGGTACAATTTGCGCGCGAAATTAAGTAATCTCTTGGCTTACGATTGGGGGCCAAGCCACGGCAATACGTTTTACGGCACGGTATATGGCACGGGCAACGTGGATATCAGGGGTAAGTCGGGGTTGCTCGACGTGGATGTGAACGTCACGCCCAACCGGGGCACGACGGTGGTGTATGATGCCTCTTCGCCCGAAGCAATCAGTTCGCAAGAGTTTATAAAATGGTCGTCGCGCGACTCGGTGGCTGCCACGGCTCCCGTGCTCAACACGTTGCTCGCGAGAATGGACAGCATTGGGCAGATGGGAGATCTGGCTAATGAGGAAGACGCCCCGACTGATATTCATGTCAATTTTATTATCAACGCCACGCCTGCCGCTACGCTCAAAGTGGTCATGGACCGTAAAACGGGCGATTGTGTCAATCTCGTGGGGGAGGGAGCGTTACGTGCCGACTATTACAACAAGGGGGCGGTGAACATTTTTGGCAACTATGTCATAGACGAGGGCGTGTACAAACTCACCATCCAAAATATCATCAAGCGCGACTTCAAGTTTGCGCATGGTGGCTCCATTGTTTTTGGAGGCGACCCGGGCAGGGCTGCGCTGAACCTCAAGGCGCAATACACGCTCAACTCCGTAAGTCTTTCTGACCTGCAGATAGGGCGCAGTTTCTCGGGTAACAATATTCGCGTGAACTGCATCATGAATATCACAGGTACCCCCGAGGCGCCCAAGGTGGAGTTTGACTTGGACTTACCCACCGTGGGAACCGATGCCAAGCAGATGATATACAGCCTTATCAATAGTGAGGAGGAGATGAACCAGCAGGTGCTTTATTTGCTTGCCGTGGGGCGTTTCTACTCGCAACCCAGCAACAATGCGGCTGCTTCTGACGCACCAGACAGCCAAACCACGTTGGCCATGCAGAGCATTATTAGCGGACAGATAAGCCAACAGATAAACACAGTGCTAAACTCTGTGGTGAAAAACAATAACTGGAATTTTGGCGCGAACATCTCCACGGGCGACGAGGGATGGAATAACGCCGAGTACGAAGGTTTGCTTAGTGGTAGAATGCTGAACAATAGGCTCATATTCAACGGGGAGTTTGGCTATCGTGACAATAAAAACACCACCACGTCTTTTATAGGTGACTTTGATCTTAGGTACCTCATCTTCCCTAATGGAAATCTCAGCATCCACGTGTACAATCAATCCAACGATCGTTATTTCGTGCGCAACTCGCTCAATACGCAGGGCGTGGGAATCATCTTGAAGAAGGATTTTGACAGTTGGAGGTCTCTGTTGGGCATTAGAAAAAAAAATGAAACTGCGGTCGATGACGGTGGCAAGAAATGATTTTTACAGTTCACGGTTTTCAATTTTCAGTTCACGTTTTAATGCGTTTGTAATTGAAAATTCAAGTTTTAAAAAATTAATTGCGCCCCATCACATTCCAGCCGTCATCTTATGCGTATTTTTTCATGGCACATCAATGGATTGATGGCCCATGCGCAAGTTGGCCAACACTAAGTGTGGAAAGCCTCCATGTTTTTGTAACGCCGTTTCATCAGTCGGTTGTAGATGCTGCGCAGCCATAGCTTATGGGTGGCAATAAAGCCTAAGCCAATGGCTATCATCACAAACCATGCCGTGTTTTCTTCAAGAAATGTCTCTAATGCCATGATACATATAAGTGGCGAAAATAGCCCGATAATTGTCCCGGCCAAAAGCAAATAATTGGTTTGCGCTCCGCCTTTAGTGGTTATTTTCTCGTTAAGTGGCATGCGATGGTTGTTGTATATGGCCGACTGCATGAATATGAAATACTGAAAACCAGCCGTAAAAATGCCATACGATACAAGCATCAGTATGTCCCATTTGCCTACAAAAACCATAGGGAGCATCAAAACAAATGGCAAAATGAGTAGCAATGAGTAGAAATAGTATTTTGATTCTAATAGCTTGAGAATGTTTTCACGGTGTACCATCAACACG
Source organism: Hallella colorans (assembly GCF_003096815.1). Lineage (GTDB taxonomy): Bacteria > Bacteroidota > Bacteroidia > Bacteroidales > Bacteroidaceae > Prevotella > Prevotella colorans. Next base: position 43,638 of record NZ_QENY01000013.1, read on the forward strand.
TCTATATAATTTCCCTCGAATAGCATCACTCTTATGAGCAATGTGGTGGCGTATATAGCAAAGTTGTACACGCACCAAAAGTTGGTCATCGTGTCGCTATCGTATATTTCCGTGAGTGTCATTATGGCGCTGATGGCTATGATAATGGCCGTGGCGGAGAGGAAACCGTTGCGTGGATTCTTGTTGCGCAACAGTAACTTCACTTCCAACTTGAGATACTCACCCAACTCGCCCAAACGGTCAAGCATGGTGAATTTGATTACCTTGTTGGGTTTGTCGTCGGTTTTTTTGCCTATCTCTTGCATTACACAAGCGTTTTGCACCCGTCTGTTTATGGCTATGAGCGAGGCTAACATGATCAAGGCTACACAGTGAGGCAGCAGGTTGCCTGATTCGAGTCCATTGCCGATGGCGGCGTAGAAGATAATGAAGTGCTCGAAATCTTTAAGTAGCCACGGCATGATGATGGCTACGATCACGGTCACCGGCACCATCCACCACAGTATGTTGCGATTGGATAATGTACGGATGATAGCATACCACTGGCTGTTTGCTAATATGATGATGGTATACAAAAGAAGTATTGAGAGAGCCGTCAACACGCCATAGCTGAACACCACGGCCATCAAGCAATAGGGTATGAGCAGAGTGAGCCATGTGATATTGCCCCAATTGAATAGCGATGTGATAATAAAACTGTCAATATAAATGGTTTTGGGCAGTGGCGTTAGCAGGTAAGGCTTGACAATTTGGGCTGGCGTTTGCTGTGCGAGAGCCCTAAACCAAAAGTCGCAAACCAATATGAATGGCATCACGCTCATGATAAACTCTGACGCGGTGAACCTATTGGTATCTATTGCGGCTAACGCAAGTAGCACAGCTATGAAAATGAGGTATAGCAATGAGATTGCGAAACTGAAGCCAACAAACCATTTGGCTATTTTGCTGGATTCGTATAGGGGGTCGCGTCGAGCTGCTAACTTGCGGTGTTGTCGCAGAATTTTTAGGAGTTGAAAGAATGATAGGCTGGATGTCATGGCGATATCGGTTAGAGGGACGAGACCGAGTGGTTATCTCAAGTCAATGACCTCAGCTTTGGGATAGTCTTTCGAGTTGAACGAGAAGAGGCTGTTAGGCAGGGCCTTGGTTTGGAAATTAGAGATGTAAATAGTGGTCCAATTGCCTCCTTCGCGCATTTTGATGACACTGGGTGTGTACGATTTGCGGTTGATGGTGAGGTAAATTTCCTGCACGGAGCGTTGCTTGTTTTGGGCTCTCATGCGCACCTGATAGTTGGCTCCTTTGCTGGTCACGCCTAACGCGTAGCCTTTTTTGTACATCGTGATGAAAGTATAGGGGTTCATGCGCATGCGTTGCGCCTCGGTGGGTGTGCTCACGTTCACCTCGTTGGTCGACTTGAGATAGCTCCATTGTGTCTTGCCGTTAAACCAAACGGTGGCGTTGCCCGTGGTAGCGTAAAACTTGTTGCCCTTGATAGAGATACGTCCGCTCGCTCCTCCCATTTTTGCACTCGCTATCTTAAAGTTGGCCGTGGCCCCTCCTTTGTTGCCTACAATGGCTGCTGTCTTGTCCAGTATTTTTTTCGCCAAGGCGGTGTTTTGCGCTGTTGCTGCTACTGTCATCACCAACATGATGACGCATAAGATGTATTTTTTCATTTTTTCGTTTATTGTTAGGGTTACGTTGGTATAAACGTGCCCCATTGTACGATTGTTGCGCACGTTAATATCGTTTAACCCTTTCAGTTGCTATGTATTTGTATCAATAGGGAGTTGAGCGAGTTCTCGTCGGTGATGAGCACCTCTCGAGGTTTTGACCCTTGCGCGGCTCCCACGATGCCGGCAGCCTCCAGCTGGTCCATCAGTCGGCCCGCGCGGTTATAGCCGATAGAGAATCTACGTTGAATCATACTGGTAGACCCTTGCTGCGTTATGACGATGGCATGTGCCGCCTCATCGAAGTAGGGGTCGAGGCTCTTCGAGTCGGTAGCGCCCGCGTTGCCTCCAATGGCCCCGTTGTTGTCATCTGGCTCCGGAAGCTCCATTGGGTCCACGGGTCCGGGCTGGTCGGCTATGTAGCTACAGATCTCCTCTATCTCAGGCGTGTCAATAAAAGCGCATTGCAATCGCACTGGCTCGCCACCCGCAAGGAAGAGCATGTCGCCCCGCCCGATGAGCTGGTCTGCGCCGGTAGTGTCGAGGATGGTGCGCGAGTCGATTTGCGAAGTCACCCTGAAGGCCATGCGCCCGGGGAAGTTAGCCTTGATATTTCCGGTAATAATCTTGGTGGTAGGGCGCTGCGTTGCGATAATCATGTGTATGCCCACGGCGCGCGCCAACTGCGCTATGCGCTGTATCGGAAGCTCTATTTCCTTGCCCGCCGTCATGATAAGGTCGCCAAACTCATCTATCAACACCACGATGTAAGGCATGTAGTCGTGCCCGTCCGTGAGCTTGAGGCGGTGGTGAATGAACTTGTCGTTGTACTCGTCTATCTTTTTCACTTGTGCCTTTTTCAGCAGGTCGTAGCGGTGGTCCATCAGCTTGCACAGCGAGTTGAGGGTGCGCACCACACGTTGCACGTCTGTGATGATAGGTTCATCCTCGTTTTCTGGCAGGGCGGCCATATAGTGGGGGGCTATCTTGTTGTATATGCTAAATTCCACCTTTTTGGGGTCCACGAGCACGAATTTCAACTCGTTGGGGTGTTTTTTGTAGAGTAGCGACGATATGATGGCGTTCAGCCCCACAGACTTTCCTTGTCCGGTGGCGCCGGCAACCAGCAGGTGTGGTATCTTCACCAAGTCCACCATGTACACCTCGTTGGTAATGGTTTTCCCCAAAGCCATGGGCAAAATCATCTTCGTGGTCTGGAATTTCTTGGTGTTCAGCACGCTCTCTATGGACACGATTTGTGGGTTCTTGTTGGGCACCTCAATGCCGATGGTGCCCTTTCCGGGTATGGGGGCTATGATGCGGATGCCCAGCGCGGCCAAGCTCAAGGCGATATCGTCTTCCAAACCACGTATCTTGGCGATGCGCACTCCCTCCGCTGGCGTTATCTCATAGAGCGTGACCGTGGGGCCCACGGTGGCGTTTATCTTGCTTATTTTTACGCTAAAGCTGTTCAGCACCTCTACGATGCGGGCGTTGTTGGCCTTGATTTCGTCCATGTCGATCACCGGCTTGTTGTTGTACTTCTTAAGCAAGTCACAACTTGGAAACTTGTATCTGGTGAACGGCTCCCATGGGTTGATGGGCGTGTTGAGGTCTATGGTCTCGCCAAGCGATTTCCCCAACGCTTTGTCTTCTTGCTTCACATCGTCCACGGTGAGCTTATCCGTGTCGTCTTCGCTAATCTGAACGGTGGGCGTGATAGGCTCTGTGGCTGTGTGCGATGGTTGGGACGGTTGTCCTTGCGACATGTCGGTGAGATCCACCACGGTCGCGTCTATCTCCTCTTCAGAGGGTGTTTCCACGGTCAGGTCTCCGTCCTGGCTATCTGTGACATTTGGGTCGGTCTCCTTGGTGGTGTGGTTTGTGACGGTGAATTTCACTTTGTCGGTGATATATTTCACCGGGTTGAGCGTTTTTCGCACTATTTCTATGGTCTCGGTGCTGAGATAAGTGAGAAACGCCAAGGCCACGATGAGCAGTGTGGCCGTAAGTCCCGGCGGCCCGATGATATTCTCCATGGTGCGCACGCAGAGCAATCCGTGGTTACCTCCGGGGTTGAACGACAGGTTGCCCATGATGGGTGTGAGAAATTTGGCCAATGTGACAGATGCCCACACCATGACCAATGCCATGCCGAGAAACCATTTCCAGAGGTTCACGCTGTAGGCGTGCATGAGCTTGAGCGCCACTAACATGATGAAAGCCGGTATGAGAAACGCGGGGAGTCCAAAATTGACGCTGATGAGAAAATAGGAGACGATGGCCCCGATGGAGCCGCAATAATTGGTAAACTGCCTGTCTTGGTTGAGCCATTCGCCGGGGCGCATGTTTTCCAAGATGCTTTGGTCGGCCTCGCCAGTGGTAAGAAATGATCCCATCGCGATTGCCATGACGATGGCAAGGGCGAACAAGACGAGTCCAAAAAAGAAGTCGGTGGTTTCGTTGCCAAATATATGTCGGATGCCTATTGCTTCGCTAAAGCTTTTCTGCTTACGCTTAGGTCTTTTATTTGCCATTGTGTCGCTGTTCTTATTCTTTGTGCAAAATTAGTGTTTTTTGGCCGAATTTCAAAACAAAAGATGGCTAAGTTTCCCATTTTTTCTATTTATTTTTTATATCATTATAAGTGGCTGATTTAAAAGTTGTTTCGTCTTTGGGCTTGCAAGCCGCTTTAAGATTGTCGCAAGTTGTGTCACTACAAAGTACGTGTAGACACCTCACAACGTTGATAGGTTTTTAGATATTGTTAAGATAAATGACAAAAATTAATCTCTCAAATGCGCAATGATCTATCCAAAAAACACCTTTTTTATCTTCATTTTGGTGTTGTTAGACCGTGGTGCGCATTCCTTGTTTTTGTCATTAGGCTTTATTCACGCTGCGTGCAAGTGCTATTCGTGATATGATTAGACACCGAAGCCACTGCGTTTAGGCATTATTCGAGTGGCCATTAAGCATTAATCGCGACGTAGCAAAGCATGCGTGAAACTATGATTTAATGCGCATGATCTATAAACGTATGATTATCAGCTTGTTGCAAAATATGTCGTTTTTGGGCAATTTTATGACCTACGATGCGTTTTTGAATGAGAAAATACGGTTTTGAGATGTGATTGTAAAATATATTCAGTATTTTTTCGCCCTGTAACCACCCCGAAAGATAGGACTGATGGCAAGTGTCGCGCCATGCCCACACACCTGTCTCGTGTAGCCTCGCATATTTGACGTATCGTCTTAGCAAGGCCGCTTGGCACACGATGAGGCTTGAAATATTCTGGAGAAATAACGATTTAATCAGTCATTTTTTTATAATTTTGCATATTGTAAACAGATACGATGAGAAAAAAGATATATAGCAAGTTTGATAAAAAGGGTATAACCGATTTGCCATTGGTTCAATTCCCGGGGCGAATAATCTCCATTATCACCGCTCGCGAGGCCGAGAAGGCTGTGGATTACCTTTTGTCGAGCGACATTTTGGGCGTAGACACCGAGACCAAACCCTCGTTTCGCCGTGGAGAGCAGCACCAAGTGTGCTTGTTGCAGGTAGCCAATCGCGACACGTGCTTCTTGTTCAGGCTGCATCTCACAGGCATAACGCCAGCCATAAAACGGCTGTTGGAGGATACCTCTGTAAGGAAAATAGGGCTTTCGTGGCACGACGACATCCGGGGGCTCGAGGCGCGGGAACAGTTTGTCCCGGGGTTTTTTGTCGATCTTCAAGACATTGTGCCGTCGCTTGGCGTGCACGACCTAAGTTTGCAAAAGCTGTATGCCAATTTTTTTCATTTGAAAATCTCCAAGCGTCAGCGCCTTTCCAATTGGGAGGCTCCATTCTTGAGCGACAAGCAAAAGCAGTATGCGGCCATAGATGCGTGGAGTTGTATCAATCTATATGAGGAGATAGACCGGTTGAAACGGACGGGCGATTACGACCTTGTAAAAGTGGAAGAGCCTGAGACCGAACCCGTATGCGCGCCGTCTGCCACCCCGGACGACAAACCTAATGGGGCGAGCGCTAAGACCACACGCAAGTCTTGCGCCACGCGTGCCACCACCGCCACGCGCAAATCTAAACCCAAAGAACCAAAACAAACAAAGAAATCATGACGGAGAACTATAAAAATATATACTTGAAGCGTGGTAAACAAGAGTCGTTGCTACGTTTTCACCCATGGATTTTCAGTGGTGCCATCCACCACGCCGACACCGATATTCAAGAGGGCGACGTGGTGCGCGTGATCACTGCCGATGGCGATTTTGTCGCCGTGGGGCACTATCAGGTGGGCACCATCGCCGTGCGTGTGTTGTCTTTTAGAGATGTATCTATCGACCATGCGTTTTGGGTGTCGCGCCTGCAAGCCGCGCTCGACATGCGTCGTGGCATCGGCCTGGCCGACAACCAGCGTGGCGACACCTACCGGTTGGTGCATGGCGAGGGCGACAACCTGCCCGGGCTGATCATAGATTGCTATGGCCATACGGCCGTGATGCAAGCCCACAGCGTGGGTATGCACATGTGTCGCGAGCATATTTGTGAGGCGTTGACGCAGGTGATGGGCGACAGGATTAGCAGCGTGTATTACAAAAGCGAGGGCACGCTTCCTTTCAAGGCCGACCTTGGAGAGGAGAATGGCTTTATCTTTGGCCAGACAAGTGACAACGTGGCGGTGGAGAACGGCCTGAAATTTCTCATTGATTGGCGGCGTGGGCAGAAGACAGGCTTCTTCATTGACCAACGGGAGAACAGGGCATTGCTTGAGCGTTACGCAAAGGATAAGTCTGTGCTCAACATGTTTTGTTACACGGGTGGCTTCTCGGCTTATGCCATGCGTGGCGGGGCCAAGTTGGTGCACTCGGTGGACAGCAGTGCCAAGGCCATCGACCTGACCAATCAGAATGTGGCGTTGAACTTCCCCGGCGACGCCCGTCACGAGGCTTTTTGTGACGACGCGTTCAAGTTTATGGATGCCAATGACGACAAATACGACCTCATAGTGCTTGACCCGCCGGCTTTTGCGAAGCATCGTGGCGCGCTGCGCAACGCTCTCAAGGGCTACACCCGGCTTAATGTGAAAGGCTTGGAGCGCATCAAGCGCGGTGGCATCCTGTTCACGTTCAGTTGCTCGCAAGTGGTAACCAAAGATCAATTTCGTGCCGCCGTGTTCACTGCGGCGGCGCAGACGGGGCGCAAGGTGCGCATATTGCACCAGTTACACCAACCCGCGGATCATCCCATCAATATTTATCATCCTGAGGGTGAGTATCTTAAGGGATTGGTACTCTACGTGGAGTAGGCCGATAGCATGACTTTCCCAGATATTATCCAGCGTTTCATAGTGCGTCATCGGCTCATGCGTCGCGATGGCTTTTACTTGGTGGCACTGTCTGGCGGGGCCGACAGCGTGGCGTTGTTGCGTGCGCTTGTGGGGCTGGGTTATCGTGTGGCGGCCGTGCATTGCAACTTTCGTTTGCGAGGGGCAGAGAGCGATCGTGATGAGATTTTTTGCGAGTCGCTTTGCCAAGCATTGGGCGTGACGCTGCACAAGGCGCATTTTGACACGGCAGCTTATGCCGAATTGCACAAAATATCAATTGAGATGGCGGCGCGCGACTTGCGCTATGGCTATTTTGAACAGCTCGCCAAGGCTGTCGGGGCGGATGGCATTTGCGTGGCGCACCACCGTGACGACCAAGTTGAGACGGTGTTGCTCAACCTTGTAAGGGGTACGGGCTTGCAGGGCTTGCAGGGCATGCGCCCACGTAACGGACGTGTGCTGCGCCCCATGTTGGACGTGTCTCGGCGGCAAGCGCAAACCTATCTCGACCATTTGGGGCAGGCGTTTGTCGTGGATAGCACCAATCTCGAGACCGATGCCATGCGCAACAAGCTGCGCTTGCAGGTGCTGCCGCTGCTCGAGGAAATCAATCCGGCCGTGAAAGAGAACGTGGCGCGAATGACAGAGAATGTGCGCGAGGCGGGCAAGGTGGTGGAGCACGCCATGCGCCAGGCCATTAGCGCTATTCGTTCTGACAACGGCGGCTACCGCCTCAAGGCGTTGGACGAGTTGCCATCTCCCATTTACGCACTACGGACGATATTGGAGTGGCGTGGTTTTAACCGTGCTCAGCTGTTGGAGATGCTCGCTCATCGGCGCGACGGCGCGTTGTGGATGTCAAATCATTGGGTAGCTGTCATGGACCGAGACTACCTTTTTGTGGTGGAGCGGAAGGCTTGGGAGCGCCCCCTGCCCAATCTCGTGATACCCGAGCGAGGCACTTATCGGTATCCTGTCGGACCCTTGACCGCACTTGCCGATGGTGCGGAGGAAACTGCAATGAGGCTTCGACTCGAGCTCAAAAACGTGGACGCCAACTTCCAGATTGACCCTTCGGCCACTGTGGCCAACCTTGATGCCTCTCTTGTGAAATATCCTTTGGTGGTCAGGCCCTTGCGCAAGGGAGACCGTTTCGTGCCATTGGGCATGAAAAACAGCAAGTTGGCGAGCGATTTTCTCACTGACCATAAAGTGCCATTGTTACTTCGCCGTCGCCAGTTGGTGGTGCAAGACGATCGTGGCGATATCGTGTGGCTTGTAGGACAGCGTGTTGATGGTCGTTTCGCCATCTGTCCGGGCAAGTCGCGCGAGGCGTTGATCATCCAGCTCTTGTAAGGCAACGCAGAGACTAAAATTATTTTTTGTTTTTTCATCTCTATTTCTTTCACATTCCAGAATAAATGGCTATTTTTGTTGAGTAAGTAAAACCTAAAAACTCAACACGCCATGTTTACAGACGCAGAAAAAAAACAAATAGAGACCCGGGGCATGACTTTGGGCCAAGTGGAGCATCAGATGGAACAATTAAGGCACGGGTTTCCATTCCTCCGTTTGGCCGCCACCGCTGCTGTGGGCAATGGAATTATGGTTCCTGACGATGCTGCGCAAGCGCGCGCCACGCAAGAATGGGATCATTATAAAAAAGATGGCGCGCACCAAGTGGTCAAGTTCGTACCAGCCTCGGGAGCCGCCAGCCGCATGTTTAAGAATATGTTCGCGTTTCTTTCGGCAAGCTATGACAAACCTACGACCGATTTTGAGAAGCACTTTTTCGCCGATATCAAGAACTTTGCGTTCTATCAAGCGCTCGATGACAAGTGCCAATCGCTGCATGGCAAAACCGTCGACGAGCTTGTTGGCGATGGCGATTACAAGACAGTGGTAGCCTGCCTATTGCGCGCCGATGGCTTGAACTATGGACAATTACCCAAGGGCTTGCTGCTCTTCCATGCCTATGATGACGGTGCTCGCACGCCTATGGAGGAGCATTTGGTGGAGGCCGCGCTTTACACTGCTGTGGCTGGGGTAGCCCATGTGCACTTTACCGTGTCGCATGAGCACCTTGACTTGTTTGAGAAAAGGGTGGAGGAGAAAGCGCGAAACTATGAAAAGAAGTTTGGAATAAAATATGACATATCGTTCTCCGAGCAGAAGCCGAGCACCGATACCATAGCGGTCAACCCCGACAACACGCCTTTCAGGAATGACGATGGGAGCCTGCTTTTCAGGCCAGGAGGCCACGGTGCCCTCATCGAGAACCTCAATGACTTGGACGCCGACATCGTATTCATCAAGAATATCGACAACGTTGTGCCTGACCGTTTGAAGCCGGAGACGGTGCGATGGAAACAAATCATCGCTGGTATTTTGGTGGAGACGCAGCGTCAAGCGTTTGATTACATGCGAGCATTGGATGGTGACACGCCCAACCATGAGCTGTTGAGCGAGATCCATGAGTTTGTGCGGCGAGACCTATGCTGCCTCTATGACGAGGCCGCGCGGTTCGATGATGCCGCGCTCGCGGACTGGCTGAGAAAAAAACTTAACCGTCCTATGCGTGTGTGTGGTGTGGTGAGAAACGTTGGAGAGCCCGGTGGCGGTCCATTTTTAGCCTATAATCGCGATGGCAGCGTCAGTCCACAAATACTTGAGAGCAGTCAAATAGACAAGTCGGACGAGTCGTATGTGAAGATGTTTGAGGATGGCACGCACTTCAATCCGGTAGACTTGGTATGCGCCATCAAAGACTATCGAGGACGTCATTTCGACCTTACTCACTACGTGGACGAGCGTACCGGCTTTATCAGTGCTAAGAGCAAGGATGGCCGAGAGCTTAAGGCCCTCGAGCTACCGGGGCTTTGGAATGGCGCAATGAGCGACTGGAACACCATTTTTGTGGAAGTTCCGCTTTCCACGTTCAATCCTGTCAAGACGGTGAACGATTTGTTGCGGGATGCCCACCAATAAGAGGTGCGATAGACACCAAAAACTCGTGGCATCCTTACCAATAAAATAAATCGTGTTTAATAGGCCCGACTCACAATTTTTGTCAGGCCTATTAAACACGATTTTGTTTACAGAAGCTATGGGGAACGTTAGTTCCAGTTCTTGCTTCTAATCTCTTTTAACGCATTTACCCAATCGGTATCGAGCGAGAAAGGTGTGGGAAACTTGGCGTTGTTGTAATATCCCAACACCAAATCTTTGTCCATGTCGTTGAACAAACTGTTGTTAATGCTGGCATTCTTGAAACGCGAAGTAGCAATCTCTCGTTTGGACTTGGTGTTCGCTTCGGCCAAGCGTTTGAAATAAAGGTTCACGAAATCGGTCATGGCGATGGTTTGCTCCCCCAATTTTTTCTCGGTGAAAGTGCTGTCATCGTTTGCCTTTAAGAGCATGTACTCTATGGCATCCCATTTAAATGAGGCCACTCTGCGCTCGTCCATAGACTTGGCTTTGTCGTATTTTACGGTCGCAAAGCTCTTTTGCATGCGTTTCACCTCTTTGTAAATTTCTTGTGCTTGCGCATTGCCCATCATGACAAGAAGCATGGTCAAGGCCATCAATGTTTTTTTCATGTGTGATATTTTATCTTTATGGTTGGTCTTTTTATGGTGTGTTTGACGTTTGCCCATGACTTTTTTTTTCAAGAAGTCGTGCCATGGCTATACGTCTCACGTTCATATCATAGACGCAGTTGGTGAGATGAATGTTTCCTATTTTTTTATTTTTTTAGGGTTTCTCTTGGCGTAGTCAGCCCAGCTGCCGTATCTCGGTGTGTCCATGTCAGGGGTGGTCAGTTGCATGAAATGGCAGTATGCCGCTCCCAACGCATCTGTGGCATCCATGAATGTGGGCATCTCTTCCTTGTCTATGTGTAACAGTCTTTGTAGCATGGCCGCCACCTGTTCTTTGGATGCCTGCCCCTGGCCGGTGATGGCCATCTTGATTTTCAGTGGCGCATACTCATGTATGAAGATGTCACGGTGTATGGCGGCAGCTATTGCCACGCCCTGCGCACGCCCCAATTTGATAAGCGACTGCACGTTTTTGCTGAAAAATGGAGCCTCGATGGCCATCTCGTCGGGGTGGTACTCGTCTATGACACCGATGACACGCTCGAATATCTTGCCCAATTTGAGATAGACATCCTTGGTTTTTCGCATGTCTATCACCCCCAGAGCTACCATCTCTGGCTTGCCTGCTGTCACGCGAAGCACGCCATAGCCCATGACGTTGGTGCCTGGGTCTATGCCGAGAATGACCCGCTCGGTGGGATGCCTGTTGATGGATGTCATGTTGTGTAAGAGTCTCTGGTTGCGCGTTGGGCTATCGGTCCATGTAGGGATTGTGCCCCACCTCCTCACCTATGGTCGTGGTTTTGCCGTGCCCGGGATATACACGTGTGTCGTCGGGCAGTTGCGAGAGCATGCGCAAGCTCTGGATGAGCATAAACATGGAGCTTCCCGGCAGGTCGCAGCGACCCACGCTGTGGTAAAAAAGAGTGTCGCCTGAGAAGCCCACGCGCTCTGCCTCACAGTAAAAGAACACGCCACCGGGCGTATGCCCGGGTGTCTCTAATACCTCGAGGCTATGGTTGCCAAACGAGATAACCTCTCCTGCCCGCAAGTATCGACCTACGGGCGCTACGTCGTCATCGCCCATTCGCACGCCGCAAATGGCCATAGCCTGCGCTGGTAGTGACTTGATGAGCAGCTCGTCGGCGCCAGAAAGCTCCACCCGTAGCCCCCATGTGTCTTGCACGAACTTGTTGCCGAAATTGTGATCCACGTGTCCATGAGTGGCCAACAGGTGTACGGGGCGCAATTTGTTTGTCTCGATGTATTGGCGTATAGACTCCTTGTCCTCGTCGTATAACGCTCCGCAATCTATGATGACGGCTTCGCGTGTGTCGTCACTTACCACGTAGCAGTTCTCACGTATCATGTTGCAAACGAATGTTTTGATGTTCAGCATAGCTTGATATATAAGTGTAAGACCATTAAAAGCGGTGCGGTCACAGTGGCAGGTACACCAACTGCTTGTCGGCGAACCACTCGTCGGCAAACCACTCGTTGATGGGTGTGAGCGATACCGCCTTGCCAAAAGGCTTGGTTTCAACTTTGAGGTCGCCACCCTTGAGAGCGATGAGACCGTTGGGCAGAGCGTTGAGCTGTTCTTTGGAGATGTTCTTGCGTACGATTTTCACCAAGTCGGGCAAGGGCATCACGGCACGCGACACCACGAAGTGGAACTTGTCTTTTTCCTCCTCGCCACGTCGCTGCACGGCCTCCACGTTGGTCAGGCCGATGGCCGACGCCACCTCCGTGGCCACTTTTATTTTTTTGCCGACGCCATCAATAAGCCTAAAATAACAGTCGGGAAACATAATGGCTAAGGGAATGCCCGGGAATCCGCCCCCCGTGCCGATGTCGAGCACGTGCGTTCCGGGCTTGAAGCCAATGAGCTTGGCGATGGCCAGTGAGTGAAGCACGTGGTGAAGGTACAGGTTGTCGATGTCTTTGCGAGAGATGACGTTGATCTTGGCGTTCCAGTCACGGTACAAAGCATCGAGCGCCTCAAACTGTCGCTGCTGCGTGGCGGTGAGCGACGCGAAATGATTGAAAATAATCGATTTGTCCATTATCGCCACAAAGTTACGATTTTTTGGCGTAACTTTGTGGTCAAATACTTATAATAATGATTAAAGCCGCTTTATTTGACCTTGATGGCGTAGTCTTGGACACCGAAAGACAGTACACCAACTTTTGGGGAGGACAGATGAGACGTTACCACCCTGAAATCCCGGGATTGGAGCATAAGATAAAAGGCATGACGCTCGACCAGGTTTTTGACGCTTACTTTTATGGCCAACCCGAACGGCGAGAAGCCATCACGCATGCGCTTGACGATTTTGAGCGTACCATGACCTTTAGCTACATACCGGGCTTCGAGGCCTTCGTGGCACAACTAAAAAATCTCGACATACGCACGGCTGTGGTTACAAGCAGCAACCTTCCCAAAATGAAAAGCGTGTATAAGAAGTTGCCCGAGCTGCCCCGTCACTTTGACAGGATACTCACCAGTGAGGATTTTGCAAGGAGTAAGCCACATCCCGACTGCTATCTACGCGCCGCCGCCACGTTCGGTGCAGAACCGAGTGCCTGCGTGGGTTTTGAAGATAGCGTGAACGGATTGAAGGCCGTTAGGGCTGCGGGGATGTACGCTGTGGCCTTGACAACGACCAACGGCCGTGACGTGGTGCAACCGTTGAGTGACCGCGTGGTGGACGATTTCACGCAATTGAACGTGAACGAGCTGTTGCATGCGGCCTGCTGCCAACCGTAATGTCACCTTGACAGGACGTGCTTAGTGGTATAAGCTGGAGGAAAAAGATGAGGTGACACGCCGCTGTCCTATTGTTACGCAACCATTTGCAATCCCTTGTTGTTATCAAAAGGATGCGTCTCCGAAAGAAAAAAACTGTGTATTTTTTTTGACAACAACGTGTCTATGCTTCGCTTATTTAAAAATAAAAAGCCTTTAGTTCAAAATACGGCAAAAATGACCGATGTTTATAAGTCTTTGCAAGACAGCTATTTGAATGCGAATGCTTATTTTTGTCACTTTCGTGTGGATGCTCATGTGGCACGATTAAGGCGTAATGGCATCGCGATTGAGTGCTAAAGGCGTCATGAATGAGCCTTAAACGCGATGCGAAAAGAGCCTAAAGGCGACTCCATTAAGCCTTAAACGCGCGCCGCCAGTGTTCAAATGAGCGACAGATGCTGTGTTGGCGCACTTGCGGATGGCCTTTTTTGATAAAATAACAATCAGACGATTTTTATTTCATCCTTTTTTTAGACACGAAAAAGCATCGCCTTTTTTGACATTATATGGTGTCAAGGGTGATGCTTTTGCATGTCATAAATGGTATGTGAAAAAATTTTTAGGGATGCCTAAATCGCCTGCTGTCCATACCGTCTGGGCGGTTTGTATGGCTCTCCGTAGTGTGCTGGGAGCGGGGGAGGACCATGCCTTTATTTCACTTCCTTGGCGTTGCCCACGCAACTGTTGGGCATCTGTATGTGGAGCATAGCGCAGATGGTGGGCGCAATGTCGGTCATGCAGGTGGGCTCGTGCGTCTGCCCTGCACTGACGTGCCATCCGTAGAGTACGAATGGGATGTGCGCGTCGTAAGGGTTCCATTGCCCGTGCGTGGTGCCCACGTAGTCGGGCTTGTTGCTCACGTTCTCCCATCCAGCCTTGGGTATGTAGAAAAGGTCGCCGCTGCGTTTCTTGTTGTAACCGTTGACGATACGCTCACGGATGGGTTGGGGCACCGATGTGGTGAGCGCACGGTCGTAATCCACGACAAAGAGTATCTCGTCGCGCTTCTCCATCTCATCGATGACGGCCTGTTTCACGTCGTCTATCGATTTGCCGCAACGCTCAATGAGCTTGTGGTCAAGATAGATGCGCCCCGCGTTTTCGGCCATGATGACATTGCCGTCGATGCCCAATCGCAGGCCCACGGCCTTGTTCACGTCCGCTTTCCAAGCCCAGAACTCAAGTCCGCCGGCCGGTATTTTGTGTGCTTTCATCTCGTTGGGGTTGTGCGCCGCGCCATGGTCGGCAGAGAGAAATAGCAGGTAGTTTCCTCGTCCCACGCGCTCGTCCAGAAGAGTGAAGAGCTTGGCCAATTGATTGTCAAGCTCCATGTAGGCGGCACGGGTGAGCTGATGGCGCGTGCCATACGTATGGCCGATGGCGTCGGTGGAAGACACGCTGATGGCTAAAAGGTCGGTGATGCTGTCCAGCCCCATGCCTTCGTTTATCAATGCGGCCTCTGCCATGCGGAAAGTAGCGGTTATGCCCTCCACTGATGTCTTGATATCGTAGCCGGGTTTGGTTTTTACCTCATTGTTGAGCTTGTTTGCCCACGCGGGCAATTGTGTCATATAATAAGTGGAGGAAATGAAATGGCCTGCCTCTCCGTCCCACCAATAAGCCGCGTCTGCGGCGTGCCCGGCTGGTAATATGGCCGCGCGGTCTTTGAGAGCCACACCGATGACCTTGGCTTTGTAGTCGGTGTGCGTCTTGAGCACATCGCCAATGCCAGACGCTAAGAGGTTGTGCGGCGACATTTGACCCGCCTTTCCGTTGGAGCCCACAGCCTTGACAGAGGCGTCATAGCAGCAATAGGTTTTCTGCCCGTCTATGTAAAAGTCGTTTCCGGCGATGCCATGCAAGGCTGGCACCGACCCCGTGTAAATGCTTGAATGGCCTATGGCCGTGACGGTGGGCACGTAATTGATCATGGTGTTCTCAAAACTGTAGCCTTGGTCCACCAATCGTCGCAGTCCGCCAGCTTGGAATTGATCGTAAAAATAATACAGGTAGTCCCAACGCATTTGGTCTACCACGAGACCCACGACAAGTTTGGGGCGGCTCACTTGGGCCATGCCCGGCAAGGCCAAGAGGCCTGCCACGAATAGGGTAAGAATTTTTTTCATGTGAGAATGATAAAAGAAATACGTGTTGTAACAACTGCAAAATTACAAATTAAACTTCGATTGGCAAGTTATTGATATTATATTATTGTGACAATTGGCTAAAGAATTTGTTACATGCCTGCTTTTTGGCCGCCTGTGCGCATTGGTGGTTTGCCCATGGCTCGGTCTCTTTGGTGCGGTGTTGGGGGCGCGGTGGGTGGAGAATAAAAAACGCCATAAGCAATATGCCGGTACCTTGAGGCGTTATAATGACAAAACGAGATAGGCAGATGGATAAAGTTTTTACATGTTTTGAAAGCGACGACAACGCTCGCCGCGAAGAGCTTGTCAGGGTCATAGAGCATAGTGTGGAGCGGTTGACGATAGCTGAGCTTGAGGCCTTGTATTATGACTTGGTTTCAAAAGATTACATTCGCGAGTAGCCCAGTGAGCTGATGGCGGAACGACTGATGGTTGGCGGTTGGCTTGGTGGGCTGGTGATGGCGATGCAAAAAGCCAGCGCCACAATCGCGTCTGCCGTTGTGGCGGGTGCGATTGTGGCGCAGTGAAATTTGGTGAGAGCACATCACGGCTATCCTGTGATGTGTCAAGAACAACTATTTCTGCTTGAGCAGGTCTCTGATCTCGGTGAGCAGTTTCTCCTCCGCGGATGGAGCTGCTGGGGCTGGAGTCTCTTCGCGCTTCTTGATAATCTTGTTCATGGCTTTCACCATTACAAAGATGCAGAATGCAATGATAAGAAAATCAATAACGTTTTGGACGAACATGCCGTATGTTACTTTGGCATTTCCCACAGTTGCGGCTAAAGACGAGAAGTCCACTCCACCTGTGAAGATGCCAATGAGAGGCATGAGGATGTCGTCAACAAGTGACGATACAATTTTACCAAAAGCCCCACCGATGATCACACCGACGGCCATGTCCATGACATTGCCTTTCATGGCAAAATCTTTGAATTCTTGAATAAATCCCATAATAGTTGTATTTGTGAATAATGAAGAATTTGTATTTTTGACATATGGAGTTTGCACTCAAAGCAGACATTAAATTTTTTTAGGAGCTTAAGGGTGACAAGTAGATGATTTTAATATATTTAATACTCTAATCGAATACAAATTTAGAAAATAATTCGTAACTTTGCAAACGTACGAGAGAAAATAATTTCACGTATCAGGATATATTTTTTTTAAACCTTTATTAATAAAAGTAAGTAAAATGACAAAAGTAGCGATTAATGGTTTCGGTCGTATTGGCCGTCTTGCATTCCGCCAGATGTTCGAATCTGATGGTTATGAAGTAGTAGCAATCAACGACTTGACAAGTCCTAAGATGCTCGCTCATCTGTTGAAGTATGACACTGCACAGGGTGGTTTCGCTGGCAAGTATGGCGAAGGCAAGCACACAGTAGACTTCAAAGACTCTGTTCTTGGCGAGGATGGCAAAACAGTTGTTACTCCGGGTTCTATCACTGTTGATGGTAAAGAGATTACTATTTATGCAAAACCAAACGCTGCCGAGTTGCCTTGGGGTGAGCTTGGCGTGGATGTAGTGCTCGAGTGCACTGGTTTTTATACATCTAAGGCAAAGGCTTCCGCTCACATTCAGGCTGGCGCCAAGAAGGTTGTGATTTCCGCTCCTGCTGGTAACGACCTGCCCACTATCGTTTACAATACCAACCACAAGACATTGAAAGCTGGCGATACGGTTGTATCGGCTGCATCTTGCACCACCAACTGCTTGGCTCCGATGGCCGACGCGCTTAACAAGTTCGCTCCCATCCAGTCGGGTATCATGTCTACAATCCACGCATATACAGGCGATCAGATGATCCTTGATGGCCCACAGCGCAAGGGAGACCTGCGTCGTTCGCGTGCTGGTGCTTGCAATATCGTACCTAACTCCACTGGTGCTGCCAAAGCTATCGGCTTGGTAATTCCTGAGCTCAATGGCAAACTAATCGGCTCCGCACAGCGTGTTCCCACGCCAACAGGCTCCACCACCATCCTGATTGCTGTGGTTAAGGGCAAGGATATCACTGTAGAGGGTGTTAATGCCGCCATGAAAGCCGCTGCTAATGAGTCTTTCGGTTACAACGAGGACCTCATCGTTTCATCGGATATCATCGGAATGAAGTTTGGTTCACTGTTCGACGCCACCCAGACCATGGTGAGCAAGGTAGACGATGACACATATCAGGTACAGGTAGTTTCTTGGTATGACAACGAGAACTCTTACACTTCACAAATGGTTCGCACTATCAAGTATCTCTCTGAATTGAAGTAATAAAACACTGTTATATTGTTTGACAAGATTTAATTCTTGTATCTTTTGGCTCGATGCAGATTGCATCGAGCCTTTTTGTTGGCTTGGCCATGATGGCATTGGCATGTCGTGTATGGGCACGTGGCACCGACAATGATGGCAAAAGCATTGATAAATGGTGTGAAATAAGCCTATAAAGTATTTGCTTTTCTTGCCGTTTCGATTATTTTTATTTATATTTGCCCAGTGAATAAGAATGGTTCCGACATGGCAATATTGTCTCCACAAACCACAAACGCGGATTTGAGCAGCAAACCGCGCACGCGCTTGATAACTATACTTGGCCCCACGGCTTGCGGCAAGACAGCTTTGGCCGTGGCCCTCGCCAACGAGTTGGGTTCGGAAATAATCAGCGCCGACAGTAGGCAAGTGTACCGGGGCATGGACATCGGGACAGGGAAGGATTTGGAAGACTATGTCGTAGACGGCAAGCGTGTGCCCTATCATCTCATTGACATAGTGGAGCCGGGCTCAAAATACAATCTTTATCGCTACCAACGCGATTTCATGGCAGCCTATGATGACATCGTGAGCCGTGGCGCACAACCCATTCTTTGTGGTGGCACCGGACTGTACATTGAGGCCGTGCTCAAAGGCTACGCGCTCTCCACCGTGCCGCAAAACCCGGCGTTGAGAAAACAGTTGGAGGGCGAATCGTTAGAGACACTCACCCAAAAATTGGTGGAGCTCAAGAAAAAGAACAACTCGAACATGCACAACACTACAGACGTGGACTCGTGCCAACGTGCCATTCGCGCCATCGAGATTGAGACTTACAACCTTGAGCACACCGCCGAGCGGCGACCAGCGCAACCCGTTGACGCTATCGTTTTTGGTCTTGACATTGACCGTGAGGAGCGTAGACGTAAAATATCCGAACGGCTCAGGCAGCGTCTTGACAATGGAATGGTAGACGAGATAAAACGCCTTTTGGACAACGGCATTGCCGCGACCGACTTGATTTATTACGGATTGGAATATAAATATGTCACCGAGTACGTTATCGGCAAATTGTCTTTTGACGAGATGTATCGGCAGTTGGAAATAGCGATACATCAGTTTGCCAAACGACAAATGACTTGGTTTAGGGGCATGGAACGTCGCGGCACCGACATACACTGGCTTGACGCGGCACTGTGCATGGAGAAAAAAATTAATGAAATAAAACGAATGTTATGATAGAGCAAAATCGTTGGGGTATCATTTACTGTCCGAAATCAGGACTTTTAAGCTCGTCTAAACGCAGATGGGAGAAGATACAGGAGTGCCTTCAGAAAGAGAACATCCTGTATGACCATGTGCAAAGTGAAAGCCGTGGCAGCGTAGACCGGCTGGTCAGAATGTTTATCGACAACGGATACCATACCATCGTTGTCATCGGTGGCGACTCGGCACTCAACGATGCTGTCAACTGTCTCATGCAAGTGGACCAAAATGTGCGTGAGAAAGTGGCCCTTGGCGTAATTCCTAACGGCATGATGAATGATTTTGCACACTTTTGGTATTTGGACGAGGACGATTATGCCATGACCATCAAAGCCCTCAAGAGACACCGAGTAAAGAAGATAGACCTTGGTTTGATGCGTTATGTCAATCAGGAGGGCGAGCGATGCAAACGCTATTTCCTCAATTGTGTGAACGTGGGGTTTATCGCCACAATCATGAATTTGCGTCGCCGCACACGTCATTTCTTTGGTAGTCGAGGGTTGTCCTTCTTCTTCTCGTTCATACTTTTACTATTCCAGCGGTTGGATTACAAGATGAAACTCAAAATCAACACAGACCAAATAGACCGTCGGGTAATGACTATCTGTGTCGGAAACGCCCTTGGCTATGGCCAAACGCCAAACGCCGTGCCTTACAATGGGCAGTTGGACGTCTCGGTGGTATACCATTCAGGGTTGAGGCAGATTGCCGCTGGCATTTACTTTTTCTTGCGGGGCGAACTGCTTAACATCCATAACGTGCACCCTTACCGCACTCGTTTGGTCAGGGTGGAAAAAGCCGAGGGTGCCCTAATAGGTCTTGACGGTCGGTTGATGCGTACGCCTGTGGGACCGTTTACGATCAGCGTGGTGCCCGAATCCATCAATTTTCTGATACCGTCTTGATAGACATACACTTGTCGGCAAGTGTGTGGCGGCGTTTCATAAAATAAGAGAGCGCCGCTCGGAGATACCGAGACGCATGGTCTTAGAAGGGGGCTTTGGGGTATCTTGGCTTGTATTTTAGATGTTTATCAGCCTGATTTAGAGTTGATTTTATGGCTCATGCCATTTCGAGGTGTCATGTATCATGTTGGCAATGGACGCCCAATCTCATTCCTTGCCACTTTTTTCGCGTTTAAAATCACTTTCAGATATATTCTATTTTGAACACTTCGCTGATCCTCAAAGGCGCTCCTGCTTCGTCGTTGCCTTTGTAGACGATGCTCAACCCATGGTATTTGTCGGGCATTTTCAATGTTATGTCATGTTCCAACAGGTAATCCCACATGGGCGAGCCAAAGTCGTACGAACGCCCACTCAACTCAAGCCTTGCGTTGATAGGGTCAAAACGCCAAAACCCACCACCCATGCACGTGTCGCCATTTTGCAACAAATCTTTATGCATCGATACATGCCCGATGCGCATTACACCTCTTTTGGTGACAATAAACTTTTGTGCCATAGATACTATTCTGTGTTGTCCAAAACTTGATGTTTTCTTTATGCTGTCAATATCGTGTTAGATTTTTATATCCATCCACGCCCTTTTTGGGGTCGTTCGGACATTTTACGCGCTATATTCACGAAATAATTCGTGCATAGGCAATAAAAAGTGTGTCACCTTTGGACGTCTCATCAAAAAATCTTAGTTTTGCCATCGCATCATCATTATATTCACAAGCCCAATGGAAAAAAAGAAAATGCTCTTGGTGTTAAATCCTCAAGTTGATTTCATCACGGGCGCATTGCCCATTCCCGGTGCATCGCAGGCGATGGATAGTCTTGCCGATTATGTCAGAACGCATGGCTCCGACTATGTGGTTAGGCTTGTCGCATGCAAGTGGCATCCCTATAATCACAGTGCGTTCATTCACAAAGGCGGCAAGTTGCCTGCCCATTGCGTGCAATATTCTGTGGGGGCGGCAGTGTGGCAAGCCCTTTTAGATTCGCTCAACGAAACCAAGGGCGGGTTTACTATGCTCTACAGCGGCCAGCAAGTGAACCTTGACGAGTGTTCCGTCATGCAAAACCCAGCGTCGGCCGACATTGTTTTACGGCTAATCGTTGCGCTTGAGATAGAGCAAATCGACATTTGCGGATTGCCTGGCGACACTTGCGTGCTTGCGTCAGCCAGCGACCTTGCGCAAGCCGTTGGCACGTTGTCCGTTCGTGTCCTCGAGTCTTGCACGGCATCGTTCGACGATGGGACCGCGCTGAAAAGTTTTCTTTCTCGCTCTTGCGCCGATTGATAGGTGGTCACACCACCTCCGTATCAGATTATGTAATCTCTGCTTTCAACGTCCCAACCTTAATGTGCCATCTTCCCATTAGGCTTTTTAATCAAGTCTTTATCTATCCTCATTTTCCAGTCTGAGCTTGCCACGCTCCATCCGCCGAGCAGTCCCAATCCCCCGTCTATATTAGATTGCATGGGTCTGATGAGCGACAAGCCGGCCTGTCCTAAATCGTTGTTTTCCAAATCGTTGAGCGAACGCAAGAAATTGCAGTATTCTGGTGTTATACGCAGCAATTCCAATTGGTATGCCTTGGCAAAGTTATAGTTTGGGTATACCATGTGCCCATCCTTGTCATACATGATAGGTTGGTTGTTAGGATCGATGTCAAGGTGCAGCGTGTAAGTCTTGCCGTTGATGGCTTTGTCGTCAAAAATATAAAGGTTTCCAAAGAAGTTGTTCGTAAATCCGAAATTCTCGTCCATCCCTGATACGGGCGACAGTAGCGGCTCACTGCGTGGCGACACTCGTGGGTAATAGTAAATTGAGTCTGTCATCTCCACGCGCGTGGAGTCACATTTCGTCTCTTTGAGTCTTCGCAGGTATTCGTTGTAGTATATATGCCACTCTTTGGAGTTGCCTTTATATAGCGTGCCCTTTCCTTTGTAGCACTTTATCTTCACTCTCACAGCGTAATGGTCGTGAGAGTTGGGGTCGTCTTTGAACGTGCCTGTGATTTGGTCGAATGTCTCTTGCCGCCCCATTAGGTCATTGTAGCGTCTCACATAGTTGTAGTCCAAATCGCCTATAGGCACTGGTTGGGGTATCGTGGTGGCGGCTCGCACGCTCTCAAAGCCGTCCGCTTGCACCTTGAGGGCTATTTTGTCGCCCGCGTTTTGACGTCCCACAACTCGGTAATATCCTTTGCCCACATGCTCCACGGCGATCGATTGCCCGTTCACGGTGTAATCTATATGAGCGTTGTCTACCCGGGTGAGCTTCGAGGTGTTGTTGTATTTGGTCACTGGCACGCTCCTACTCACGCCTATGTAAGTGGTGTCGCCCACCGTGGGCATGCAGTATACCACCAACTTGGGGCTGCCGTCGAGTGTATCCATGCTTATCTCTTCCTTGCAACTTGCGAGGAGTGACAGTGCCATGGCTACGTATAATAATCTTTTCATGTCTTCGTACTTGTTTTTAGGGGATGTTCATGACGCCATGCGCGCGACTTGCATCGCGCTTGCCGGTTCAGAATTTAATAGTGTAACTGATTGATGGCACTATGGGAATGTAGGCGTGGTTCTTGAGATAGAAGCTGCCATCGTTTCTCTCTTTCACTTCTGTCCACAGCGAGTTGAGATGGCAGTAGGCGTTGTACAGGCTCACGTTCCATATCCGTTCGTGTCCGTGTTTGGTAATGTGGCGGAAGTCTGCGCCTATGTCCAAGCGGTGATAAGCGGGTAGCCGCAGGTTGTTGGGCTTGTCGTATACAAACGTCGTTTGGTCTACGTAGTTGTTGTCCAATAGCCACTCGTTTACAGTTGGTACTTGGCCGTGCTTCGTGCCGTAGCTGAACATGTCTTTCGGCTCGCCTTCCGGCACGATGGGCGTTGTTATATATTGCGTTGGCATGGTGATATGATTGCCCGAATGGTAGGTCCATGCGCCAAACACCGAAATTTTGTCGTTGACCTTCCAGCGTGCCGTGATGTTTATTTTATGGCGGTTGTCAAACTTGTCAAAAAACCATCCTTTGTAAAAATCGTCAAATTTTCGCTCGTTCCACGACAGGGTATAGGCTCCTCTCAGCTCCAAGTTTTTGGTTGTGTACGCTGCGTCAACCTCCGCTCCGTAGAATCGTCCTTGTCCCTCCATCACCATTTGGTCCCACTTGTCCGCAGGCGGCTCAAGGCTTGCCCAACTCGAATATTGCAGCAAATGGTTCGTGTGCTTGTAATATCCTTCCGCGCTCAGCATCCAGTGGCGGCTTGGCTGGTAGTAGGCTCCCGCCGCCACCTGCCATGACCGCATGGGTTTTAGCCGTTCGGTGGTGGGCACCCAGTAGTCGGTGGGAAGCTCCAGTATGCTGTTTGATATCTTGTGCACGTACTGGCTCATCATCGTGTACGATGCCTTGAGCGACAGTTGTGGCATAGGCTGGTATTTCACGGCCAAGCGCGGGTCTGCCGTACAGAGCGTCTTGGTTCCGATATGAAATAGCGTCACGTTCATGCCAGTGTTCATGCTCCAGTTGTTATCAATGGTCATCTCGTCCTCGGCGTAAAAGTTCCATTCGTGCGCCGTATGCTTGTTGTGGCTCTGTTCCATTACGGTATCCGTGTTTTGGCGCGAGCCGTAAAACGCTTTTTGCCAGCGTGTCTGTGGCTTAAAAGTGTGCCATGTGTAGTCGTGCCCGAACCTGATGTGATGATGGGGCGATGGCCGGAAGTCAAAAGCCGTTCGATAGCCAAGGTCGTTCACTGTCGATTTGTATTTGCTCTCGTTGTAATCGATGGTCGACGTGCCGTCTGAGTTTCTGTATTTGCAGTCTTCCAAAGAGTTTAGTTTGGCCTCGTTATACGTGTAAACCGCGGTGAAATTCGCGAACAGCTTGGGCGACAGCTGGTAGTTCCAGTCCAACGCCACGTTCAGGTTGCCCCAGTCGAAGTCTGATTTTGAGATGTCCGAACTTTTCCAGTTCATGTATTCGTCGTCCGATTCGTCTTTGGCTCGAAGCTGGTCTTGCCCAGAATAGAGGCTTAGGGCCATGCGCGAGCGGTCGTTGAAGATATTGGTAACCTTCGCGTTGAAGTCGTGGAAAAAGTAGTTCATCGTAAACTTGTCCTCGTGGTTGCCACTGTTCACGATGGCAAAGATAGGCCTTGTGAGCAAGTCCATCCAGCTTCGACGCAATCCGATGTTGTACGACGTGCGTCCCCGTCTTATGGGTCCTTCGACGTGCACGCTGCCATCGAGCATGCCCACGCGAAGACTGCCGTGCGTGCGGTTCATGTTGCCATCGTTGGTGCGCACATCTACCACCGACGACAGCCTGCCGCCGTAACGCGCTGGAAATCCGCTCTTATAGAAGTCCACGTTTTTCACCATGTCCGTGTTGAAGGCCGAGAACAGTCCGAACATGTGGTTGATGGAGTAGAGTGGGGTACCGTCTATCATAAATAAGTTCTCGTCGTTGTTTCCACCGTGCACGTACAAGCCGCTGGCCAGTTCCATGCCTTCGGCAACGCCACTCATGCGTTGCAGTGTTTTCACCACGTCGGGGCTGCTGAGCGTTGAGAACTCGGTCTGGATGTCGCGAGCGTTGATAGACCTTTTGCCGGTCTGTGTGTTGATGAGGGGCGAGTTGAGGTCGCCTATCACCGTGACCTCGCGCACGCTCGCGTTCTCTTTCAGACAAATGTCAAGATGCGTGTCGGCCTTCAGCCGCACCCGTGTGAGCTTATCAGCGTAGCCTATGTATCCGCATCGCAATTCGTGATCGCCCTCTTGCAGCGTGATAGAGAAATAGCCATAGGCGTTGGTCATGGTGCCTTGGCGACTGGTGAGGTCGTAGACGGTGGCGTTGATGAGTGTCTCGCCATCCGCGCCCCTCACGTATCCACTCAGCGTGTGCGTGCGCTTGGGCTGCGATTTGCGTTGTGGGTCGGCCTGCTCGCTCGCTCGTTGGGCCTGCTCGTTGGCTTTTTTGTCTTGTCGCGGCTTGCCTGGCTCTTGCTTGATGGTGGTGCGTTGCCCCCATGATATCATTGGCAGCATGATGGCGATGAGCATGACACGCCATGGTATCAGGCTCGTGCGTCTCATGTCTGCTGTGTAGATGCGATTTATTTTCATATTCCTTTTTTAGAATACCAGTCCGACACCCAGTTGTATGGAGTGTCTCCACAGGCTGCGTTTGTCGTATAGCGTGCTGGTGTAGACGATGGTCCCGTCTTCGTTTCTCTTCTCTATGTTGTTATTATATATAGGTGTGTTGGCAAACTGTTGTATATTATAACCCACCTTGAAGTTCAGGCCGAAGTGTCGTTTCAGCATCAGTTGGTAGCCCGCGCCGATGGTTCCCATCAGTCCGCCGGTGAAATTATGGTTCTCGTCTCTGTTGAACAATGTGCAACCTACGTCCGTAAAGGCGTAGAACGGCAGGTGGCTTGCCAGCGGACGATAGCGAAACGTGGCGTATAGCGGCATGGTGAAGCTGTCGCCATTGTATTCGCGCTTGAAACGGCTCAATCCGAAGCCAGCGCCCACGGTCATGTTGGGTTTTAGGTTGTAGAGCGCGTTGAGCGTGAGCGCGTGCCCACCCAGCTTGCCCTCGCTCTTGTAGTTGTAGCCACTGAGCTTCTCCGTGAGCCCTAAATGATAAGCGTAGTCCAGCTCCATGTGAAACTTGGCGTCGTTTTGCGCCGAGGCGAAAGCGGGCGCAAACCATGCGACGGCCACGAGAATTGGCCAGATCAATGTGCTTGTTATTTTCATCATTAATTGTCTATTAAGTGTTTATTTTTATAGTGCAAAGGTCGCAATAAAATTCCATTCCATTTCCATTTTTTTTCATAAAAAAATTTATTTCTTATCCAAGTGGCCTTTGTCGTTCATTCCAAATGTTTTCTCGTGCGTGCGTTTGGGAAACGGTTGCTATTGGTGAGGCATGAGACGAGTAAACGTAAATTTTGTTGAAATAATTTGATAACACCTCTTATAAATTATGTCACACCCAAAAACATGGCATGGAGCCTCAAAAAATGGAGAAAATTGCATGACTTCATAACATGTTGTTTCATAGCGGCTTATACTTTTAATCATGTGTTTCTTAAGGTTGATACGCATCGCGTGCTGTCCCGATTAGGTATTAATGGCGTGATGAATGATGCCTAATGGCGTGGTGATTGGGCTCAAAAGGGAGCCCGAATGATGCCCAAACACGGAGCCAATAGATACCAATGGCGAAACGCAGGTGACTCTGCCATGCGCTCAGTCCTTAAAAAGAACGATTAAAACACGTTCCCAAGCCCGCGTGGATAGGTTTCCCTTGATCTAATTATTACCAATTATATTGACAATATCCCATGGTCGAGGCCAAGCGTACCATACCATTACGCCACGTCGGGCATGGGGGCCTCAAACAGCATAAATAAAAAACTATTCTCTTTTTATTTGCTTTTCCGAATAATGTTATTACTTTTGCAATTGCAAGGTGCGGTTTGCAATTTGCTATATGAAAACTGTTATTAACCACAAAGGAACCATTGAGAAAATAGACGGAAATCACATCACGGTGCGCATAATGCAAGCATCGGGGTGCGCAGCTTGTGGCATGGCAGATCACTGCAATGCCTCCGAGAGCAAGGAAAAGCGTATAGACGTGATCGACGACCATGCGGCCGAGTATGAGATAGGGCAGCATGTCAGGGTCATGGCCGACCTCAAGAGCGGCTATCGGGCTGTGCTGTTGGGTTTTGGCGCCCCCCTTTTGGTTATGGCGTGCGCGTTGTTTGGCGTGCTGGCGGCCACGGGCAACGAGACGTTGAGCGCGTTTTGTGGCATGGGTGCGCTGGTGGTCTATTATGTCGCGCTCTATCTTGTGCGTGACAAATTGGGCAAACGGTTCACGTTCACGATAGAGTGAGGATGGGTTGAGATACCATATCTGCCAAACGACAATCTATAACACTTGACAATCAATTAAAAAACAATAATATTATGAATTTCATTCTTGACGCGGTCATTGTCCTTGGAAGCATAGCGCTCATCGCCGCGGTGGTGCTGTTTGTGGTTTCGAGGAAATTCGCCGTGGCCGAGGACCCACGTTTAGAGCAGGTGCAGGAGATGCTTCCGGGCGCCAACTGTGGTGGCTGTGGTTTCCCCGGCTGCTCTGGGTTGGCCTCGGCGTTGGTGCAGGGCGCTGACAGTGGGTCTATCGATGGGCTGAACTGCCCGGTGGGTGGCTCAGCGACGATGGGACGCGTGGCTGAATTTTTAGGCATGAGCATGGCCGCCTCGAAGCCGATGGTGGCTGTCGTGAGATGCAATGGAAGTTGTGACAACAGGCCGCGCGTGGCCCAATACGACGGTCTTAAGACATGCACCGCCATGCACATGGCAGGCGCTGGCGAGACGGCCTGTGGCTATGGCTGTTTGGGTTGTGGCGACTGCGTGGCTGCGTGCGCTTTTGACGCCATTCATATCAATGCCGATACGCTGTTGCCCGAGGTGATGGACGACCGCTGCACGTCATGCGGCGCCTGTGTCAAGGCGTGCCCCCGAAACATAATCGAGTTGCGCGTGAAAGGGCCTCGCAATCGCAGAGTGTACGTGTCGTGTGTCAACAAAGACAAGGGTGCCGTGGCCCGCAAGGCATGCCAAGTGGCTTGTATAGGCTGTGGCAAATGCGAAAAGGCGTGCGCTTTTGACGCTATCAGCATAGCGGCCAACCTCTCTTATATAGACTATGACAAGTGCCGTCTGTGCACCAAGTGCGTGGACGCGTGCCCCACGTCGGCCATCGTCAAGGTGAATTTCCCCGTGAGAAAACCCCAAGCGCCCAAGGTGGCGGAGGCTACTGAAGCCAACGTGGCCACCAAGATGACAGGTGGCGCGAGCGTTGACAACGTAGATGTAAAGAAAAAGGAGGTAAACGCATGAGACTACACACATTTCCGATGGGTGGCGTGCACCCTGATGAAAACAAATTGACAAACGACGTGGCGACCGTGGCGGCCGCGTTGCCCAAAGTGGCCGTTATTCCTTTGTGCCAGCATATCGGCGCTCCCACCAAGCCCGTGGTGAAGCGTGGCGACAAGGTAAAGGTGGGCACGCTCATTGGCGAAGCTGGTGGTTTCATATCAGCGCCCATCTTCTCGTCGGTGTCGGGCACGGTGGCCAAGATAGACACTACGTTTGACGCTACGGGATATCGTCAGCCATGTGTGTTCATCAATGTGGAGGGCGATGAGTGGGAAGATGGTATAGACCGCTCTGCCAAATTGGAAACCCTGGCCGAGCACCCTGAACTGACCGCTGAGGAGATAGTGGGACGTGTCAAAGCGGCTGGCATAACTGGCATGGGTGGGGCCGGTTTTCCCACCTTTGTCAAACTTATGCCGCCCCCCGGAAGCGTGGCCGAGTGTGTGGTCATCAACGCGGTGGAGTGCGAGCCTTATATCACGTCTGACTATAGGCTGATGATGGAGCATGCCGATGAGATTATTGTTGGCGTGCAACTGCTCATGAAGTCGGTATCGGTGGACAAAGCCTACATAGGCATCGAGGAGAACAAGCCCAAGGCCATCAGCCTGATGACCGAGAAAGCGAGCGCGGACAGTCGTATCACGGTGGTGCCGTTGGCACAAAAGTATCCTCAGGGCGGCGAGAAACAATTGGTGGCCGCCGTCACGGGCAAGCAGGTGCCCGCCCCACCCGCCATACCGGTGAGCGTGGGGGCGGTGGTGGTCAACGTGGGCACCACGTTCGCGACGTACGAGGCCGTGATGAAAAACAAGCCCCTCTTTGAGCGTTACACCACCGTGACGGGCAAGCACATGGCTCATCCTGCTAATTTTTTGGTGCGCATGGGCACGCCTTTCAGTCAGCTCATCGAGGCTTGCGGAGGCTTGCCGGAGGGCGATAACAAGGTGTTGGCAGGTGGCCCCATGATGGGTAAGGCCGTGCTGACTACCGACGTGACCGTGTGCAAGGGCACCAACGCGATCACAGTGCTGACCGATGTCGACGCCCATCGCAAGGCGGTACAGCCTTGCATCAGGTGCGGCAAGTGTGTCACGGTGTGCCCCATGGGGCTCGAGCCTTATCTCATAGCCACCCTGTCGGCGTTTAAGAAGTATGACAGGCTTGAGCGAGAGGCCATCACAAGTTGCATCTCGTGTGGCTCATGCCAGTACACCTGCCCGGCGCACAGGCCAATGCTTGACAACATAGCGCAAGGCAAGGCTGTGGTGATGCGCATGATAAAGGCTCGCAACCAAAAACAATGACCTAAGAATTATATGACCATGAATAAGCTAATAGTCTCGTTATCGCCCCACGATCATGGAGCGGATACCGTGGAGCGCAACATGTGGGGAGTGATAGTGGCCCTCATGCCGGCGCTGCTCGTCTCGTTTTATTATTTTGGATTGGGCTCGGTGGTGGTCTGTTTGACCAGTGTCGCCGCCTGTATGTTTGTCGAATGGGCCATCTCCAAATATGTGATGAGACGCCCCGCTACGCTCTCTGACGGCTCGGCCATTATCACCGGACTGCTCTTGGGCATGAATCTTCCAAGCAATTTCCCAATATGGATGACACTCGTCGGCGCCCTCGTGGCCATCGGTGTGGGCAAGATGAGTTTTGGCGGATTGGGGTGCAACATCTTTAACCCCGCGTTGGTGGGCCGCTGCTTTTTGTTGGTTAGCTTCCCGGCTGAGATGACTTTGTGGCCCAAGGTGGGGCAGCTCACCCAGTATGCTGACGCCGTGACAGGGGCCACGCCTCTCAGCCTGATGAAACAGGCCATCAAGACAGGCGACGCTGGCTTGCTGGACAAGCTGCCGAGCGCGCTCGACATGTTTCTCGGAAACGTAGGCAATGGGTTGGGCGCCGGCTCGATAGGCGAGGTCAGCGCGTTGGCTTTGCTCATTGGGCTGGGCTACATGCTATGGAAGGGCATCATCACTTGGCACATACCAGTGACCATCTTGGCCACGGTGTTGGCGCTGAGCGGCGCGTTGCATTGGGCCAATCCCGTGTACGCCATGCCGTCTCAAGTGATATTTAGTGGTGGACTGATGCTGGGAGCCATCTTCATGGCTACCGACTATGTGTCGTCGCCGATGATACACCGCGGGCAAATTGTCTATGGCGTGGGCATCGGTGCGCTTACCGTGATAATCCGCAATTGGGGAAGCTATCCGGAGGGCATGTCGTTTGCCATTCTTATTATGAACGCATTTACGCCGCTCATCAATCACTATGTCAAACCAAAACGTTTCGGCGAAGTGCCGGCGAAAAAATAAGGAGACAGCGTCATGGCAAAAACAAAATCATCGCTCACCAACATGGTGGCAGTGCTGGTGGGCTTCGCGTTGGCCATCGCGGCCCTATTGGCGTGGGTGAACCACGTCACCGAGGGCCCCATCGCGGCCAAGGCCGAGAAAACACTGGCCGACGGCATCAAGAAAGTGATGGCCGCCGGTGATATCAAGGTTACAAAAACCGACACCGTGAGACAAATGGTGGAAGGCAAAGAGAACGTGTATGTCGTTTACAGCGTGGCCGACAAGGCAGGAGGCTCGCGCGGCGCGGCAGTGGAATGCGCCACCTTGGGCTTCGGCGGCAACATGCGCGTGTTGGTGGGATTTGACAATAGTGGCAACATCTTGGGCTACTCCATCCTTGAGCATGCGGAGACACCGGGATTGGGCGCTAAGGCCCAGGCATGGTTCCAAAAGGGAGCCAAGGGCGACATCATCGGCATGAACCCCGCCAAGGGCGCGCTCACGGTGACGAAAGACGGAGGGCAGGTGGATGCTATTACGGCCTCCACTATCACCAGTCGCGCGTTCCTTAAGGCGGTGAACGAGGCTTACAAGGCATACGCCGCAAAGACGAATGGCCAACGCGCCGCGAACGAATAACCATATAGAAGCTTTATCATCATGAAATATCTGAATATCATCACCAATGGTTTGTTCAAGGAAAACCCTACGTTTGTCTTGATGCTCGGCATGTGCCCCACGTTGGCCACCACCACGAGCGCTGTCAACGGCATGTCTATGGGATTGGCCACGATGGCCGTTTTAGTGTGCACCAACACAGTAATCTCGTGCATCAAAGGCATCACGCCAGACAAAGTGCGCATACCGGTGTTTATAGTTGTGATAGCGGCTTTTGTCACTATCTTGCAAATGTTCATGTCGGCCTACGCGCCGGAGAGCGTCAACCAGTCTTTGGGCATCTTCATTCCGCTCATCGTGGTGAATTGTATCGTTTTGGGACGGGCGGAGAGTTACGCTTGCAAGCATACGCCCATAGCGAGCCTCTTGGATGGCGTGGGGGTAGGATTGGGCTTCACGTTGGGACTCACGGTGCTGGGCACGGCGCGCGAGCTTCTTGGGGCCGGCAGCGTCTTTGGTTTTGCGCTATTGCCCGAGACAACCAATATCCTGCTCTTCGTGCTGCCACCGGGTGCGTTTATCACCCTTGGCTACTTGGTGGCCATATTTAACAAGGTGAGGCCAGAGTAAGTGGGCGTATCACGTTTTTACTCATTTTAGCATCTAAACATTATGGAGTATCTCTTAATATTTATCAGCGCGATATTTGTAAACAATATCATCCTGAGCCAGTTTTTGGGCATCTGCCCATTTCTTGGTGTGTCCAAGAAGATTGACACGGCCATTGGTATGGGGGTGGCCGTGGCTTTCGTGATGACGTTGGCCACCATCGTGACGTGGCTTGTGCAGATCTATGTGCTCAATCCTTATGGCTTGCAGTACCTGCAAACGTTGGCTTTTATTCTCATTATCGCCGCTCTGGTGCAGATGGTGGAAATTATCTTGAAGAAGGTTAGCCCCGCCCTGTATCAGGCTCTCGGCATTTTTCTGCCCCTCATTACGACCAATTGTGCCGTTCTTGGCGTGGCAATCCTCGTGATACAAAAGGATTTCGACTTGGTGGAGAGCGTGGTTTACGCCTTCTCCACGGCCGTCGGTTTCGCCTTGGCATTGGTTGTCTTTGCGGGCATCCGTGAGCAGTTGGAGATGGTAAACATCCCGAAAGGCATGCGTGGCATGCCTTTGGTGCTGCTCACGGCGGGCCTGTTGTCATTGGCGTTCATGGGCTTTTCGGGCGTGGACGGTGGCCTGCGCGCGCTGTTGGGGCTGAACACTTAGGTTGTAATAAGCGGCAAGCCCATCTGTATCTTTTCTTCCCCGCGACGCTACATGGCAGGATGTCGCTCAAAAGTGCCATGAGAGCGTGTCCGCATAAGTTTTTTTTTAAAACGACAGGGTGCCGGATGAGATCGTGGCGCGTAATGACCGTGGCGGTTAGAACGCATAAGAGCTTTGCTCATACCGGCAGGCCGCGTAACACTTGAGGGAGTGCATGGAAGATGCCCGGGCGGAATCGTTCCTCATGGGGCGACGGGAAGACTGTTGCGCGCGTCAGCCGGTGGCATCCGGCCGGGTGAGCTGGTCTTGGCCTAAATATTTCCTATATCCTAAAGAAAGTATGTGGATAGAGAACGCCAAGGCAAGGTTTCCCTTTGCGTTGATGTGTTTTTTTTGTATTTTTTTTAAAAATTAAACACGAAA
Organism: Hallella colorans; assembly: GCF_003096815.1. GTDB lineage: Bacteria > Bacteroidota > Bacteroidia > Bacteroidales > Bacteroidaceae > Prevotella > Prevotella colorans. The sequence continues at coordinate 76,290 of NZ_QENY01000013.1, forward strand.
ATATTGATTAATAGAACTACCTTTGTAACCTAAATTTCAATGCGTGGCCCATTCCGGCGCTGGCAATGGGATAATGTCGCGAGAAATAAAAAACAAGTCATCTCTACTTGACCAATTGTTGATGGTGGGGATATGTCGTTGGATAACAAACTCTTATAACAAACAAATGTAAATAAAATGAAAATAAACAGATGGTTTAGCCCCACTATATGGGGTATTGCGCTTGCCACGACGGTGAGCGTTCCCACCTTAGGCAAGATAGTGACAGCGGACAGGGCGACAAGCATCGCGCGCCAATATGTCGATGTAAGTGAAGCGTCGCGCCGCGAGGCAATGCGCGCCACGAGGGCTTCGCGTGTCGCTCCACCTTATTATATATATAACGACAGTCGGGGACGGGGCTTCGTGGTTGTGGCTGGAGACGATGGCATGGGGCAGGTACTGGGCTACTCTCATGCCGGAACACTTGACACGCTGCGCGCGAGCCAAGAGCTTAAGTTTCTGCTTGGTGCGTATCGCGACGCTTTTCTGCAATTGCAAAGACAGCCCGCCACAAGGGCAATTATTGGCACTACGCCCCCAAACCGTAAGGCCGTTGCCCCTATGCTTGCGACGGCATGGAGCCAAGACGACCCCTACAATCGTCTTACGGGCTACGATTACACTGGATGCGTGGCCACGGCCGTGGCTCAAATCATGCGATATCACCGATGGCCGGAGCGAGGTCGGGGCAGCAACTCGTACAAAGTGCTCTATGACAACCGCGAACTGAACGTGGATTTCAGCCAGTCGGTGTACCAATGGGACAAGATGCTGCCCAAGTACAATACGTATGCCGCCAGGCACAACACCGTGTGCTGCGATGCCGTGGCTCTTCTTATGCGAGACGTCGGTGTGGCGGTGAACATGCAGTACACCCCGGCGGCAAGCGGCGCGCAAACTTTCATGGCCGCCAAGGCGCTAAAGAAGTACTTTGATTATTCCACCTCCATGCTCAGCAAGTCTGACGAGGGAACGGCAGCATTCGTCCAAATCTTGCGCAAGGAGATGGAGAATGGTTTTCCCGTGTACATAAGCGGAAACGCGATGCTGGGTGGAAACGGTCACGCATGGGTAGTGGACGGCGTGGACAAAGATAATCTCTTCCACATGAACTTTGGCTGGGGGGGCGGCGGCGATGGCTACTTCTCCATCTCGGCGCTGAACCTCTCCACCACAGGACGGGAGTTCGGGGGCAGACCACTCACGTTCAACAAGCAGGTACAGATAGTCTTGGTGCATCCCAACAAGCCAAACTGTGCGCCCATTGACACCGAGCTTGCTGACGACGCGCCAAATCTGTGCTTTTACTCGGAGGGAGGCATTTCGGTCGATGGCAACTTGTCTGCTGGCAAACAGCGGTCCATTACGGTCAGTTACCACCATTTCAAGAACCAAGCTGGCAGGCCGTTCGCTGGCGATATTGGCTTGGCTGTTTACAATGAGCGGAATGAACAGGTAGACGTGGTGCCATCGGCGTGGCACGACAAAGGTGGCTACACGGCGGAGCGATGTAAGTACAATGGCGGAGCGTTGCTGCCGGACCAATTGATAGATGACATTTGCACGTTTAAGGTTGACCTTGCCAACCTTGCCGATGATGGGCGTTACTACCTGCAGCCCGTGTGTGCCAATATCAAAGAAAATGGCGGCTATGGGGCCTGGTGCAGGATGAAGACATCGCCACGCATCGCTTTCGACTTTAAAGGTGGCAATGTGCGCGTGTACGAGAAGCCCGATGACAACGCTCCTTTTGCGTTGACAGCCCATCCATATACGCTCAAACCGTGCGTGCCCAGCGGAAATGCGACGCTTTGCTTGACGATACGAAAGCTCACCGGTACGCCATTCAGTGGTGTGGTGAGGGTGTCACTCGTGGACGATGACGGGCGTGTCGTGGCCTCAGGGCAGACGCCCGGAGCCGTTGACTTTGATATGTTCGCCGAGACGGAGACGAGGGTGGACATGCGCTTGCCGGACAATTTGCAGCCTAAGGATTACAAATTGAAAGTGGAGGTTGTCAAACAAAATGACAATAACATCGTTGCCGCGGTGGGCATGGTGCATGGTGACGAGCCTTCCATGCTGCGAGTGGTGACGCCCAAGCCCGGGGACAGACTCTTTACTCGGCTGTTGGGAATGGTGAAAGACAACAGTGGATCGTCCATGCCGTCCATGAAGGTGGACTTAACTGACAACTCGTTGCTTAAGATAGGAGTGGTGATGACGCTCGCACCCCAAGCTTCTTACAATGGAAAACTGACGCTTTGCTTGATAGATACGCAAAATCAACGGCGCATATCCTTAGGCAGCGCCGCCCAACGGCAATATAAACTAATTGGAGGGGCCGAGGAAACATTCCTTACCGGATGGCTGAAAACCAGTGATGATTTGCCCGTTATCAACAACCGCACGTACAGGTTAGCGTTGATGGGCGAGGTAGACGGGGAGGAGCAAGACCTTTGGAACGATAACAACGCGCCTTTCTTTTTGTCGTTTGTTAATGGACAACACGACATTTATCCAGACAACCCAACAGGGTTGGACCAAGTAAAAAGCAAACTTCGTGTGGTGCGAGACAATGGTTGGATTTGCGCGCAAGGCGAAGACTTAGCTTGTGTACAGGTGTTCGCGCTCAATGGTACATTGTTGGCGTCCGTCAATGCCATGGGGCAGCGCATGGTCAAATTGCGTATACCCGCCACGCAAATGGTCGTTGTCAAGGTTAGAACCGCACTTGGTGGAACTTTTGTAAGGAAAATGCGATAAATTAGGGAATGTCTATTTTTTGTGAGTCATTCCTTTGTAAAATTACAATAGGTGTCCAATCATGAACGCTATATTGCTTAGGCAGAGAGTCGTCCGTGAGTGGTTGGGGATGGTGAACATCCCGAAAGGCATGCCACGCATGCCTTTGGTGCTGCTCACGGCATGCCTGTTGTCGTTGGCGTTCATGGGCTTCTCGGGTGTGGACGGTGGCTTGCGCGCGCTGTTGGGGCTGAACTGATATTTTAAGTTATAATTATTGATAATAGTGGTGCGCATTGATGTTTTTTTGTTAACTTTGTGAACATATTAATAACTAATGTACAACAAGTTAAATTAAGATGAAACAAACAATTCTCGTAACCGGTGGTACGGGCTTTATAGGGTCGCATACCACTGTGGAACTGCAACAGGCTGGTTACCAAGTAGTAATCATTGATAATTTGTCAAATTCCAAAATAGAGGTGCTTGATGGCATAGAGCAAATAACGGGCGTGCGCCCAGCCTTTGAGAAGGTGGACCTTCGGGACATGGAAGCCACCGAGGAAGTATTTCGAAAATATCCCAACATTGAGGGAATTATCCATTTCGCGGCGAGTAAGGCGGTAGGCGAGAGCGTTCAAAAACCTCTGTTGTACTATCGCAATAACATCGTGTCGCTCATCAATCTCTTGGAACTCATGCCCAAATATGACGTGAAAGGAATCATATTCTCATCGAGTTGTACCGTGTATGGACAACCCAAACCCGAGAACTTGCCTGTCACCGAGGACGCTCCCCACCAAAAGGCGACCTCGCCCTATGGCAACACCAAGGAGATAAACGAGCAGATTATACACGACTATATACACAGTGGGGCCAGCATCAAGAGCGTGGTGCTGAGATATTTCAATCCGATAGGCGCTCACCCGTCGGGCCTTATCGGCGAGCTTCCCAATGGAGTGCCGGCCAACCTGATACCTTTTGTTACGCAAACCGCCATGGGAATACGCAAGCAACTGACCATTTTCGGCAATGATTACGATACGCCTGATGGCACGTGTATACGCGATTATATCTATGTGGTGGATTTGGCCAAGGCGCATGTGGCTGCCATGACCCGGGTGCTTGATACCGACAGCGACGCGTTGGAGTACTTCAATATTGGCACAGGCAACGGAAACTCCACGCTCGAGATAGTGGAAACTTTCGAGAAAGCCACCGGTGTGAAGGTAAATTGGAAGTACGGGCCACGCCGCGAGGGCGACATAGAGAAGATTTGGGGAGACTGTACCAAGGCGAACAAGGTGCTCGGGTGGAAGGCCGAAGCTCCTTTGGATGAGGTGCTGCGCACCGCTTGGACATGGCAAAAGAAACTACGTGAGGATGGTATCATGTAACATGCTTATAGGCTGCGCCATGAGTGGAGTCCCGCGAAACTAATCTACACTAAGAAATTTGAGTGTAAGGGTGTGCCCTAACATATGAAATTGCGGCTCGTATGGGCCATTAATGACAACGGTCGACCTCATGGTCGACCGTTGTCGTTAATGGGGTGGCATGCGCCTTTGCGCTTAAATCTTGGTGATAATGCCTTTGTCGCTGCTGCTAAGAAAGTTGATTATGTTTTGGATTTCCTTGCCATCGGGCACCTGCTCGTTGATTTGCGTGATCGAATCGTATAGGCTGTTTTGGCTGTGAAACACCAATCGGTAGGCGTTTGCCACATGCTTTTGCACCTTGGGACTGATGCCCCACCTCTCCATCATCATGGTGTTGGTTCCACCATAGTTTACAGGCTTGCCACCCGCGATGATATAAGGAGGAATGTCCTTGTAAAAAGTGGTGCCCGCCTGTATCATGACGAGATCGCCAACATGAGTGCCTGCGCTCTCTATGACCGACGAGGCGAAAACCACGCCGTTGCCAATCACGCAGTCGCCGGCTATTTTCGTGCCGTAGCCAAAGACGTTATGGTCGCCCACTTGGGTGTCATGGCTTATGTGCGCGCCCTCCATCAAGAAGTTGTCATCGCCGATAACGGTCTCTCCACTGGCGTGGGTGGAGCGGTTTATAACCACATTTTCACGGAAAATATTGTTGTCGCCGATGATAAGATGGGTTTTCTCGCCAGTGTAGCGAAAGTCTTGTGGCTCAGCTCCAAGCACCGTACATTGGTGTACCTTGTTGTTATTGCCCATCCTCGTGCCATTGAGTATGCTGACAAATGGAAAGACCACGCAGTCGTCTCCAATCTCGACGTCGTCCTCGATGTAAGCGAATGGGTATATTTTGCAACGTTTCCCAATCTTGGCATTGGGCGAAACCACGGCTTGTGGACTAATTTCTTTTGACATGTTGATGATGTTTTAAGAGTCTCGACAGATGCTTCATGATAGAGATGTGGATGTGTTCTCTTGCAAGTTGGGTGTCTGACGATGGCTCATGATATATTTCGTGAAGAGTTGTACCATATTCGTCTTGGTGAGCTTCTCGGTAGGCTCGCGCTTTAATGAAGGTGTTACAGATGCGCCGCCGATGCCTTGAGGCTATCGCGTGCCACCTCCGAGTGCTTGGTAGAGATTGACAACGGCTTGCATTTTATGGAAGTCGTCGGTCACCTTGGAGAGTTGGGCGTTGAGCAATTTGCTCTCTGCGGTGATAACTTCAAGGTATGTGCTGCCTGCCATATCGAGCAACATGTGAGTGTGTTCCACGTTTTTCTTGAGCACTTCGATTTGTTTTTGCTCAATGGCGCTTTTTTCTTGCGAGGTATTGTAGAGCACCAAGGCATTGCTAACCTCGGCTCCTGCTTTGAAGATGCTGTTTTGCCAAGTGTTGTATGCCTGCTGATATTTGGCCTCGGCCACTCGCAGGCCCGCTGTGAGCCTGCCGTTCATGAAGATGGGTTGGGTGAGCGAACCAACGGCGGAGAGTAGCCATTGGCCTGGGTTAACCATGCCTTTGCCATTGCTGAAACCACCCATGGCATTGATAGTTATGTTTGGATAGAACATGGAGCGAGCTTTTTCCACGTTATAGAAGCATGTGGCGAGCGCCATTTCGTTGGCGTGAATGTCTGGCCTGTTGCGTAAAAGTTGAATTCCTACGCCAGTGGAGAAGTGCCCTGGCAGGCTTTGGTCTGCCAGTTTGCCGCGTGGCACGAATTGTGCCGGCTCTCCCAACAGCAGGCTAAGTGAGTTTTCCATCTCTCGCAGTTGGCGTTTCAAGTCGGCCTTTCTGGTCAGCACGGAGTAATAATTTGCTTCGGCAGCCTGCACGGCCGTAGACCGATAGCCCATGCGACCGTTCTTCATGGCCTCCATTTGCTTCCATGTTTTTTGCGTCAACATTTCCATTTCTTGCACCAATTCCATCTGCCTGTCAAGCATGAGCAGCGTGTAATACAAGTTGGCAACGCCCGAGACCAAGGATGTTTTGACGCTCAACTGGTAGTCTTCCATCTGTATGAGTGATGTCTGGGCGGCTCGTTTGGCCGCTGTCAAGCCGCCAAAGAGCGACACGTTCCAACTTGCCGCCACCGTGAGGTCGTATGATTGGACAGTCTTTTCGTTGAAATGACTGACTGTACCCTGTGGTGTGAAGGCGAATTGCGGCAGAAAAGCCAATTTGGCGGCTTTGAGTTGGGCCTTGGCTATCTCGATGTTCAACGCAGCGTTAAGCAAGTTGGGGTTATTGTCCAATGCCTTTTGGATGAGCGTTTGCAGCTGCGAATCGGTAAAAACATCTCGCCAAGCCCAATGGCCCAAACTCAAGGTGTCGGGCGTGGCCAAGGTGTCTGCTGCCGAGAGCGTGTCTCGAAACAGGCCGTTGGCTGCGACTTGCGGTCGCTCATATCTGCCATAGAGACTCTTGCAGCCCGACAATGCCAGTGCCAAAGTGCCTACTAAGATAATGCTTCTAATTATTTTCATGCTGTGTATTTTATAAATCGCGGCTCTCGCCATGTGCCCGAATAGGGTTGATGGAAGAGCTTGGCGATGTTTTTATTCGTCTTACGAGTTGTTGCGAGCGGCCTTTTTGTTCGGTCGCGCGTATTGTTTCAATTCGGCTTGAGCCTCTTGACTTGCCTCGTCGGCGAAGACCATCGGCGTGAATTTCTCTTGTATCCACTGGAAAGTGACAAACAATGTTGGCACCACGAATATCTGCAAGAATGTGCCGATGAGCATGCCGCCCACGGCTGCGGCGCCAAGTGTCTGGTTGCCGTTCTTGCCAACGCCCGAGGCAAACATCAACGGCATCAAGCCGATAATCATGGCCAGCGAGGTCATCAGGATGGGGCGGAGGCGCGCGGCTGCGCCAAGAATGGCCGCGTAGCGCAGGCCCATGCCCGTCTTGCGGCGCTCAAGAGCGAACTGCACGATGAGGATGGCATTCTTGGCAAGCAGTCCGATGAGCATGATCAGCGATATTTGCATGTATATATCGTTGGAGTGTCCAAACAGATTGGTAAAGGCGAACGCTCCGGCAAGGCCGAATGGCACCGACAACAGCACTGACAGCGGTAGCAAATAACTCTCGTATTGTGCGCTCAATATGAGATACACAAACACGAAACACAGCACAAAGATGATGGCTGTGGAGTTTGATGATTCCGCCTCGGAGCGTGTCAGTCCCGAAAATTCGTATCCGTAGCCAGTGGGCAACACCTCTTTTGCCACTTCCTCGCACGCTTTCAGGGCGTCGCCAGAGGTGCCCGACGGTGTGATATTGAGGTTGATAGCCGTGAAAAGGTTGAACCGGCTGATGTTTGACGGACCGTAAACGCGTTTCAATGTGACAAATTCTGATACCGGGGCCATGCTACCTGAGGCCAATCTTACGTAGATGTTGCTCAACCCCTCCGGCCTCATCCTGCTCTCCACGGTTCCTTGTATCATCACTCGATACAGCTTGCCGTAAGCATTGAAGTTGGACGCATACATGCCACCGTAATAGCCTTGCAACGTGGAGAGCACTGCGGCTGGCGACGTTCCAGCCTGCTTGCACTTGGCCACGTCGACGTCGACCATGTATTGTGGATAGTTGGGGTTGTAGGATGTCATGGCACTTTGTATCTCGTCGCGTTTGTTCAGCTCTTCGAGATATGTTTGCGCCACTTCGAAAAACTTGTTCAAGTCGCCTCCCGTCTTGTCTTGCAAAGACATTGAGACAGCGTTGCTGGCCGAGAAACCGGGTATCATCGGTGGTCCAAAGGCTATGATTCTCGCATCCTTGATAGCCGCCGTCTGCTTGTATATCATGCCCAACACCATGTTGGCGTCCATCGGGTTCATGAACAGTTGTGCCACGCCTTTGCCCGTTATCACGCCCCATAGTCGGGCGAGGACATTTTTCGGCGACCTCTCCTCAAAGCTCTTGAGCTTGATGACAAACGTGGCTTGGTCAGAACCTTGCCCAGCTATGAAGTTGAAACCAGTAATAGCCTCCCTGCGTTTGATGGCTGGGTTTGAGGCGAGCATGCTGTCCACTTGGTCCACAATCTGCTGCGTGCGAGCCTGACTGGTGCCCGGCGCGGCCGAGACGGTCACGAACAGGGTGCCCACATCCTCGTTTGGCACCAGTCCGGTGCTGGTGGTCGCCATGCCCACGACGAGCGCCACGATGCCTACCGCCACCGCTATGCCTGTTATAACGCGGTGTTTGAGCATATAGGTCACGCCTTTCTTGTATTTGTGTGTGGCCTTGTCGAACACGCGGTTGAAACCATGATGAAATCGGTCTATAAACGTAGCGTTCTTGTCATTCGTTTCCTCTTCGTGCGGTTTAAGGAATATGGCACATAGGGCCGGCGACAAAGTCAGGGCGTTCACCGCAGATATGATGATGGCGACGGCCATGGTTACGCCAAACTCGCGGTAGAAGGTGCCCGATGTGCCGCCCATGAACGATACGGGCACGAACACGGCCGACATGACCAAAGTGATGGAGATGATGGCTCCCGAAATCTCGTTCATGGCATCGATGGCAGCCGTCAATGCGTTGTCATAGCCTTGGTCGAGCTTTGCGTGCACCGCCTCGACCACCACGATGGCATCGTCCACCACGATGGCGATGGCCAAAAGTAGCGCGGACAGCGTGAGCAGGTTGATGGAAAAACCGAATATCCACAAGAACAGGAACGTTCCTACCAATGCCACGGGCACGGCGATCATCGGGATAAGCGTTGAGCGGAAATCTTGGAGAAACACATATACCACCAAGAATACCAATACCAGCGTGAGCGCCAACGTGAACACCACCTCTTCTATGGAGGCGAACAGAAATTCCGTCACGTCTTGCTCAATGGTGTAGATCATGCCCGGCGGCATGGTTTCTTGCGCTTGCGCCAAAGCCTTTTTTACGTCGGTGGCTATCTGTGTGGCATTAGAGCCGGCCACTTGCTGTACCATGCCCATGGCGGCTGGGCGACCATTGCTCTTCATGTTCACGTTGTACATCAGGCTGCCAAGCTCCACTTTCGCCACGTCCTTAAGGTAAAGCGTCTGCCCGGTGGTGTTGCTGTTGAGTATGATGTTCTCAAACTCGCGCGCATCAGACAGTCGTCCTTTGTAGCGCAGCGTGTACTCAAAGGCCATGTCGCTTTTCTCGCCGAACGCACCCGGGGCCGCCTCGATGTTCTGCTCGGCCAAGGCACGGGTGATGTCAGCAGGCACCAAGCCGTATTGTTTCATCTTCTCCGGTTGCAACCATACACGCATGGAGTAGGTTTCGGTCGAGAAGCTCCGCACGTCGCCCACGCCTTTTATGCGTTTGAGGAGTGGCGTGACGTTGATCTCGGTGTAGTTGGTGAGAAACTTGCTGTCGTAGCGACCGTCTTCGGTCGTTATGGAGAAAATTATCACGTTTGAGGTCTGCCGTTTAGATACCGTCACGCCCACGCGGTTCACCTCGGCCGGCAGCAGCGACTGTGCTTGCGCCACGCGGTTTTGCACGTTCACGGCGGCCATGTCGGCATTTGTGCCTTGCTTAAAGAATATGGTGATCTGTGCCATGCCCGAGTTGGTGGCCGACGATGTCATGTAGGTCATGTTCTCCACGCCGTTGATACTCTCTTCGAGTGGCGTCACCACGGCGTTCATCACGGTCTTGGCGTCGGCTCCTTGGTATACCGTCCATACAGAGATGGTGGGTGGGGCTATGTCTGGATACTGCTCCACGGGAAGCGATATAAGCCCAATGGCACCTAACAACACGAAGAAAATGGATATCACCGTGGACAGCACTGGGCGTTTTATGAATTTTGAAAAAGTCATGTATGCGTTGTTTTATAGATTAAAGGCATCCCTACAGTCGGGGTCGCGCTCATCCTATTCATCTTTCATGGCCTTGATAAACGAGTTTGCGTCGGCTTGCGAGGCGCCCATTTTCTCGGCTTTTTCTATTTTTTTCATGTATTGGGCCTCTGAGATAGGTTTTATCTCCATGCCATCTGTCAGCTTGGTTATACCCTTGCTCACGTATCGATCGCCGGGGCGCAATCCCTCGGTCACGATATAGTTTTTGCCGTCATTCTGTGGGTTCACTTTTATCTCTGTGTATCTCACCTTGTTATCCTTGCCCACAAGATACACGAACACTTTGTCTTGTATGTGCGATGTCACTTCTTGCGGAATGACGATGGCAGCGCTGTTGGTTCTCGGCACGATGATTTGTCCGGCTCCACCGCTCTTGAGCAACCGCTCCGGATTGGGGAAATGGGCTATGATCGAGTAGGAGCCTGTGGACGGGTCTATCACGCCACTCATCTTCACCACCTTGCCCGGATGGTTGTATATCGTTCCGTCCGCCAATTGCAGTTTCACAGTTGGCATCTCGGCGATGGCGGTGGCAGTGCTCCCTGCGTTCCTCGCGAGTGCCAAAATCTCGCTCTCGCTCATGGAGAAGAACACTTCCATGGTGGCGTTGTTAGACACGGTCGTGAGCGCGTTAGAGGCGCTCACGAGTGTTCCCACTTTGAAAGGCAGACTTCCTACAATGCCGTTTGCGGGCGCTTTTACCGTGCACCAGCTTAACGTTTCTCTTGCTGAGGCCAACGCGGCTTGTGCCTGTGCAACCGCCGCTTGTGCCGTGGAGTAATTGTTTTGCGACGTTGACAACTCGTATTGTCCAATGATTTGTTGGTCGAACAGTTTCTTGTTGTTATCATAGGTCATGCGAGCCGTGTTGGCTCTTGTCTTGGCTGTGTTTACGGCGGCTTGCGCTTGGCGCACGGCGGCACGGTAAGTTTCGCTGTCTATTACAAACATCGTTTGTCCGGCTCTCACCGATTGTCCCTCATGCACGAGCACCTTGGTAATAAAGCCAGCTATCTTGGGTCTCACGTCCACGTCTTGTATACCTCGAATGGTGGCGGGATAGGTGGTTTGCAGGCCAGCGCTTTGGGTGCCAACCGTTCGCACCGCGAACTCGTTGTCGCCCATTTTGGGCATGCCTTGTCGTCCCTTACCTCCACATGAAAGAAGGATTGCGGCCGTGGCTGCCACAAATAAACATTGCTTAATCTTCATACCTATTATATTTTTATGTTGATTTTCGTTAGCGAGATAATGCCATTTGATGGCAATAGCAAAAAACTTAAAATTCGTTTTTAGTTTTTCTACATGCGAATTTAAGGAATATCAATGAAAACTCATCGATATCCCTTATTCTTTTAACAAGTATTTTTGATTTTTAACAAAGCCCCATTTCTTGGGCTTTCTTCATTAATAGGCGCATCAATGGCTCTCGCTCGTTGGGCACTTTGTTGTCCAGCACGGCATCCTTGAGGGTTTGTTTGAGGGTGCCGACCTCTCTTGAGGGTTTCAGGTGGAACATCTCCATGATCTCGTTGCCATCTATGCAAGGCTGCAACGCGCGCTTGTAGTCCTTCTCTTGCAAGTCGGTTATTTTCTCTCTCACTAATCTGAAGTTTTCCAAGAAGCGTTGTTTTTTCACCCTGTTCTTGCTGGTGATGTCTGCTTCGCATAGCATCATCAGGTCGTCCACGTCGTTGTTGGCGTCGTTCACCAATCGGCGTACGGCGCTGTCGGTCACCTCCTCGTCGGCGATGGCGATGGGTCTCATGTGCAGGTCCACCATTTTTTTGACGTATTTCATTTTGCCGTCCAAGGGCAACTTCAATCGTTTAAAAATGGCCGGCACCATTTTGGCGCCCACGTAGTTGTGATTGTGAAACGTCCATCCGTTCTGGTTGTCCCACCGTTTGGTCTTGGCTTTGCCAATATCGTGCAGCAGTGATGCCCAGCGCAGCCACAATTTGTGCTCGTTGAGCAGGTCGATCTCTTTTTGGCATAGCTCTGCCTCTTCGCTTTTGCGGTCGAGAGCGTTTAGCTCTTGGTGGAGTTTTTCCATGCGTTTATTTTGTGCGGCGCACAAATTATCAAGCACCTCAAGTGTGTGATAGAAGTTGTTTTTATGCGCGCGCCCCTCGCGTGTCTCCACCTTGTCGAGCGCAGTCAGTTCTGGCATGACGATGTCGAGAAGGCCACAGCGGTGCAAATCCACGAAGCCTCTGCTGGGACTGTCGGTCATCATTATTTTGTTGAGTTCCTCTTGTATGCGCTCTCCGCTGATAATCTTGATACGGTCAGCGTTTCGCGCCAGTGCGTCAAAGGTTTCGTCTTCGATAAAGAAGCGCAGTTGGGTGGCAAATCTCACGCACCTCAGCATGCGCAGTGGGTCGTCCGAGAATGTGATGTCGGGGTCCATTGGCGTGCGTATCACGCCTTCTTCCATGTCTTGCAGACCGTCAAAGGGGTCTACCAATTGCCCGAAGCGGTCTCGGTTGAGGCACACGGCCAAGGCGTTGATAGTGAAATCGCGGCGGTTCTGGTCGTCCTCAAGTGTGCCGTCCTCCACGTGGGGCTTGCGGCTGTCGTGGCTGTAGCTTTCTTTGCGGGCCCCCACGAACTCCACTTCCAGGCCGTGCCATTTCACTTGTGCGGTGCCAAAGTTGCGAAAGACGCTGAGTCGCGCCTTTCCGCCCAAAATCTCTTTGAGCCGCTTGGCCACCTCGATGCCGCTGCCCACCACCACCACATCTATGTCGTTGGAGGGTCGCTCAAGAAACAAGTCGCGCACATAGCCGCCTACCACATAACATTCTTGGCCTATGCTGTCAGCCGCTTCGGATATCTTGTGAAATATGTTTTTATCTAATAATGTCGCTAAATCGCTGTCGCTGAGATGTCGCATGTTTGTCTATGTTGTAATGTATCTGTTGTCTTGGCGCCCGTTTGCTCTGTAATTTGGAATGGGTGCGTGTCCGAGTTTACGCAAGCCGATGACATGCAAAGTTACAAAAAAGATTGCATTTATGGAGCCTTGGCTCGTTGCTTTTCATTAACTTTGTGCGCATGAACAGATATATAGCACTTGTTTTCACGTTTGTTTGCGTCGTTTCTTGCCAACCATCGGCCGATGACAAGGCCGCATCCCAGATGCGATTGATAGACTCGTTGTATCAAAACCATGACTATGTGGCTACGTTGCATGCCATAGCCAACTTGCGCGCCAGCCACCCCAAGGCGGTGAAATCACGTCGACGAGCGTTGAAAATATGGCAAGATGCGTCGCTCAAGATAGCGCAAGCCGACATCGCTCGCACCGACTTGGCTTTGCAAGCTACCAAGAGGGCATTCGAGAGCGAGCATGATATTGGTCGGCGCAATCGTCTGGGCGTGAAGGTCGACTCGCTGCAGGTGCGTTACGACGCGCTGTGTGGCACCGTGCGCGTCATACACAGGCGGCAAAAAGAGTGACGTGTGTATGGCTGTTCCGGTTTGATGGCATGGCTTTTCGAGGCGAAATGTCACATCTGCGGCCATGCTTTTTCACATTAAAAATTGCATTGAAAAAAACAAACAACACCCCCTTGTTTCTACGTTTTTTTTATTTTTCAGGTGTTTTTGCCCGAAAAACGGCAAAAATAGCGTGTGTTTTGTAATTGGTTAATACACCGCATGTTATGTGGAAATAAAATTATCGCTCCTACAAAAACGTATTTTTCATTTTGCGTTTAATGCCTAATCATGTTGCCATTAGACGCTAAAGGCATTGTCATTCGGTAGCCAACGCATGCCCTTTAGGCCTTTTTCACGATGCCATTGGGCCTTTATCGTGTGGGCTTGCAAAATAAAAGTTGGGTATTTTGGTTGCAAAACATCTTGGGCGTGGTATTTTCTCGTCTTGTCGTGTATGGCTTGAAAATTATTGCTGTCCGGTAAAACTCAAAAGAGCATAAATATCCTCCCCGAAGCCCAGTAAAATTGGACTTCGGGGTTTATTTTTTCAAAAGTAAGCCCC
>NZ_QENY01000014.1:0-5548 GCF_003096815.1 Hallella colorans
CTGATTTCAATAATGTCAAAGAACTCGATTGTCCCCTCTTTCCGGGGTTATTTGATTAATATTTAACTGGTCCCTATTTTAACGGGACACTAATGAATCAATATTATAAAAATCCAAAAAACGATATACTAAAAATATCGTAAGCCAACAATTTTTACTCAATTTGGCGCACAAAATGTGCAGCTGACACTACCACATTCAATAATGGTCAGCATAAAAAAAACACTGAAAAAAACACGACAAACCCCTTCTCATACTGGTCGTATTTGCGAGTTAGAACATGGTTGCTCGCAAATACGCCCAGTATGAGAGTTTTCTATAATGCGTTGTTTATAAGGAGTATAGGCTTGAAAAGAGCCTTTTAGCAAAAAAAAAGTTTTTTCCACGCATGCCGATTAGGCCTTAATGGCGGTGCCGTTGAGTGCTAAACGCACCCTGATTAGGACCTAAACGTCGTTAGATTAGTATCTATACGCAGTCCGAATAGATACTATTCGGGTTTTGCCGACAAAAAAAAGAATTTTTGGCGGCATATTCATATTATAAAAATGACCTTTTAGCTCACAGAATGAACCGCTGAGAATGAACATTTTTTGTGATGATTTTTTGACATGGCAAGATTTTTCGACACAGGCCAAAATTATTAAAAAGCAGAAAAATCGCAACCGTATCGTATAGCATCTATGTCTCTTAGTAAGGTGTAAGACTGCTATTTTACAGCACTTCTGTCAGTTTGCCCGTGTGCGAATCTATTACAAACCCTCTCACTGTAACGCTCTGTGGCATCAGCGGATGCTGTTTGATAGTGGTGACAGTGAGTTTAACATCCTCTTCTACATCCTCAAATCCACTGAAAAAAGTTTCAATGTCAATATGTTTGGCAGCCTCTTGCATGGACTCATCGCTGATGCCTTGCTGCTTCATGAGGTCAAAAAAGTGTTGGGGTTTCATGCGGCAGAGCCCACAATCGGAGTGGTGAACCACCATGATTTCTTTACATTCCAGCTCGTAGACAGCCACCAATAAAGACCGTATAACCGAGTCGTAGGGCGAAAGCATGGTGCCACCAGCCACCTTGATAAACTTTGCGTCGCCGTTTTTTAGTCCCATAGCTTTGGGCAATAGCTCGGTTAGACGGGTGTCCATACAGCTCAACACGGCCAGTTTCCTGTTGGGTTGTCCTGACGTGACATAATTTTCGTATTCTTTTTCTGCCACAAACTGAGCGTTGTATTTCAAGATTTCTTCTATCATAATGGTTTAAATCTTTTGGGCCAAAGTTATAAACATTTTCTTTAAAAACAACTATTAAAACAGAGTTATAGTTGGTAAATAAAAAAAAAAACGGTGATTTCTGATATGAAACATATCGAAATATAGGCGCAGGCATGGCGCCAGCGGATGCGTGTGGCATGCTATAGGTGCTTATGGCTTACGTATTTGTGGAATTATGAGCCTGTTATTTAATGAAAAGGATGTTATATTTTTAATAAAAAGGATGTTATATTTGCTTTTTTATACATTTTTGACTATTTTTGTTCCAAATTTGTTTGTAAAAAGCATGCCATGAAATATTTTCCGACAAGACCATTCATCTTTGCTATTGCCATCTTGCCGTTTTTTTGTAATTGTGGCAAGAAGGAGAAGCCTCTTGCATACAGTGATCGTCAATGGCTGATGCTTGACACTACTGACAACCATACCAAGAATGTGGACTCACTGCTGGTGCTTGTGAAAAAATACCAACACGCCCGCAACGCTCAACGACAAATGGGTGCGCTGTCTGAGCTTGGGCATGCGTTCAGGGAGTCGAGTAGGTATCGCCACGCCATGAGGGCGCACCAGCAACAGTTGGCCATAGCGCGCAAACTTGGTGACACGCTCATGATAGCTTCGGCCCTGAACGACCTTGGGGTGAACAGCCGTCGAATGGGGCTATACTATGAGGGTATGCTCTATCACTCTCAAGCGGCTGAGGCAAGTGCAGGCACTCACAGCTCTAAACGGCGAAAACTGATGAAATGTGAAGCCATCGCCTACAGTGGATTAGGCAATGTTTACACCTCGACGGGCAATTACGAGAAAGCTGATGGCATGCTAAGACGAGCTTTAATGATAGAGCGCAAGTTGGGGAGTCATCTTGGTATGGACATTGACAACGCCAACATCGGAGAGGTGTTTGAGAAGCGTGGCATGTTCGATTCGGCATTGGTGTATTATGACCGCGCGTACCAACACAGTATCAAGGCGGGGTCGAGTGTGGGCGTGGCGTACTACCATATGAACGTGGGGCGTGTGTATCAACAACAAAAACAATACGACAAGTCTATAGCCCATTTTGAGAAAGCCATGAATATCACCAACAAAGACGGCGATTTGTGGTTGTGGCTTCAACCCTGCATCAGTTTGGCTGGCATGTATGTAGAGATGAACGAAAGGGCCCAAGCCGATGAATATCTGACAATGGCTTTGAACACGGCGCGGCAGATAGAGGCCAAAGAGTTTTATCCCGACATATATAGAATGCGCTCTGACTATTTTAAGAAAGCCGGAGATTATCGTAGGGCCTTGGAATATCATATGCTATCCGAGCAAGCAGAAGATAGTATCATGAACAAAAGCCACCTTTTTGAAATAGAGAATTTGGAAGATGAAATAGCCAACCGGCAAAACGCGCTCAGGATAAAAGACGCTCAGGTCTCGCTGTCCAAGCAGCGCATGACCAACTATCTGTTGCTGGCTGGTATATTGGTGCTAATCATCATTTCGGCAACATTATGGTATGTGGGGCACCTGCGCTCTATGGCTAATCGCCGACATAAAGATTTTGCCAAGATGAGGGATAATTTTTTCACTAATATCACTCACGAGTTGCGCACGCCGTTGACTCTTATCATGGGCTATGGAGAGGAGGTGAGCATGGCCAGTGAAGGACAGATGGCAGAGATGCGACGAATTGGTGATATGATCGTGAGGCAGGGCAAGTCGATGCTGTCGCTCGTGAACAAGCTGCTTGACATCAGTAAGATGAGGGCGAAAGTGACCGACCCTGTGTGGCAGCATGGCGACATAGTGCCCTATATGCGCGCCATCGTGGAGGGTGGACAGGTGCTTACCAAGCCTAAGAACATCACCATGCACTTTATGCCACGGCAAAACGAGATATACGTGGATATCGTGCCTGACTATATGCGAAAGATAATGCGTAATCTTATCGTGAATGCCATCAAGTTTACTGGCACTTATGGTACCGTCAACATAGGTTGCTACCAAGAGAACGAGATGTTTGTGCTGACGGTAAGCGATAATGGGATTGGTATGGATAGGGAGGTGTCACGGCACATCTTTGAGCCTTTCTACCAAGGAGGTGGCGACAGTAGCAACATTGGTACGGGCGTGGGACTCTCGTTGGTGTACCAGATGGTCAAGGCTATGGATGGGCGTATCAGCGTGAACAGCGAGAAAGGCAAGGGCACAATCTTTATCGTCGAATTGCCCATCAGGCATGGTAACAATAGTTTTGAGCCATTCACCGAGTCTGCGCTCGATATGGTGGATGCCGATGACAACCTTCGCGAGCCCGCCACCGAGAATGAGCGCGAGACACAACGTGTGGGCGGACATTGTGCCAAGATACTTGTCGTTGAGGATAATACAGATGTAGCCACATTCATAGGGCATAGGTTGAGCGGAGATTATCAAGTGGTCTATGCCACTAACGGCTCTGATGGTTTTGCCAAAGCGACCGACTTGCTGCCTGATCTCATCGTCACCGACCTGATGATGCCGGGCATGGATGGCATGGAGCTATGCCGAAAATTGCGCGCCACATCGCAAACGAGCACCATCCCCATCATCATTGTCACGGCCAAGGCTACCCAAGAAGACCTTGAGGAGGGATTGAAGGCTGGGGCTAACGCTTATCTTTTCAAACCGTTCAGCTCTAATGAGCTACGCATACGTATAGCTTGGATATTGACGGAGAGACGTATGTTGAGCGAAAAATTTGCTCTTGCTAATATTGCGGTGAACGAATTGGACGGTAAACTGTCGACGGCCGACATGGAGTTTATATCTCGTTTCACAAACTTTGTGTACAACGACATGCGCAGCACCAACATAGACCATGCCGAATTGGCCAACAAACTCAATATGAGCATGTCTACCCTGCGTCGCAAGATAAGCGACATTAGCGGTGAATCGCTTTCAAACTATATCACGCACATACGCATAAACTATGCTTGCCAACGGCTCAAGAGCCACCCGGAGGAACCGGTGTCGGCCGTGGGGCTCTGCTGCGGCTTCAGCGATAACGCATATTTCAGTAGGCAATTCAAGCAGATAGTGGGCGTGTCTCCATCACAATATCGAAAAAATGTGGATGCTCAGGTCAAGGCATAGGGAAAAACTGGTTTGGCAATGCGTTTTGTTAGTATGATGGTCAATGTGTTTTGGCTTAATGACCGTGTTTTGGACGAAGTGTCTATTTTTGTGTTAGAGATATAG
Source organism: Hallella colorans (assembly GCF_003096815.1). Taxonomy (GTDB): domain Bacteria; phylum Bacteroidota; class Bacteroidia; order Bacteroidales; family Bacteroidaceae; genus Prevotella; species Prevotella colorans. Next base: position 4,507 of record NZ_QENY01000014.1, read on the forward strand.
TTTAGACGTGATAATTAGTGGGAATGGTGGTTAAACAACTACTATTTAGCTTTTTGTGTGTCGCTGATTAATATAATGATGGTCAGCTCTATGATGTCGAACATAATCCTATTATGTGTTATTTTGGCTTTTTTCAAGCAGCTTAAAATTTTTCTTGCCACATCCAATCAAATGGCTTTTGCAGTTAACTCATAAGCACTCTAAGACAAAGAAAAAAAGCATTGTAAACTGCTATTCGCAAAGAATATATAGATCTTGGTGGAGAAGAGATACCTTTTAGTTTACAAACGTAAAAGTTTTTGAGTAACTTGGGAGATATGTAGGTCGTGAATAATTGGATTTTGTTGATACAAGAGGGAAGAATCTCAATTTGCTGGTCTGTAAAATCAGATTGAAAACGGATTGGTTTCTTTACCAACGATGACTGCTTTTCTGCTCACATGGTTCACCGTTTATCAAGATTGAAGAGCGAGACTGAGCGGTTTGTACCTCTGTTAGTTCAATTTGTTCTATCTCTACCAAGAGGTATTTTGCATACCGTTTATACCGAATTGCATCGACAAGACTTGAGAACATCGGCAAGACATCATTATATAAGGTGTGTGTGTCAATGTACTTCGCATATTCAAACGAAGATACAGAGTAGGAAGTATATTTCTGTTTTTGTTCTTTGGTCAGTGATACAAAGAATGTGTTTTCCACAAAAAGTCATCATTGTTGTATCATTCCTCTATACATGCAAGAGCAGGATAATTCAGATAAATGGAAGATAGTTTATCGGTCATTCGGATATATTCTTTTTGCAAAATCTCTTTGAACTGTATATTGTTGATGCAATCTTTCTTCCTCAGAATATTTCCAATGAGCACATTGTAGGTCTGAGTAATGCAATAGCTTAATATTCGTTGAATACTGTCAAGCCGTATTATTAGACTATTATCTTCCATTTGCTATATTTTAAGGTGGGTATCTATTTGCAAAGATAAAGCATTCGGTGGAGAAAAAGCCAAAGAAGGGAAGGAAACAGAATAAAAGGGAAGAG
>NZ_QENY01000014.1:5646-87100 GCF_003096815.1 Hallella colorans
ATTTGCTATATTTTAAGGTGGGTATCTATTTGCAAAGATAAAGCATTCGGTGGAGAAAAAGCCAAAGAAGGGAAGGAAACAGAATAAAAGGGAAGAGTTGTCGTTAATTAAATATAAAACTAAGAGATGAAAAATTACAAAAGTACACCTTTCGCATAGTATTGTTACATAGTACACTTTTAGTGCGCTTTGATATTCGAAACTTTTTAGTGTCTTTGCAAAATAAGAAAACATTTGAAAATAAACGAGTTAATGATTTTACTCGGTTTGATACGCATTTAGGTACATAACTATCAATTATGGCAAAGTTAGAGAATAAAGCAAAGGAAAACCCGAAATTGGAATAAAATATGCTTGCTGATGGTCGGGTTAGTCTCTATTTGGAGTATTATCTCGGTAGAGAAGAAACGCCTATTTTGGACGATAATGGTAATCCTGTTTTGTATGAAACAGGTAAGATGATAGGCAAACCCAAAGTTCACATCAAACACAACAGACGAAAAGAAAACTTGCAGTTGTATTTAATAGCCAAGCCACGCACTCCTGCCGAGCGACAGCAAAATAAAGAAACGCTTGAATTGGCTGCCAAAATTCGTGCGGAGCGTGAACAGCAGTTTAAGGAGAGTATGCTTGGCTATCGTTTGAAAAAAGATAGAAGTATCAACTTCTTAGACTACTATCAGGCTTACATAGATAGCTACACGAAGAAAGACCTACGAATGATTAAGATTGCCTTGAATCGTTTTAAGGACTTTCTGAAAGAGCATTATCCGCTCTATGAGTTTAGTATCAAGCCCGATTTGATAACAAAGGAAATGATGGAACGATTTGTGGAGTATCTGCAATCACGAAGTGTTGGTGAAGGTGCAAAGAGTATCTACCAGCGTTTCAAGAAAGTGGTGCGCTACGCTATTGACCATGAAGTGATGTTGAAAGACCCATGTAAGGGTGTGGTGTGCAAGGTCGATGAGCAGATCTTGCGCAAGAATGTGCTGTCAATGGATGAAATCCAATCTCTGATTCAATGCCATTACGACAACGAGAATCCGAATGTTAGACGAGCATTTATTCTATGTCTATATTGCGGTCTGCGCTTCTGCGATGTGAAAGATCTAACCTATAAGAACATTGATTACACCAATCGCCTATTGAAGTTTGAGCAGAATAAAACCAAAGGACATTCTGCCAATAGTGGTGTCGTTATCCCTTTGAACGATGGTTTGCTTTCATTGATAGGAGAAGCTCCCGAAGACTTAGAGACCTCCATTTTTAACTTACCCACATACGAGAGTTGTTGCAAATCTGTAAAACGGTGGGTAAAGCGTGCAGGCATCAATAAACACATAAGTTGGCATTGTGCCCGCCATAGCTTTGCCGTGAACATACTCAATAATGGTGCCAATATCAAGACCGTCGCAAGTCTTTTAGGGCATAGCGGATTGAAGCATACCGAGAAATACACTCGTGCTGTGGATAAATTGAAGTCAGAGGCTATCAATAGTTTGCCAGAATTGACTACTATGTAAGAAAATAATGTTATATTTGCAAGGAATCTTTAAACTTATAAAAATGGAAGACTTTAATTTTTCAGAGAACGAGGCGGAAGAGGTTGTTAATATAGAATACGATATTACATCTTATCCATCTGATTATACATTGATGGGACTTGTCGAAATGTTTAAAAATGGGGATATCATGATTCCTGACTATCAGCGTGGTTATGTTTGGAAAATTCAGCAAGCGTCACTGCTAATAGAGTCATTTTTAATTGGACTACCAGTTCCCCCTATTTTTCTTTATATTGACGATGAGAATAAAAATTTGGTTATTGACGGTCAACAACGTCTATTAAGCATTGTTTATTTCTTTGAAGGATACTTTGGTAAAGAATCCCAAACTGGGAAACGACAGGTTTTTAAATTGTCTGGATTAAATCCCCAAAACAAGTTTTATAATTGTACTTATAATGATTTAGATGATAAAGATAAAAGGAAATTAACTTCTTCTGTTCTGAGAGCAATTAATATAAGACAACTTTCACCAGCAGAAGAAAGTACATGTGTATATCATATTTTTGAACGACTTAATACTGGGGGGACACCACTTAAATCACAAGAGATTAGAAATTGCGTGTTTAGGAGCGACTTCTTAAACAAGTTGAAAGAGCTAAATAGGCATCCATCGTGGCGCATAGTGATAAACAAAAAAGAACTAGTTAAAAATCAATCAGATGTAGAGTTGATTTTAAGGGTTTATGGACTTGCTTACTATTTAAGTAAATATGAAAAGCCTATGAAAGAATTTCTCAACAAAGTAGCCAAGAAGGAGATGAAAGGCTACTCAAATATTGATCATTTTGCTAGTGCTTTTGAAAGGACTGCTGACTACATAAACTCTGAGCTCCGAGTTAAACCTTTTAATGTGCGCGGTCCTTTCAATGTGTCTTTATTTGATTCTGTATTTTGCAATATCTTATTGCATATAGATAATTTACCAACAAATCTGTCTCAGAGATATGAAGATCTTCTTTTAGATCAAAAGTTTACGGATTTAACAACATTAGCAACTACTGATGAAAAAATCCTTAAAGAGAGATTTAGCTATGTAGAATCCTTTTTGTTTAGCGATGGCATACACCGATAAGTTTCTGCCTACAGATGAGTTAATTAATGAGATTAATACATTAAAACCTCATATTTCGCAAGTAGCTTTACCTAAGTTTACAGGCGCAATATCGGTAAGTGCCGTAACTTCATATGAACTTGCTATAAAAGAGATACTTATAGATTATGCTCATAGTAAGCATAATTTATTTGGCTGTTTTGTTCAAAATTACCTTTCTAGGTTAAATGGTAGAATAGAAATATCTGACTTAAAAAAGGAAATAAAAAAAATCGATAATGCTTTAGCTGCGAATTGGGAAGAAAAAATTACAGAAGTAGAACGAGTTGAGCCATCCGTGAGATCCTGTTATCAAAACTTGATTCAAAGTAGGCATTCGTATGTTCATGCAAACCGAATAAACCTTGATTATGACGAATGTATTAATGATTTTAATATAGGGAAGAAGATAATAGAAGCACTACGTAGTGCCATGGTATAATTGATTTATGACAATACAAGAAGTAACACCCCGCAAGGAAGGCCAGACATTTGATCCCAAAAGCATTCAAATAGATCTGAAGGCATTGGCTATCCCCATCGTCGCATTTGCAATGCTATTTGTCCTCCCAAGCAGTTCCTATTACTTGTTCTAATGGCAAACGGAGAGGTTTAACAGAAGACAAATACCTAAATAGCATATCGTTTGTTTTATATGAAAGAATCATATTTTTAACTTCTGATAATATAGACTTATAAGAACTATAGAAAATATGAACCCAGAAGAAAAGGCACGAGTTATCATAGACAGCATGTTTGAAGAAGCAGGCTGGAAAGTCGTTGATAGGGATAAGTATGCTCCAAATATGACGGCTGTGGCTATCAGGGAAGGATTGATGGTTGGCAATAGGGAAGCCGATTATTTATTGTTTCTCAATGGAAAAGCAGTAGGGGTATTGGAAGCTAAGCGCATTGAAACAGATATAAATTCTGATATTGTGCAAGAACAAGCTCGCTTATATACACGTAGTTGTCCTAAGTGGTGTCAAGCATGGTTTCCTAATATACCTTTACCCCTTGCCTATGTTGCTAATAGTAGAGACCTGATGTTTTATGATACTCGAAAGAGTAATTCTGAATTTGAGTATTGTAAGAAAATTCATACCCCCAAAGAAGTTAAAAAGTTATTAGGCTTGGAGGATGATTATGTTGGCTTGCCCACATTGAACCCCAAAGGATTGCGTGCGTGCCAATATGAGGCAATCACTCAATTAGAGCAATCGTTTCGTAATGGTGAAAATCGTGCTTTGATGGTTTTAGCAACAGGTGCGGGGAAAACTTATACTGCTTGTTTGGCAGCCTATCGTATGTTAGCTTTCACGCCAATGAAGCGCATTTTGTTTTTGGTGGATAGGAATAATTTGGGTAAGCAGGCTGAAACCGAATTTGGTACATTCCGTTTGACAGAGAATGGCGATCCATTCAATACTATTTTTACGGTTAATCGCTTGAAGTCTTCAAGTGTACCAACGGATAGCAATGTGGTAATATCCACTATACAACGACTTTTTTCATTGTTAAAGGGTGACGAAATTACCGATAATGATGAGGACGATGAAGAAATAGAAGATAAGGAAATGATACTCCCAGAGAATCCTAATCTTCCTTCAGATTTCTTTGATATGATAATTATCGATGAGTGCCACCGTTCCATTTATGGTAATTGGCAGAAAGTCCTCAATTATTTCTCAAAAGCAAAGTTGATAGGATTAACAGCAACACCTGTTCCTGGGACTAAGGCTTTCTTCAAAGGCAATATCATCGTAAACTATACGTTGGAGAAGTCTATCGTTGATGGCGTAAATGTTGATTGTCGTGTTTATCGTATCAAAACGCAAGCAACAGAGAATGGCGGTGCTATTCTCGAAGGTGATAAAGTAAAAAGAGAAACATGCTATACGGGGCAAGTTCAGACTATTAACAACCAAGAAACGAAAAATTATACTCGTGAGGAACTTAATCGTAGTATTATCAACCCTGCACAGATTAAGCTGATATTGGAAACCTATCGTGATGCGGTATATACTGAAATGTTTACCGACCCGAAGCGAAAAGCTAATTTAGATTATTTGCCCAAAACACTTATATTTGCACTCAATGAAAATCATGCAACTAATATCGTGCAAATAGCAAAAGAAGTGTTTGGACACAACGATAATCGTTTCGTACAAAAAATCACTTATTCGGCAGGTGATAGCAATGAGCTGATACGACAGTTCCGCAACGATAAGGATTTCCGCATCGCCGTAACTTGCACATTGGTGGCAACAGGTACTGACATTAAACCCCTTGAAGTGGTCATGTTTATGCGTGATGTGGCATCAGAACCGTTATATATTCAGATGAAAGGACGAGGTGTGCGTACCATAGGAGACGAGCAACTACGAAATGTAACGCCCAATGCTTACAGTAAGGATTGTTTCTTTTTAGTAGATGCCGTAGGTGTTACAGAGCATGAAAAGTCTATTACTTCTCCCTCTGACAGTGCAACCTCCAAACTAATGTCCTTGAAAGAACTTTTGGAGAAAATAACGCATGGTAATGTAAATGATAACAATTTGAGATTATTAGCAAGTCGCTTATCTCGTATCAGTCATAAATGTGAAGAAACAGACCGTGAAAAATTTCTTGGTTTGGCTCATCAAAGCATGATGGATATTGCATCTGACATCTTTGCAGCATTTGAAAACGACTCGCTTCCCGAGTATATTGATGTCAATGCGCCAAACTTAGAGCGCAAAGCCTTAGTGCGTAATATTGCAAATCACCCGGAAGCAAGAGAATTCCTGTTGATTCTCAATGCAGGTTTTATTGAAACTTTGATGCCAGGCGAGGATATGCTTATATCAAAAGGATTCTCACAGGAAGAAGCGCAGGCAACTACTTCTGCTTTTGAAGCCTATTGTGAGGAGCATAAGGATGAAATAGAAGCATTGCGCATCATCTACAATAATCAAGGCGAGCCTCTTACTTATGCGATACTAAAAGATTTGGAGAATAAATTGAAATTTGCAAATAGTAAGTTTAATACTTCATTACTTTGGAACTCTTATGCCATAATCAATCCCCCAATGGTAAAACATAGTTCTACAAAAGAGGAAAAAGAAGCTCTTACAAACATTATCCAGTTAGTGCGTTATACTTTTCACCAGATAGAAAGGCTCGAAAGCTTGTATCCATCTGCCAACCAACGTTTTAATCTGTGGTGTGGACAAAATCAACGACCTCTTACAGAAGAGCAGATTGGAGTGATGCAACAAGTATTTAGCTATATTGCATCGAATGGTTATTGTACAATTACAGAGATTAAAGACAATGATAAGACACAAGCGGCGCAACTTATCCGTGCCTTTGGTGGGAAAAATATAGCAAACGAAGCTTTGGCTTCATTATCACAATTTATCATTTACAGAAAAATAGCTTAACAAATGGCAACAAATATATCAACAGAGCAAACACTTACCAAAAAGGTTTGGAATTTAGCGACCACACTATCAGGACAGGGTATTGGCTACACCGACTATGTTACTCAACTGACCTATCTTCTCTTTCTCAAAATGGATGCGGAGAATGAGGAATTGTTTGAGGAAATATCTTCTATTCCTGAAGGCTATCGTTGGCGTAATCTGATAGAACTTGATGGTTTAGACTTGATAGAGCAATATGAGAAGACACTGAAAATTCTTAGCGAGCAAGACAATCTGATAGGTACAATCTTTACTAAGGCACAAAATAAGATTGATAAGCCTGTTTATCTGAAGAAAGTGATTTCGATGATAGACGAAGAGCAGTGGCTTGTCATGGATGGCGATGTAAAAGGTGCTATCTATGAAGGAATCTTGGAGAAGAATGGTCAAGATAAGAAAAGTGGTGCAGGGCAGTATTTTACGCCTCGTCCTCTTATCCAGGCAATGGTAGATTGTATCAAACCCAAGATTGGCGAAACCGTTTGCGATCCGGCATGTGGCACAGGAGGTTTCTTGTTGGCTGCATACGATAGTATGAAACAGCAATCACAAGATAAGGACAAACGTGAATTCTTAAATAATAAGACACTTCATGGCATTGATAACACTCCATTAGTTGTAACTTTGGCTTCGATGAACCTATATTTGCATGGCATTGGGACAGACCGTAGCCCTATTGCGTGCGAAGATAGTTTAGAAAAAGAGCCTGACACGTTGGTAGATGTAATTCTTGCCAATCCTCCTTTTGGGACACGCCCCGCTGGTTCGGTGGACATCAATCGTCCCGATTTCTATGTAGAGACTAAAAACAATCAGCTCAATTTCTTGCAACACATGATGTTGATGCTGAAAACAGGTGGGCGTGCTGCAGTGGTACTTCCTGACAATGTGCTGTTTGAAGGTGGTGCAGGCGAAACGATCCGCAAGAAGCTATTGAGCGACTTCAATTTGCACACCATTTTACGCTTGCCCACTGGCATTTTCTATGCACAAGGCGTTAAAGCCAACGTGTTGTTCTTCACGAAGGGACAACCAACTAAGGATATTTGGTTCTATGATTATCGCACAGCTGTGAAGCATACATTGGCAACAAATAAGTTGCAACGTCATCATCTTGATGATTTTGTAGCCTGCTACAATGCTAATCCTCGTGCCGAAACCTATAACGAAGATACTGCTCGTGCTGGTAGATGGCGCAAATATACGGTAGAGGACATTATGGCTCACGACAAAACAAGTCTTGATATTACGTGGATTAAGGCTGGTGGAGAGGAAGAACATTTCACGCTTGAAGAATTGATGACCATCATCACCACCCAAGCCAGTAACATCAGTAAGGCAGTAGCTGAATTGCAGAAGTTAATGGACGGAATTAAAGAGTAAACGGAATGGGTAGTAATATGGTATTAAGTCAAGAGCAGCAATTTGATGAGGTAATCAACATCATTTTGCAGCATCAGAGCCGTGCTTCAAGGGCGGTGAACGAAGAAACATTGCTTATGGCTTGGAATGTGGGCGGTTATGTTTCCCACAAATTGAAATCGGAAGAATGGGGTAGCAAAGTTGTTACTCAACTTTCTGAATATATCCGTACCAAACAACCAAAGCTGAGAGGATATAGTAGAAGAAGTATATATAATATGGTGCAGTTCTACGAAGAGTATTCTTCAGAAAACTTCTTATCTATGGCATCACAATACCTATCTAAAGAATTTGTGCAGCCAAAAATTGCACAAACTAATGATAAGCCTTTGATACAAGATTATCCAGGGATTGACACCTTTCCTATGCAAGTTGTCCAGCCACGAATTGGACAATTTCCCAAACTCCTCACACTTACCACTTTAACGAATCATATAGAGATATTATGTCGTTGTAAAAGTAGTGAAGAACGGTTGTTCTATATTCTGTATGCGCACAAAGAACATTTGGTAAAAAGAGAGCTTCAGCGTAGCATTACCAACCAGACCTACACAACATTGTTAGGCGATAAAAAGAATATGTCAAAAGGCTTATTACAGACTTATCCTAATGCTCCTATTGTATTTAAGGACACTTTGTTTGTTGATTTCCTCGGATTACCTCAAAAACATAGTGAAACAAAGCTCAAAAAAGGGCTGATAGAGCACATGAAGCAATTTATCCTTGAGTTGGGTAAAGATTTTATCTTTATGGATCAAGAGTATAATCTCAATGTGGGTGCATCAACTTTCAAAGCTGACTTATTGTTTTTCCATCGTGGGTTACAAGCACTTGTTGCGGTAGAACTGAAAAAGACAAAGTTTCATCCTCGTGATCTCGGACAGTTGGAGTTTTATCTCGAAGCCCTTGATCGTGATGTAAAGCGAAGCAACGAAAACCCTTCTATTGGTATTCTGTTATGTCCTGATGCAGATAAAATGGTGGTAGAATACGCCATGAGCCGTAGTATGAGCCCAACTTTGATAACAGAATACAAACGTATTCTTATTCCGCAAGAGCGTATGCAAGAGCAGCTCAATGAATATTGTAACCTATTCTTGGAAGAGCAAAACAACACAAATGATTAATTTGGTAGATAATGGACACGAAGAAATTAAGACAAAAGATATTAGACCTTGCCATTCACGGCAAACTTGTACCACAAGACTCTAACGATGAGCCAGCATCAGTTCTTCTTGAGCGCATCCGTGCAGAAAAAGAACGCTTAATCTCAGAAGGAAAAATAAAGCGTAGTCGAAAGACCGTGAAAACTTCCGATACGCACCATTATGAGCAGGATGTGCCGAATGGCTGGTGCAAAACCGCCTTATCAGAGATAATAACTTTACTTTCTGGTAGGGATTTACAGCCGACTCAATACAATTCTTTTGAAAAGGGAATACCTTATATTACGGGAGCATCTAACATTGATAACAATACCATCATTATTAACAGGTGGACTACAGCTCCTATTACTATTTCACATAAAGGTGATTTATTAATTACATGTAAAGGCACAATAGGGAAATTAGCGTTCAATTCGGTTGGGGATTTACATATCGCACGTCAACTTATGTCACTTCAATTTATTGAGCCTTTAGTAAGCAAATATCTTTTCTATTGTTTAGAGGAAAGAATAAGCGCCATAAAACAAATGGATAACGGTTTGATTCCTGGTATTGACCGTTCTATCATTCTAAATCAAATTATTCAACTACCTCCTCTTGCCGAGCAGCATCGCATTGTTGCTGAAATAGAGCGATGGTTTACTCTTGTTGATACAATTGAACAGGGCAAGGAAAATTTGGAAACATCAATCAAACAAGCCAAGGGCAAAATCCTTGACCTTGCCATTCATGGCAAACTCGTACCACAGGATGCAAGCGATGAACCCGCGTCGGAATTGCTCAAACGCATCAATCCCAAGGCACAAATCACTTGTGATAACGAGCATTATCCAAGTATGTGGCATATCGCTATGTTAGGCGATTTATTTACACACAATACAGGCAAGGCACTCAATTCGGCTAATAAAGAAGGTAAGCTAAAAGACTATCTAACCACATCTAATGTCTATTGGAATAGATTTGACTTCTCTGTAGTTAAACAAATGCCATTTAAAGAAAATGAACTTGATAAATGCACCGTAGCCAAGGGAGATTTGTTGGTATGCGAAGGCGGAGATGTTGGACGTTCTGCAATATGGACTTATGATTATAACATTTGCATACAAAACCATATTCATAGATTAAGAAGCAAGGAAGGAGTATACACACCTTTCTATTATTATGTTCTAAAATCATATAAAGCCCATAACATAATCGGCGGTAAAGGCATTGGACTTTTAGGCTTATCATCTAAAGAGTTACATAAGATATTGTTTCCCGTACCTCCCTTCGCAGAACAAAAGCGTATAGTTCAGAAAATAGAAGAATTGTTTCCATTACTTGATTGTATAGAACAGACTTTGCAAGCATAGCCTTGTCGGGTTATGCCTGCAAAGCGATTACCAATTCACCACTTTATCCACTATCTTTTGTTGCTCACTCGCTGTCCTGCGTAGATAGATGCGAGTGGTCTCTATGCTTTCATGCCCCATAAGGTCGGCTAATAGCGCAAGGTCGTTGAAACGGTCAAGGAAATTCTTTGCAAAGCGGTGGCGGAAAGAATGTGGATAAACCACATCACGATTGATGCCATACTTTTCAGCAAAATGTTTGAGCTGTTGGGCAATACCACGTGTTGTGATTCGATTGCCAAAACGATTGAGGAATATATACCCCGAACTTAATCCCCTCTCTTTAATCCACTTATTTGCTTCTGTCCGTAAATTCTTAGGAATATATAAACGCCTTATCTTGCCACCTTTACTATAAAGATCGAGATACCCTACTTGTACATGCTCTGCTTTAATTTGCAACAATTCACTAACACGTGCACCCGTTGCTGCCATAAACCATATTGTGAAGTACCACTCATCAAAGCCATCAGCCTTTAGCTTGGTCTTCAAGAACTTGTAGTCGGCATCACTTATCACATTTTCCAAGAAGTTCTTTTGCTGTACCTTAACAAACTTCACTTTTAGTTTGTCTTGCTTTGAGTACTCCAAGAATTTGTTAATAGCTTGCAAGCGTAGATTGACCGTTTGGGGCTTAAAATTCTCTACAAGAAATCCTTTGTATGCTAAAAGATTCTTTTTGTTCACTTCTTTGTAATGTTCAAAGAAGTAGTTTACTGTCCACACATACGATGTGATGGTGTTTGGTGCTAAGTTGGTCTTGGCAAGATGTTTCTGAAATGTTGTTACCATATTACATTGATTTATAATGAATAAAGTAACAATATAATAAAGTATAACGAGCATTATGCGCAGTTGCCAAAAGGATGGAGTGTAATATCAATGCAAGATGTTTGTAAACTAAAAGATGGAATAAAGCTGGACAGTACTCCTTTGGTAAATTTGGATGTAAAGTATTTAAGAGGGATTTCAGCAGGAAAAGCCATTAACAGTGGTAAGTTTGTAACAGCTAATTCCTATATGATTTTAGTAGATGGTGAGAATTCAGGCGAAGTATTTAGAACCCCGATAGATGGTTATCAAGGAAGTACATTTAAGCAGTTAGATATAGACCAAAATGTCAATGAGAAATATATTCTCAATGTAATAAACCTACATCGAAAGGCATTAAGAGAGAATAAAGTGGGGTCTGCAATACCTCACTTGAATAAAAAGTTATTCAAGGCTATTGCCGTCCCTTTGCCACCATATAATGAGCAGATAAGAATAGTAGAAGCGATTAAATCGACATTCAATATACTTGATGCAATCAAGGAGAATTTATAAGTTCTCCATGATTGCATCTAACACATTAAATAAATTATCGATTGCTGTAACAATACGCTTCTGTTCTTCCTTCGGAGGGATAGGAATTGGTAGTTTAGAGTATTCTGAAATCCAATAACGTTTATGAGTATCACCAATTAGTTGTGTGATGCTCATAAATGCAGCAACATATTTGATTGATATGTTTTGGTTTACCTGCAAAATCTTCATTGCAGAAGATTTAACCTTAAAAGGAAAAGTTACTAATTTTGAGGCAGTTGTAAAATCATCGAAGATAATACAAGGTAATTTAGAATATAGACCTTCTTCTTCATCGGTGTAACCTATTATAAATGATTTACCAGCTGTTAGGACTGGAGTTAGGTAACTATCATCATAGTTCGTAGAACTAACAATATAGTCTGTTGGCTGCTCATATTCTATAATATTTTCAAGTAAACAAACACTCCATCCTCTCGGCAACTGCGCATAATGCTCGTTATCACAAGGTATCTGTGCCTTCGGATTGATACGCTTGAGTAGTTCTGATGCTGGCTCATCATTCGGGTCTTGTGGTACGAGTTTGCCATGAATAGCGAGGTCGAGGATTTTGTTTTTTGCTTGCTTAATAGCAGTTTCTAAGCCCTCTTTACTTTTCTCGATTGTATCTATCAAAGCGAACCAACGCTCTATCTCTGCTACTATACGTTGTTGTTCTGCAAAAGGAGGAAGAGGAATGGGGATTCGATTGAGATTATCCTGAGATAATTTGGGTTGTGCGGATCCTGTAATGTACATTTCTAAATTCATAGAATTTATTACAATAGCTACAAAATCTAATACTTTCTTAGGATAAGAATCTAAAATATGAGCATGGTTATTAACCCAAAATTTTCCTTCTGCAAAGAATGCATTATTCTTTGCACGAGATAATAAATTAGCTCCATCTTCGCCGACTAATAGCAATCGCTCATTAAAGATATAGTTATCAACTTTATCTATAATTCCAGCAGCACCATAATAGTCGTATTTTTTGTTTTGTTGTTTATTTCTAATTGCAGATGCAATAGGTATTCGTTCATTATCACGATTTATCGTACAATTTTCCAATGTTGTCCACACCCACCCCCGTGGCACTTCAAACGGCACATCCTGCTCATAATGGTGCATATAAGAAGAATTAAGCTATTACATGTTTTCAATGGTATGTAATAAGAGAGAAAGATATGAGTTTGACAATAAAAGGGGGAAATACTCACAAACAGTCAAGAGGTTATAAGGTTCTTTGTCCAACCAGCTATCAATAAAAATGCAACTGTAAATGCAACTGTAAATGTAGAAAATGCAACTGTAAGTCCCAATGATACTATTGATAAAATATATCCTTCCACCTTGATGATTTTATTTTGAAAATCATAGTTCCAAAAGTTATGTCAGAACAAGAAATGTCTGTGAAAGAGAATACAGATAAGGTAGCTGATACCCTCTCGAAGGTACATAAAAAGGTTACTGATGAGCAGGCAAAGGTATCTGATAGGGTTACTGATAAACAAACTAAGGTTACTGATAAGCGAGAGATGATAGTAGAAAAAGCAGTGGCTAAAGCATTAGAAAATGGTGATAAATTAACGCAAAATCGTATTACCATTTTGCAGCTAATGACAGAAAATTCCTATATAACCAAGATGGAACTTGCTTCTGCTGTTGGTTTTAGTGCGACTTCTATTATGTGTAATATCGAATATATGCGTAATAAGTACCTTCGCCGTGTTGGACCAGATAATGGTGGCTTCTGGGAAATCATAGAATAATATGGCATTATAGCAAGCCCAACCAAGTTTCCCGTTTGGTTGGACTTGTTCCGTATAGAGTTACTTCAATTTTCTTTGCATCAGACTGTCTGCCTTCTGCTTCAATTCCAAGTCGTACCCATCAGCTTTCTTCTTGATTTTTCCGATTGTGGTTTCGTTACGATGAATGTCAAACACATCGTTGAGCCATAGTATTTCCTTCGGGCTGCAACCTCGCCATACTCTGATAATTCGGAACTTTAAAGCATCGTCATTATATTGCTGTTTGCTTTGCCACAACCAGAAGTTGCCAACCAAAGAAGCGAGACACACAACTGCTGTTATAACCACATAGGTAAAGACTTTAGACGATTTGATGTCAAATCTATGCTTGTGGATATGTTCTTGCAGTTGTGGCTGCTCTTTCTGCTCCTTCCACTCATGTAACATAGTCAATACGCTTGCCACCAACTTATCAATGGATTTGGCTTCCTCATCCTTGATACGCATTTGTATGGCTATATACTTATTGAGTATCTCCTTCGTTTTCTGCTCATATTGTTTGAGCAGTTCTTGATCATGCTGTTCATTACTTTGCGCTGGAATAGTAGGTGTAGGAAGAGAAACAGAACTGATGTCCTTTTCTTTAAGTTCCCTTACTTCCTTGTAAATTATTTCCAACTTGTTCTTGATTTCCTCAAAGAGGACAAATGTATTATTATCTGCCATAGTTATAAATGTATTTTACGTTTTTTCTTTTTCTTCTTTTTATCAAGTGTATTATAAACTTCCGCAGGGACTGTGCTGTGAGACTGAAACAGGTCTAATCCTCCCTCAATGAAATCATTGACAAGTGTGCTCGTAACATCTGTAACATCTGATATAAGATTGATGGTTCCTTGTGCCTGTTGACAGTTTTCTTTGTTATTCTGCTTCAAGGCAAAATCAATCTTGAAATAGCTGCAACTCCTGTCCACCTTTGAGCCATTGAAATGATAGCCGTTCTTCTCAAAGATAATGCCTTGTACTTCTTGTGTATTGCCTTTATACTTAAATCGTACATCAATCTCTTCTTTTCTCAGGTAGGCAAGTAACGTTTTCCAATCCATGCTTCTGGGAATCTTTTCCCTCAAAGCCAGATAAATCTCATACTTGGTCTTGTCGGGTTCTTTCAAGCGGTGCTCCTTGATTTTCTCCTTGCCACTGGCAAAGTATAAATCATATTTGGCGGTCAGTTCCTTACAAATCTTCTCACTTCTGAATCTGTCGTTCTTGTCAGAAATGATTTTGCCGTTATTGTCTATCCTATTGAAAGCAATATGGATATGCGGATGATCCTTGTCAAAATGGCGACCTATGATATACTGCGTATCTTTTATCCCCATTTTCTCCATATACTCACGAGCGACTTGTGTCATGAACTCGTTGCTTAATTTGAGAAAATCCTGTGTGGAGAAACTCAAGGAGATATGTCCGACGACCTTACTCACTCTTGGGTTTAGATTTGTTTGGTCGATGAAGCTCTGAATGATGTGGCTAATATCATCTGTCCTTACACCCGAACTATCTATAAGTTCCGTTCCCTTCTTCGGATCGAGGATGTAGTTAATAACACCCTTGAAGCCTGAACCTTTCATAAGCTTAGCTATCATCTTCGTATCAAATTTAGGATTTCATCAATCTTGGCAAGGATAAGTTTATGGAAGGGCGCAATAGCATAGAAGCCGTCCGCATTGGCACGATGTGCCAACTGATTGAGATTGTTTGCCATACCACACAGCTTGCGGATGAAGTCAGCCTGCTCAATGGTCAAACGTTCAATCACATTCCCTTTATCGAGAACTTTTCTTACAAATTCACTCATGGATATTCCTGCACTCTTAGCTTTGCCTTTGAGGGTATAGTAATCCTCAGTAGTAAGTTTTACCGTGATGCGGTATTTCTTTTTCTCGGCTGCGCCTTTGGTTGGACGACCGCCTTTGTTGTATTCTGATTTAGTCATAATTGTTTCTTTAATTGATTGATGGAGACCAGCGGGATGATTCTCTGCAACGACTGTCAGGAGTGGGCAAGTGGTTTTGGTATGCCCAAAACATAAACTTGCTCCCCCAGTAAACAGATTATGTAAAACTATTCTTGTAATCATAGCTTAATCCCTTTGGTCTTCTTATTTTCTGCTTTCTCTGAATGCTTGAATTCAGCACATAAATAGTCGTTTAGATCCTTGAAATCACTATACAAAGAAGATGAATCTAAGACTGAACGACTCAATTCTTTCGATAATTGTTTATAAGCATTCCTGCCTGCATCGTCATTATCCAAGTAGCATTGGATGCTGTCGTAATGCGACAACTTCTCTGTAACCTTATGAATATTTGATACAGTATTGAGGACTATGTAATCTTGTTGGTTTAGCCCTGTTCGCTGCGGATTCTTCAATTTTCTTAGTGTCATAAAAGACAAAAAGTCCATAAAACCCTCGAAAAGAAAGCAAATCTTCTTCGGCTCATTGGCATAGAAAACACTAATATCCTTTGGAGCAATGCAGCCTTTGAAGAATGGGTTGCGTATTTCATACCCACCTGCACTATTGGGAAAACCTATCCAGAAATAGTGCTTACCATTAGAGTCGTAATGGAGTTCGTTACACACAGCTGTGACTACCTCCATGTCAATACATCTTTCATGTAAATATCTGATAAGGGCAGGATGTGTCAAAGGTAGAATTTTTAAGTTCTCAAAAGATTGTGCATGTTGTTGCGATTCCTTCTTAGTGTAAGGAATAGGCAAGGAATGTACACAGCTTGGAACATTGCGTTCTATCTGTCTAATAAGATAGGAAATATCGGAGGACTTATATAGTTCCTCTGCCAGAGCAATGATGTTTCCACCTTTTCCTACCCCGAAGTCATACCATTGGTTGATTTCTGTATTTACCTTGAATGAAGCTTGGCGTTCAGTACGAAAGGGAGAGAGATACCACAACTTGTTACCTTGTTGTTTTATAGGTGTATGCCCCAGACTTGCAAGAAAATCTTGCAGCTTTATTGTTTTAATTTTTTGAATGTTCATATTACAGTGAAGTTGAATGGTTTGAAAAATTGATGATTTGATGAAATAAGACATAATATGCTCGTTATAAATGGCTTATATACTCATCGTAACTTCATCACAATGCTTACCAAAGTAGAATATACTTTTATGCTTCATGAAAGTGCCAAAATCTCGATTTCATGACTTCGTTATTTCCCAATCTCGTTTTTTAACATCTTCCCAAAATACAAAGATTTCTCCGTTGTTGCATATCTGCCTTTGTTTAGCAAGTTGTACTTTTGTGCGGACAAAAGTGTTCCCGATTTCGCGAAATCGGGAAATGGGGTCGCAACTCACACAAGGGAGCCAGCCAAAAGAGAAATTTGATGTATTTCTCTTTTGGATAGTATAGAATACTTCTTTCATCATTTCTTTATACTGATGAGCAAAAGGATAAATGATAAAGATGTTGCCAATCAGAATCTTATATGCTTCTTTCATCATTTCATCAAAATAAATGATTAAATGTTTGTGAGTAGTTCTTTGGTCACGGTGTAGTATCTACCTGTTCGTTTGATAGGCGAATAGTTTCTGAAGCTATTGTAGTCAATCTGATAGGTAAGATAAGTAAGACTATTGGGAGCAGGCGAGAGCTTCCAAATGTCCTGCACAATCCTTCGGACTTGGCTTTTGTCAGCCTTGCAGCCTGTGTTGTTTAGCAGGCACACCATATCATTGATACAGAAAGAATACTCGGTAACCACCATCTGCTCCATTACCTCTAAGCAGAGTTCAGACATTTCCAACTCTATCTTGTTTCTATTGCTGCGTATTATACGCTGTAGAGCGGGTGTAAAAGTCAGCTTGGGTGCAAACCACATACGACTTTCTTTTTGGGTAGATAGCGTGCGATGCTGCAGGAAATAAAGAAAGGCAGGAATCTCGACTTTCAGCTTTTGCAGGAAGTCGGTGTCGTCTCTATCAAGCCTATTTATTTTTCTTACCCAATATCGAGTTTCTCCCACATCAATGATAACTGGGAGTAACTCGTTATTGGAACAGAGCACGAACTTGGCAAAGAAGGAGATTTCGTCTCTGTCTTTACCTTTTGCTTCCACCTTATAAGAAAGTGTTGTGCTGAGATTTTTCAACCTCTCACTATCCTCTCTACGGTTGAGCAATACTTCGTCCACAACGATAAGCAGTTTTCCTGCCCAATCAGCATTGAATTGGCTGCGAAAATCCTCGTTGGTGTTGAAAGTAACATTGTTTTGGAAAACAGCTTTAAGAAAGTTAAGGAACGTACTCTTGCCTGTGTTGCGTTCTTCTGACACCATCAGGAGAATGGGGAGTTTCTGCACGGGTTGGAGATAGAGCAATTGCAAGTAATCCATGCCCAACTCGTATTGTTCCCCGAAGATATGCCTTATCAGGGATTCGATGTGTAGGAACTCTCCTTCTTTTGGCTGGTGTCCTATCGGCTCGTAGAGATTCAGAAACTTGTCAACCACTGGTTGATAGTTCACGTGGTTAGGTACGGTACAGAAACCATCGTACTTCGGGACAGTGGCAATGAAGTTCTTACCATAGTCCTGCCGTAGCGTCTCATTGTTCCACACGATACGCTTCTTGACAAAACCGCCATTGATGCGTGGTTGGTTCACAATCTTATATAAGGTTGTGCCAACACGGATAAAATCTTCGTGTGCCATGAGCTATTTCTGCATTAAGGGTTTGTTGCCCATGATATACCTTTGAGCCTCTTGATTTATCTGTACTGTGGTCTTAATAGGGTTCTGCCGTAGCCACGCTTCAAGTTCTGCCTTCTCAAAATAAAGCATTTTACCTTGTGGCTTGTAATGAGGTATCAGATTTCCCGATGTGAGTTTGTAGAGATAACTCTTTGAGAGGTTTAAGAACCTGCTGGCTTCTTCAAAACTCAGCACGTTCTTATTCATGAATACCATTTGTTCGAGTTCTTCAACTCGCGTTTCTAATGTCTTGTTCATATTGAAAACATTTTGAATTAAACAATATGAAGGTGCACCTTCGCTAATTATTCGTTAACGAGGGCAAAATTAAAAATGATAAAAGTAATTGGCGTTGAGCGATGTTTGAGGTATCAACCTATGCTCAACCTTTTTTCAGTTGTTTGATGTATTTATCAATGATTTCCCATCCTTTCGGCTGCTTCATATTGATTTGATCTGTTGCTGTGGAAAGGTCGGTGCGTGTCAGTGGTGTATCTTTTGTTTTTCCTAATACAAGTTCATTGCGAGCAATGGCCGATTGCCATTCATCTGTAATAAACCCTTTTAGATTAAGACTTTGCATAAGATATGCCAGTTGGCGGTTGTTGTTTGATTTCAAGACACCTTTTAGTTTACAAGCAAAAAAGTCTTTGAGTATCTTGGAAGATATGCAAGTCGTGAATAATTGGATTTCGTTGATACAAGTAGTTAGAAGTACAATTTGCTCTTCTGTAAAAGAGGATTGAAATGGATTTGTTTCTTTGCCAACAATGACAGGTTTCTTTTTCTGTCCACATGGTTCATCGTTTACTAAAATTGAAGGGTGAAGCTGGACGGTTTGCATCTCTGTCAATTCAATTCGTTCTATTTCTTCCATAAGATATTTTGCGTAGCGTTCATACAAAATAGCATCGACAAGGTACGAGAACATTGGCAGGGCATCATTATAGTAGGTATGTGCCTCAATGTACCTTGCATATTCAAATGAAGATACGGAGAAAGAGGTATATTTCTGTTTTTGTTCTTTGGTTAGCGATTCAAAGAAAGTGCTTTCCCATAAAAAGTCGCATTCATTGTAGTACTCCTCTACACATGCGAGGGCAGGATAATTCAGATAAATAGAAGAAAGTTCATCGGTTATTCGGATATATTCTTTCTGCAAAATCTCTTTGAGCTGCATATTATTTATGCAGCCTTTCTTCCTCAGAACATTTCCTACGAGGACATTGTAAGTTTGAGTAATGCAGTAGCTCAATATCTGCTGAATACTATCAAGCTGTATTTTTAGACTATTATCTTCCCTTTGCTATATTTTAAGGTGGGTATCTATTTGCAAAGATAAAGCATTCGGTGGAGAAAAAGCCAAAGAAGGGAAGGAAACAGAATAAAAGGGAAGAGTTGTCGTTAATTAAATATAAAACTAAGAGATGAAAAATTACAAAAGTACACCTTTCGCATTGTTTTGTTACAAAGTACACTTTTAGTACGCTTTAAGAAAGAAAAACCCCTTGTAAATCAACAATTTACAAGGGATTTGTGGTACCCAGACCCGGGATCGAACCGGGATGGATTGCTCCACTGGTGTTTGAGACCAGCGCGTCTACCGATTCCGCCATCTGGGCGCATGTGCATTTCGTTATAGAAATGTGAGTGCAAAGGTACGATTTAAAGTCGAAAAGCACAAACTTTTTTCGCAAAATATTTTGCGAAAGGTTCAATTCCGAAATGTAATGGCTCTTGAAAAGAATGGAAGAAAAGGCTAAACAGACTGTTCTTCTCTATGTTCATTTCCTTGATTTTCTTGATTTTATTTTATTTTTTTCCGCAAAATCAATGCTATGTCAATAACGCAGCGTATAACATGTATCCCCAATGGGCCACAAGCGCAGCTGCAATGCCTCCGATAGTATGCGAAAGTATAGCTTTAGAGGTAAGCTCTCGATAGCCAATTGTATCGAGCATGGCAGTATGGGTGCTAAGAAATCCACTCCAACACATTCCGATACCTGTAAATACGGCAATGGCATTGCCGTCCATCCATCCTTGGGATATAAAATTGGGCACCAGGCTCAAGGCTGCTCCTACAGCTCCTAATGCCGTGATAGGGAAGGCTATTTGGTGTGGGTCCGAAAAACCAAAAAGAGGATTGAGCAACCAATCTAATTTGTTGGCTATGGCAGGTAAGATGGCAATTCCCTCATAAGCTTTCCCTGTGAATAGGCCTTGTGTATTTGGTCCGAAAGTGAGTATCATTACCAAAGTGGATATAATGAGTACGCCGGGAATGATAGAAACGCCAACCTCAACGCCAGATTTGCCACCATCTAACAGCGAATTGAGCATGCGCAGAAACACAGACTTTTCTTCACGATGTAGCTCTCGGGTGGGTTGTTGACGGAATTTCTCTCCGTCCAATGCCTCTTCTGTGCGGTATTGTGGGTAGGCTTTGAGCACAAAGTGTTGCATTAGTCTTGTAGACACCACACATCCAAGGCAGGCTCCTATAAACCCTATGGCTGGCTCTGCGAAATAACCATTTCCCAGCATGAAAACGATTACAATAAGTCCCATACCAAATGCGGTACCAAAATTGGTTAGAGAAATATATTGAAACTTCTTGAAATAGCTTCCGAAGTGTTTGTCTTGGGCCAACGTGATGATGGCAGGATTGTCTGATAGGAATGTAAGTACTGCTCCGAGAGACGCTACTCCCGGTAATCTGAACACGGGTTTCATCAGTGGTCTTAACCCTCGTTCTATCAAATCCACCACTCCAAACTCAACAAAAAGCTTGCCCAAAGCTCCTGTTAGCACGCAAATAGCCATTAAATAAAAGCACGTATTGAGCAACAAGTCGTGAGCTGTGTGCATAATGGTGTTGAGCATGTTGGCCACTCCCATAACACTCGCAATGCTTCCGAACAGTCCTACGACAACAAGCAAGCATATAATGCCTTGTGACATTCGGTTTTTAGATTTTTGACAGACATTGCATTCGGTCTGTTGTTGTTGCTCTTCTCCATGTGTGGAGGTTTGCGCTCCGTTTCGTTTTGTGCGAATCATTTTATTTGTTGTTGTGTTATTTATTAAAATATTTCTTTCAATCCCAGTTGTTTGAAATATTCGTAGGTACCATCATAGTATATGGGTAAGCGAGTAGCATCTTCGGGAAAGCCTTCAGGGTTTTTTCTATCATTGCCTTCGGGCACACAAATGATGATGCCTTGTCGAGCTCGTGTCAATAGCACGCGATAAGCGTTTAACATGTAATGCCTGTTTTCCTCATTGGTTTCAGCTATCCATTTTGTTTTCCCATTAAATTTATAATATTGCCATTTCCCGTTTTCAAAGCGTACGTCAGCATCCCATAAGATACAAGCATAATCGAGTTCCAATCCTTGCACTTGTATCTCGGTAGCAGCTTCTTCGAGATAATTAGATGAGCGCACGTCGCCCTTGTCTTCTAAGAACCAATGCACGGCGTTTTCATCGCCCGATGCCAAAACATTTACGGCTTGTGGTTTGTATCGTGCGGCTACTTTCGAAACGAGTATGCCCGTTTGCTGAGAGCCTCTTGCTTTTGAGCGAAGCCATTGCCGAGCCTTGTCAATATTTCGTGTCAGAAGTATGGGATATCCTTTTTGTTGCACGTCTTGAAACAGCTTATGCGCTTTATCATCAATGGCGAGCAGTGCATGAACAAACGCTGACAACGTCTCTGCCCTAAACGATCGGAGGCTAACAGCCAAATGTAGGCTTTTCGAATAGGTAACATGTTGGTTTGCTTTTAATAATTCATTTACTTTTCCCTCGGCGTATTCACGTTCTGTTAGTCTATCAGAGATGTACACTTTCCAATGCTTATATTCACTGTTCAACGCTTTAATCCATTCGGAAATTCCTGCTTCGCCCGTGTTTATCTCTTGTCCTCCACCCACGAGACAGATTATCACCGCCCAGTCTTGGCGCTGATCTATAGACCATATTAGGAAAGAGGCCTCGGAAACAGGAAAGTTTGGTACCTTCAGTTTGTTTCCATATGTTCCTCCCCGTTTCAAATAGTTAGCCAGACGTTTATGAGTCCACGACCGTTGTGCTTCGTCAAAGATAGCCACATGTTCCACCTCTGCATATCCTGCTTGTTTCATTTTCACAGCTTTGGCAGGGTCTATTTCTAACCGTCCGTTCTCTACGGGGTTCTTAATCTTCGCAAGCATATTGTCGCGATAACGGTGTATGATTTGCAAAAATTCGCTAACCTCTCTGCGCGAGTCTGAAAGTTTTTTCTTTTCACCTCGCTCATCACATTTCTTTTTGTTGTTTTGAGCCAATGCTTCTGTAAGAACCGCTACCAAAGGTCCATTTCCAGACAGGTACACAGCACCACTCTCTTTGTTTTTATTGTCCTCTTTGTATGATTGTTTGATAGCCACATCTAATCCCACGAGCGTTTTTCCTGCTCCCGGTACGCCTGTCACAAAGCATATGCTTTTTTCTCCTTGACGTTTGCTTAGGTCTATTACGTGCAAGAGATAATCTATGGTCTCATCGGTCGACACCTTATCGGCTTCGTGTCGTGTTATTTCTTCTACAGAGTGATTTTCGTAGAGCGACCGCGCGGCTTCAATAATTGTCGGAGTCGGACTATATGGACTTATCAACCAATTAGCGCCCCATTTTTTCAAATCGTATTTTTTTGACCCATGTTCAAGCACTTTGGCCATGACCTTTTGAAGAGAGTCTTTGCTGGTGATGATAGGATTGTAAATCTCATCATTGTATGGTGATAATTGGATAAACAACGACTCTTTAGAATATTCTGTTGGGATAAGGATTGGAACAATAGGTCTGTCAGCGCTGTAAAGGTGAAAGTTCTTCAAATCGAGCGCATAGTCCAGCACTTGTTCAACATCCATTTGTAACGCATCGCGTTTACCTACCTTAAATTCTAAGCAAAATACCATGCCCCCTAACAGTACTACCACATCTATTCGTTTTCCCAATCTCGGTATGTCATATTCGAAACACACATACGCTTCGTTGTCTGTGGCCCATGGCTGCAACACTTGCTGCATTATCTTTATTTCGCTTTCCCAAGCCTCCAAAGTGGTAGTTTGGTCTACACCATGAAACGATTTCACGATGTTCCCTAACACATGCGAGGGGTTCATACTGACAAATGTCAATATTTCCGATTTAAATAAGCAACGTGGGTGTTGTGTCGGACTTGTCATTGTTTTGTCATTTGCCAAGGTTTAGTGTCATTAGCTTTTGAGATAAGTGCATGACAGTATCACGCTTTTATCTCATGTTTGAGATTATACATGTTTCGATTTTGCAAATTTATACTTTTTATCGCTAATCATCATTTTTTTAGTGCATTTTCTTAAGCTCCCAACTGTTATTTCATTTTTATTACCACCAAATCCGTCCCATTACACTATCAATGTATAAGGCGTGGCTTTAAGCGAATGTATCGCAGGGTCTTTGGTACCAATAAAAAGTACAACCAACACGAATATTGTCTAATATTTTTGTTAACTTTGTAATCTAACAATCACAATAATATGACAGATATTTGTAGCATCGGGCATATCACTCGAGATAAGGTGATAACACCGCGACACACTATCTATATGGCCGGTGGCACATCTTTCTATATGACGCATGGCATTAGTCGTCTGCCGCACAAGGTAGATTTTCAGTTGGTCACCAAAGTGGGGCAAGAAGAGATGCTTCAAGTGAATAAATTACGACAAATCTGTTCTGATGTGGTGTGCTATCCCTCCGCACAAAGTGTATATTTTGAAAACAAATATCATGCGGATGGCAACCGTCGCACTCAGCGTGTCTTGGCCAAAGCTGATCCGTTCACTATCGAGGAGATGCGTCCTTTGCAAGCCAAGGTGTTTCATTTAGGTAGTCTTTTGAGCGATGATTTTTCTTCTGATGTGGTGCAATATCTTGCCACCAAGGGGCGTGTATCCATCGACGCCCAAGGCTATTTGCGCGAGGTGGTCGGGCAAGAGGTGCGTGCCGTAGAATGGAAAGACAAAGAAAAAATTCTTTCTTGCACCGATATTCTCAAGCTCAACGAGCACGAGATGGAGGTTATCACCCATTCCAAGGATCCCCGCACGGTAGCCAAGTGTCTTGCAGGGTATGGTGTCAAGGAGGTTATTGTCACTTTAGATCGTTTTGGTTCAATCATTTACGCTGAAGGACAGTTTTATAATATACCAGCCTACAAGCCTAAGGAACTTGTCGATGCCACAGGTTGTGGCGATACCTATTCCACGGGTTACTTGTATTGCCGTCTTCAAGGCATGGGGTATGAAGAGTCTGGCAAGTTCGCCGCAGCTATGTGTACGCTCAAATTAGAGCACAGCGGCCCTTTCGATGGTAGCATCGACGACGTCTATGAGGTAATTGAAAACAGAGCGAAAAATTGTGCTTTGTGAATTGCTAACACCCTTTATGTGTCATAATTTTTAGCACCATGTCATCTGTTGGGCACATGGCTTCCTTGCCAATGTTGGTGAGGTTGCGAATGCTTTTGTCCACGTCATCGTCTATGATGCCCTCCGCGGCGGTGACATGCTCGCCCTCCATGCTTAGCAAAGCCGATAGCAGGGCCGACGAGACACCTGAGCAAATCTTGATAGAGCAGCTTGGTTTGGCTCCGTCGCAAATCATGCCCGTGAGGTTCGCTATCATGTTTTTCACGGCATGGCACACGCGTGTGTAGTCGCCTCCCATGAGATACACGATACCACAACTTGACCCGATGCTGGCCACCACACATCCGCATAGCGCGCTAA
Organism: Hallella colorans; assembly: GCF_003096815.1. Classification (GTDB taxonomy): domain Bacteria; phylum Bacteroidota; class Bacteroidia; order Bacteroidales; family Bacteroidaceae; genus Prevotella; species Prevotella colorans. Next base: position 30,454 of record NZ_QENY01000014.1, read on the forward strand.
GTTTGCCAAGACTTTGTTTGATATAGATGGCTGTCAGGTGTGAGAGCGTGAGTGCCCGTATCAATTCCTCCTCTGTGTTATCATTTTCCTTGGCGTAGACAGCCACGGGGTTAGTCGCGCAAATGCCCTGATTGCCCGACCCAGAGTTTGACATCACTGGTATCATTGCGCCGCCCATGCGCGCATCGCATGCCAAAGCGGTTTCTGATATGATGCGCGAATATATCGTCTTGCCAAATATTCCGCTACTTAGGGGGCGCCCCATAGTCTTTCCGAGGTTGTGTCCGTAATTGCCCTTACGGCTTTCCTCGGCTGCACGTATGTTGTAGTCGCGTGTTTTGATGATAAAGGCCAGTTCCTCCACTGGCGTGGTGGTGGCAAAGTCCCACACCATATACATGTTGAGCTGTATGTCGCCCGCCCGCTCACTGTCAGTGGCGGCCGTTCTTTTTTCGAGGAGCGTCTCTCCGTTGCGTTGTTCATAAACAAAATTGGTGTGTGCGTTGGCAATGATGGCAGATGCCTTGTCGTTGCCATCCTCGCATATCACCTCGATGTAGAGTTTCTCGGTAATATTCTCCTTGAGCTTGATGGTAATGTGGTTGGGGTCTTGTATGTAGCTCTTAGCCTCGTTTAGCGAATTTTCGTTGAGATCCTTGATTACCTCCAATTTGTACTCGCTCTTGCCTATGATAGCTCCGAGGGCTATGGCTATGGGCAGCCCTATCATGCCTGTGCCGGGTATGCCCACTCCCATCGCGTTTTTCAACATGTTCGCGCTGAGCAGCACGGTTATTTTTTCAGGCCTGCGCCCCAATAGTTCGGTGGCGCGTGCCGTACACAATGCCACAGCCATTGGCTCGGTGCAGCCAACGGCTGGCACCACTTCCTTGTTGATAAGGTCAATGATTTGTTGTCTCGTTTGCTTTTCTAACATAGTATTCAAAATAGGTTTTTGTATCATTAGGTAAATCTATCAGAGGGGTAAGGTGGGGCAGGCAGGCGTACCAGCCCCACCTTTGTTCGATTAAATGTTGTTAATCCGACTGTTGTGTCAGTGCCGCTTGTAGGCGTCCAAACCCTTGTTTAAGAAATCGAGGTAGGCTGGAACGTCCTCCTTGTAGCCGTATGAGCCTGTCAGAGGCTGGCCATTGTTGTCAAGAGTAACGTAGAATGGTTGCGCATTGGCACCAAACTTATGGCTTTGCAAGTAGCTCCACTTGTCGCCCACGGTGCGCAGAGTGCGCGGTTGCCCATTCAGTTGTACCTCCATAGGCTCAGCCAATGGTGTCTTGTCATCCACGTATAGCGATATGAGCACATAGTCTTTTTCCAGCTTTGAGGCTACGATAGGATCGGTCCACACGGCTGCTTCCATCTTGCGACAGTTCACACAACCAAACCCGGTGAAGTCTATCAGCACGGGTTTGCCTTGAGCTTTGGCCGCGGCCATGCCAGCCTCGTAGTCCTTGTAAGTGGCCTCCACAGTCTTAGTGTTGAGATTAAAGTCTTGCGTATTCATTGGAGGGGCGAATGCGGAGACCGCCTTGCATGGCGCGCCCCAAAGCCCGGGCACCATGTAGATGGCAAAAGCCAACGAGCACAGTCCGAGCATAATGGCGGGCACCGGCATGGGTTTATTGATATCGCCACCCACCTCGTCTTCCGGAAACTTGAGCCAGCCCACAAGATAGCAGCCCAAGCCCATAAAGATGACAATCCACAGCGAGAGGAAAACCTCACGGTCAAGCAGGTGCCAACCATAAGCTAAATCGGCCACGCTAAAGAATTTCAGGGCAAAGGCTAATTCAACGAAGCCCAGAACCACCTTGATTTGTGTCATCCATGAGCCACTTTTGGGGCTCTTTTTCATCAATGTGGGGAATAGGGCAAATAGTGTGAACGGTACGGCTAAGGCCAAGGCGAAACCTAACATGCCGATGGCCGGCCCTATCCAGTTGCCCGAGGTTACAGTCTGTACTAACAGTAGGCCGATGATTGGTGCCGTGCACGAGAAGCTCACCAATACCAGCGTGAACGCCATCAGGAATATAGAGAGCAGGCCAGTGGTCTGCGATGCCTTGTTATCCACGCTGTTAGCCCAGCTGTCTGGTAGTTTTATCTCGAACCATCCAAAGAAGCTCACCGCAAAAATCACTAACAGCAAGAACAAGAAGATATTAAACACTGCGTTGGTAGAGAGGGAGTTGAGCGTGCTCGGGCCAAATATTGCCGTTACCCCGATACCCAAAGCGAGATATATAACGATAATGGAAATGCCATAGGTGATGGCGTCACGCACGCCCTTTTGTCGGTCATCCTTGGAACGTTTCAAAAAGAAGCTTACCGTCATTGGGATAATAGGCCATATGCAGGGCATGACCAGGGCGAGCAATCCGCCCACGATACCCATAAGGAATATATATAACAAGGAGTGGTTGGCAATATTGTTGTTACCGTCAAACTGCTGCAATTGTTTCACCACTGGTAGCCACAGGGCTTGGGCTTCCGTGCCGGAAAGCTGTGCGGTGGCATTGGCGTTGGGCTCGGCCAATGAGTCTGCTTGGAGCGAGGCCGTTGAGTCCATATTCGCGGCGGTGGCGCTCACTTGCGTGTTGGCTGCTGCGTCCATCTTGTTTTCTTCGCTCATGCCATTGGCCGACTTGGCATCTGTTTTTGCGTTGGCCACTGCCGGACTTTTGCCCGATTTCTTAATGCTTACCTCTGATGGTGGCAGACAGTTGTTATCGTTGCATGCGCCATATTCCAGATAAGCGTCGATGGTATAGGTGGGTTTGGTGAACCTTATCTTTTGGACAAACTGAACGCTGTTTTCAAAATAGCGCAGCGTCATTTCGAAAAGCTTGTCATAGTTAGAAATCTCGCGCCCCACGGGCTTCAGCCTGCCTACAAGCTCCACGCCATCCAATTTCACTTTGTTGAATGTAGCCGATGTGGGGCCTCCGCTGCCCAATCCGGTAGAGTAGACATGCCAGCCTTTGTCAATTTTGCCTGAGAACACAATCTCGGCCTCTGCCGTGTTGTTGGTCTTGAGCTGCGAACTGAATTTTACCGGATTTAGCATTTGCCCATTGGCTATGAGAGCCACAAGCAGTGTTAACGTTAGTGTTATTAGTTTTTTCATTTCTTCTTTTCTTTAAAACTTTTTTGCGAGAAGATACTATATATAGGTTTTTATTTCCAATACGTCTGAATAGCGTTGCTGGTTACTTCTTGTGCGCTTAGTTATTGTTTTTTAACTTAGGCTCATCTTTATGGCGTCATGTCGAGCCAAACCGTCGCTATACATGCTCGTTAGGCAACGGCTCTCAACTTTTGTGTTTGGGCCGAAGTTTCATAGGCGTGACTTATTTGTTTTTGCACTTGCCACATTTGCTGTCTTCTTTTTGCTTGCAACGCTGTTTGTCATTGCACCCTTCCTTGTGGCATGTTTTGCCAGTTATCTTGGGTGCGTTGCCCTGCTGCTTGAAAATCACTTGTGCCGGTGGCAGGCATGTCTTGTCATTGCAGCTGCCATAATTGAGGTTGGCCTCAATGCTATAGGTAGGCTTGGTAAAGCGTATCACCTGTACAAATTTAACCTCATTCTCAAAATAGCGTACTTGCATCTCAAACATGTTGTCAAATTTGTCAATCTCATGGCCCACGGCCTTAAGTTTGCCCACTAATTCCACACCGTCCAACTTGGTGGCTTTAAAAGATGCCGACACCGGTCCTCCCTCCTTCAGATCGGTGGAGTAGACGTGCCAGCCGGGCGCAATGGAGCCTTTAAAGACGATGGCGGTCTTGCCGCATGGGGTGGTGACGATTTCAGAAGTAAACTTGATAGCGTCGTTCTGGGCCATGACGATGGTGGCCGATACAAGCGTCAGTATGGTTAAAAACAGTTTTTTCATGATTAATCTGATTTGTCCAATGTAGTCTGTAATTTAGTGCTCTTGTTTGTAATTGAGAAAAATCAAGGAGATACTCCCGTTTGCGAGGGTATCCCCTTGTTATGGCTTATTGCACTTGCGAGCCGGGTTTCACGCCGCGCTCTATGGTTGTCACGGCCAACGTGTCGTCATGGTCCACGGCCGAGAGTATCATGCCTTGACTCTCCATGCCCATCATCTTGCGTGGCGCGAGATTGGCTATGAACAGCACGTCTTTGCCCTTGAGCTGTTCGGGCTGGTAAAATTTGGCTATGCCCGAGAGTATGGTGCGGTCTTGTCCGCTGCCATCATCGATTGTAAATTTGAGCAGTTTGTTGCTCTTCTTCACCTTTTCGCAGGCTTTGATGTGTCCCACCCTGATGTCCAATTGTTCCCATTGGTCAAACTCGACATTGGGCTTGACAGGCTTGGCCTTGTATTCGGCGCTGGCTTTGGCGGCCTCGTTGCTGGCTTTGGTGGCGGCTAACTTGTCTAACTGTGCCTGGATGGCGTCGTCTTCAATCTTCTCAAAGAGCAGCTGGGGCTCGTTGATGCGCTCTCCTGCCTTCAACAGCTCGATGCTGCCCAACTCTGTCCAGTCAAAACGCTCCAATCCAATCATGTCGCGCAGTTTCTTGCTGGAGAATGGCAGGAACGGCTCAAAGGCTATGGAGAGGTTGGCAACAAGTTGCAACGAGATGTAAAGAATGGTTTCCACGCGTTGGTGGTCAGTCTTCCAAACCTTCCAAGGTTCACATTCGGTGATATATTTGTTGCCGATGCGAGCCAGGTTCATGGCTTCTTTTTGTGCCTCGCGAAACTTGAAGACATCGAGACAGTTTTCCAACTTTTCTTTCACGTCTTTAAATTCGTCTATAGCTTGTTTGTCCACCTCTTGCAGTTCGCCGCACACGGGTACTATGCCGTCCCAATATTTCTTGGTCAGTTGGAGCGCGCGGTTTACAAAATTGCCATAGATGGCCACCAACTCAGAGTTGTTGCGCTCTTGAAAATCTTTCCACGTGAAGTTGTTGTCTTTGGTCTCAGGGGCGTTGGCCGTTAGCACATAGCGCAGCACGTCTTGTTTGCCGGGGAAGTCCTTAAGATATTCATGCAGCCATACGGCCCAGTTCTTGCTGGTCGAAATCTTGTCATTCTCCAAGTTCAGGAACTCATTGGCCGGCACGTTGTCTGGTAGGATGTAGTCGCCGTGAGCCTTGAGCATAGTGGGGAAAATGAGGCAGTGGAACACGATATTGTCCTTGCCGATGAAGTGCACCAAGCGCGTCTCAGGGTCTTGCCACCATTTCTGCCATGTGCCCCATTTTTCAGGATGGTTGTCGCACATCTCTTTGGTGTTGGATATATAGCCTATCGGCGCGTCAAACCACACGTATAGCACCTTGCCTTCGGCTCCCTTCACTGGCACGGGTATGCCCCAGTCCAAGTCGCGTGTCATGGCGCGCGGTTGAAGGTCCAAGTCTAACCAGCTCTTGCACTGTCCATAAACATTAGGGCGCCATTCTTTATGCCCCTCAAGAATCCACTGTTTGAGCCATTCCTGATAATTGTTCAGGGGCAGATACCAGTTTTTGGTGGCTTTCTTAATAGGTTTGGAGCCGGAGATGGTGGAGTGAGGGTTTATCAGTTCTTCGGGACTGAGGGCGGTACCGCATTTCTCGCATTGGTCGCCGTATGCTCCCGTGTTGCCACAGTGGGGGCAGGTGCCCATGATGTAACGATCAGCTAAAAACTGGTGCGCCTCATCGTCATAGAGTTGCTCGCTCTCTTTTTCCACCAGCTTGCCATCATCGTACAATTTCTTGAAGAAATCGGAGGCAAACTTGTGATGAATGTCTGACGTGGTGCGACTGTATATGTCAAACGAGATGCCAAACTCCGCAAACGAGTCTTTTATCATCTTGTGGTACCTGTCGCACACATCTTGTGGCGTACATCCTTCTTTCTTGGCGCGTATCGTGATGGGTACACCGTGCTCGTCACTGCCGCCGATGAATGCCACCTCTTGCTTTTTCAGCCTGAGATAGCGTGCGTAAATGTCCGCGGGAACATATACACCGGCCAAGTGGCCGATGTGCACGCCGCCATTGGCGTAGGGCAGGGCGGCGGTGACAGTGGTGCGTTTATATTTTTTTTCTTCCATCTTTGGGGATATTTAGTATGTATGATGCAAATTTACAAAAACTAATTTATAAATAGCAGCAAGGCTTTCATATTTTTACCACTTTTGCCAAATGGCAGTGCCAAGTGCAAATTTACGAAATAAGTTTGCAAAACTCTTACTTGGATGTTTTGAAGTTTAGGCATGTCCTGTAAATGGCAGCTGCAACTACATATATGTATTATGTTGGTTGCGTCTTGTCATCATAAGGTTTCTTGGTTTTAAACAAACAGGCAGAGCTCTGCAATTCGAACAAGTCGTATTGCATTCGGTGTGCGATGTTTTTGGTAAACAGCTTAAACGTGATCGGTCGTGTAAGTCATCGAGCCCTTTTGTTTGTTTACACATGGCCCACAAGTATAAAATCACAAATTGCGATGTTTGATTTATAGATCCTGCCTATAGCGACTTTCGGCCAATTCTGATTTCATATTCTCCTCTCGACGCCCATAGTGGTCTTTTCGCTTTTTTATAGGTTGTCAAATATGCAAGTTAGCGTGACGTATGGAGAGTGGCTGCCGGCTATATGTATATGGATTTTTTTTATGCCTTTGCTGATTGACCAATATTTTGGATATGTGATAGATGATGGTTGAGACAGACTGTTAGCTCAAGACATTGGCATGCGACATTCGTCAAAATGTCAACAAGTAAAAATAAAGTCATAAAAAATGATGTTTTTGCACTCATCATTCTACAGCGATCATGATGCGTGAGAGTTGCGGTTTTAGTTCAATTTTGCAGGTTGATGGCGTGCTGACTGGCCAAATAGGCACTAATGGGGTTGTGTTTAGGCCTTAATGGTCCGGCCATTTGATATTATACGCTCGCCGATTCGAATGCTTTCGCTGGACCATTAGTATCTAAACGTGGAGTGGTCTAAACCAGTTGATAGCATATTTTTAATGAGAAGGGATGTAAATGATTGAAATATAGCGTTTTGAAAAATACGCGTTTTTTTTGCGTATTTAGAACAAAAGTTTTTGTTTTTTGCTGTACGCAAAATCTACGCGACCTTTTGTCAAATGATTTGGTGGTAAAATATGCGCGTGGGTATGGGTTTGGCAACCATTCTTGAGGAATGTGAACGCCATGCGTTCTTGGCGCTATCATTTTACGCGCACAATAAGTGACAGGCTCCGTGAGCGTTTAGGCAAAAAAAAATGGGGCTCCGCCGAGTCCCAAACGTTACTAACCTTAAATCTAATACTATGAAAAACGTGCTGCAAAGATACGGCTATTTATTTGCTTCTACCATGCCAATGATGTGCAACTTGTTCTTTTTCACCTTTTTATTGACTTGTGTCAAGGTGGTGTTTAAAAAAATATTTAAAAATATTGGATATATCAATTATAATCCCTAACTTTGCAAATACTATTTGATAATTAAGCTTTAGAAAACAAGATTCCAACATTTGGATAGATGTTGGAGTCTTGTTTTTTGAAGTTTATGTATAAAAAACTTAAACAATTAATAAGAATAACTATGGCATACATGTCACAAGAAGGCTATGACAAGCTCGTGGCCCAACTCCATCAATTGGAGGCGATAGAGCGCCCAAAAGCCTCTGCGGCTATAGCTGAGGCGGCTGATAAGGGAGACTTGAGCGAAAATTCTGAGTATGACACCGCCAAAGAAGCGCAAGTGCATCTCGAAAATAAAATTAACGAACTGAAGATGACCATTGGTCAAGCCAAGATCGTGGATATGAGCAGGCTTTCTACCGATGAGGTACAGATCATGTCGAAGGTAGAAATGACCAATATGATCACCAAGAAAAAAATGACTTACACCATTGTGAGCGAGAGCGAGGCAAATCTGAAAGAGAACAAAATATCCATACATACGCCCATCGCGCAAGGCTTGCTCAACAAGAAAGTGGGCGATGTGGCCGAGATAGAGGTACCTCGCGGCATGCTGAAACTGCGTATTGACAACATTACATTGGAATAACAGAATCGTTATGGCTACTATTTTTTCTAAAATCGCTGCAGGCGATATACCGAGTTATAAATGCGCGGAAAACGAGAAATTCTATGCTTTTCTCGACATTAATCCAGTGGTGAAAGCACATACGCTCGTTGTGCCGCGTAAGGAGGTGGATTATATCTTCGACATGAGCGATGATGACTTGGCTGCTTTCGAGGTGTTTGCCAAGCGGGTGGCGCAGGCCATTCGCACCGCGTTTCCCTGCAGAAAAGTGGCGCAAGTGGTGTTAGGACTTGAGGTTGACCATGCTCATATACACCTCATGCCCATCAACACGGAGGGAGACGTGGACTTTAAGAAACACGTCAAGCTATCAGATGAAGAAATGAAGGAAACGGCAGAACGTATATACGAGGCGTTTCAAAAAATAAAATGAAATAGATAATTTCTAAATTCACCATTCAAAATACATCAATTGTATATGCTGTCACATACCTATGTTATGTATTTTGAATGGTGAATTTAGAATTTCCATCACACAAATTTGTCGCCATTTTTGAGCCTTACCTCATTGACATATTTTCGGATGAGGTCTGACGAGTCTTCCTTGGGACAGATTAGCAGCACATTGTCTTTCTCGGCCACGATAAAACCTTCAAGGCCATTGATAACACCAAGCGTGCCTTTGGGCAGCTTGATGACATTGTCACGACAGTTTTCCATCAGCGTGTCTGAGTGTATCACCACGTTTTCTTCACTGTCTTTGGGCATGGCCTCGTATATGCCGTGCCACGTGCCTATGTCGGCCCAGCCAAAACCACACTTCATCACGCACACGCCATCGGCCCCCTCAAGCAATCCTGACTCTACTGACAGGTTGGGGTACGACGGGAAATGTTCTTGTATATAAGCTTCTTCTTGCTCTGGAGTGGCGTAGTAGTTAGTATCGTCAAGATGTTTAAGCACAGCGGGAAACATGCGTGTGAAACGCTCGCGCAGGTTTTTCACATTGGAAAGAAACAAGCCGGTGTTCCAATAAAACTCTCCACTCTCCATGAATGTTCGCGCAAACTCTCGGTTAGGTTTCTCGGTGAAAGTCTTGACCATATACACATTGCCTTCCAAGCGGTTGGCTATCTGAATGTAACCGTAACCCGGCTCGGGACGAGTGGGTTTGACGCCCATGGTGAGTAGCATGTTGTGATGACTCACAAAGTGCAGCCCCTCGAGCATATTCTGCTTGAACGCCTCCTCGTTCATGATGAGCTGGTCTGACGGTACGGCAACAAACGCGGCATGAGGATTGAGGTGCATGAATCGATGGGCAGCCCAAGCAATGCTTGGGGCGGTGTTGCGATGGATAGGCTCGGGCATGATATGCGTGCGCGGAAGGTTGGGAAGTTGCTGCATTACCAAGTCTACATAATTAACGTTTGTATTGACAAAAATGTGCTCGGGTGCCACAACCTTGGACATGCGATCATAGGTTTGTTGCAGAAGCGTGCGCCCACTTCCAAAGAAGTCTATGAACTGCTTGGGATATTTCTCCCTGCTGAAAGGCCATAGGCGTCGTCCTTTGCCTCCTGCCATTATCAAACAATAAAAACTCTCGGTGTTTGTCATGTTGTATCAATAAAGGTTTAAACTGACAATAAAATTACGATTATTCGATGATTTCACAAACTATTTTGGTATCTTTTTCTCTTATTTATGAAATATCCAAGTTTTTTTTTCTTTTTACTTCCCTACCTTTGTTCTTTTTGCTAACTTTGCAGCTGATTTCATAAGGTAATGAGCAAGAAACAGGTACTTCTGATAAATGATATAGCTGGATATGGCAAAGTGGCCACAGCGGCTATGCTGCCCATTCTTTCGTATATGGGCCACCCCACATACAACCTTCCCACGGCTTTGGTATCCAACACGTTGGACTACGGAAAATTCAATATTCTCGACACCACGGATTACATGGAGGGAGTTTTTCCGGTTTGGAAAGAGCTGGGCTTCAGGTTTGATGCTATTGCCACTGGCTTTATAGCGAGCACCCGTCAGGCTAAAATCGTCTCCACTTTTTGTAGAGAGCAGGCTGCCAATGGCACCATCATCTATGTGGACCCTATAATGGGCGATGAAGGAAAATTGTATAATGGGGTCACCAAGGAAGCCATCCACAGCATGCGTGAAATGATAGGCGTGGCCGACTTGATATTCCCCAATTATACCGAGGCGTGCTATCTCACAAGCACAACTTACTGTGCTGATGGTGTGAATGAGACGGAATCCAAACGTCTGCTCGACGCCCTGCATGATATGTGCGGCAAGTCTGTACTGATAACATCTATACCTGTGGATGGGCATCCGAGCGTGGTGGGATATAATCATCTTGATAATGGATATTTCATGTTGCGTTACACGGAGATCCCTGTGCACTTTCCCGGTACGGGAGATATCTTCTCGGCTGTCTTGATAGGGCACCTACTCGAGGGCGACTCGCTGCGTGAAGCCACGCAGGTGGCCATGAACGCCGTGTTCAACCTCATCGATGCCAACAAGGAAAACGCTGACAAAAATCGCGGAATACCACTCGAGAACTTTCTGAACACTATATAATTTTCAGTTTGCACCCTTACATTATGGATTGGGTTACATCTCTTTTTAGCACCCACTCGTCTGTACAGACGGTCATTGTGATATCACTGATTATCGCTTTGGGGCTGGCTTTGGGCCGAATTAAGGTGATGGGCATATCGCTTGGTATAGCCTTTGTGTTTTTTATAGGTATTTTAGCAGGTCACATCGGATTGACAGTGAACCTCGAAACACTCGATTTTATTGAGACGTTTGGGCTTGCCATGTTTGTGTATTGTTTGGGATTGCAGGTCGGTCCAAACTTTATTGGCTCGCTTCGGCATGAGGGCATGGAGCTTAATATGTGGAGCATGCTGGTCATTTTCGTGGGTACGGCGTTTGCCATGCTGCTTGTTCCACTCACTCATGTGAGTGTACCCAATATGATAGGATTGCTCTGTGGTGCCACCACCAATACCCCGGCGCTGGGTGCCGCGACGCAAGCCTTGGAACATATAGGCATTTCAAGTGGTAGCGCTGCGTTGGCCACGGCTGTCACTTATCCCCTCGGTGTAGTGGGAGTGATATTTGCGATGGTGTTCATGCGAAAGTTTTTTGTCAAACCTCGAGACCTTGAGGTCTGCTCGCAAGATGAGGATAATCATACCCATATAGCCCAACTCACCGTTATTAATCCAGCTATTGAGGGTATGACAATACTCCAAATTGTGCAAATGTCGCGCTTGCGATTTATCATCTCACGCATATGGCGAAATGGAGAGGTGATTGTTCCTTTGGCAGACACGGTGATCAAGAAGAACGATTCGCTGCTCGTGGTCATGGAAAGAGACGATGAAAATGCGATAGTTTTGCTTTTTGGGCAGAAAGAAAAGAAAGACTGGAATGAGGATCAAATAGACTGGAATGCTATCGATTCGAAAGTGGAGAGCAGGGTTTGCGTGGTTACACGTCGTGGTCTCAATGGCAAACGGTTGGGCGAATTGCATATGCGACAGGTGTGTGGCGTTAATGTCAGCAGGGTGATACGTGGTGATATTAAATTGCTTGCCACCAACAGCCTACGTCTGCAATATGGTGATCGTGTCGCTGTGGTGGGCAAACATGATGACGTGGATAACGCGGAGCATTTCTTTGGAAACTCTGTCAAGACGCTCGAGGAACCTAACATCGGTAGTATATTCATAGGTATCATTCTCGGTTTGGCCATCGGAACCATTCCTATTGCTGTCCCGGGCATGAGTATGCCCATCCGTTTGGGTATAGCAGGAGGTCCGATTATCATGGGCATCATTGTTGGTGCGCTGGGGCCTCGCATGCATTTCATATCTTACACCACGCGCTCGGCGAGCTTGATGCTGCGCAAACTCGGGTTGTCATTATATCTTGCTTGTCTTGGGCTTGACGCTGGCAAGGACTTTCTCGAGACAGTGGTCAGACCAGAAGGAATGCTTTGGGTAGGGCTTGGTTTCCTCATTACGGTGGTGCCAATAATTGTTGTAGGCCTCATCATCTTGAAGACTAAGAAGCTCGATTTTGGTAGCATTTGTGGCATTTTGTGTGGTAGTATGGCCAATCCTATGGCGCTAAGCTATGCCAATGACAGCATTGAGGGCGACACACCGAGTATATCTTACGCTACGGTGTACCCTTTGGGCATGTTTGTCCGTGTAGTCGTGGCGCAAATTTTAGTCACTTTTTTTGTTTGATTTTCTGGTTTAGAATGGAGCCGGAATGGAAAATACCATCCGTCTTCCAGTGCTTGGATGCTTGAAAACAAGGCGCTCAGCATGTAGGTACAGGCGATTTGCATGTTGCCCATAAAGATCATCTCCCTTGATAGGATTGTTCAATCCATCACGATGGGCGCAGTGCACGCGAAGCTGATGGGTTCGACCGGTTAGGGGATATAAGGCCACACGATAGCTGTCGATGCGTTCGAAATGGGTTGTGGCTGCCTTGCCGTGTTGCCAATCTACTATTTGTCTGGGACGATCCATAAGGTCGGGACGCAGCGGAAGGCTTATTTTTCCTGTGGCTTGGGTCAAGGGTTTGCTTAGTATGGCTACATATCGCTTACTAATCTGTCGTTTGGCAAATTGCGCTTGAAGGTTCAAATAGGCTTGCATGCTTTTGGCAACCACCATCAATCCGCTCGTGGCCATATCCAATCTATGTGCGATGAGAGGGCCAGTGGTGTCAGGGTAGCGTTGTCTTATCAAGTTATAGACATTCTCTTGTTGGCTTTTTCCCGGTACGGCGAGCATGCCGGCCGGCTTGTTTACCACGCAAATGTCTTCATCATCATAAATTGTTTCTAAGCTGTGGTGCCTTTCCTCTTCCAATGCGTTAGGTGCCACCTCGATGCCTTGAAGCATCCAGTGTAGCAAGGGTTTGCACTTGCCATGACATGCCGGATAGCATCCCAAATGATGGCGAACCTCGCCACGTAGGCTCTTTCCCCACCAAAACATAGCCATGCTAATGGGGATCAGACCGTGCTTAAAAGCGTATTGTAAAAGTTTGGGCTCGCAACACTCGCCGGTTCCGGCAGGTGGGAGGGTGTTTTTAGAATTTGATGTGCTGTCAATGGTGCCCGAAAGCTGACATTTTTGGAATATCTCTATCAAGTCTTGCTTTTCTCCTCTTCCATTCTGCATTACGAATTGGCGAAACAACCATGTCTGCAAAGCGTCGCTCTTTTGCCTGCGTAAAGTCTTCAATGAGGCTATTTTTTTAGCTTTTTGACTTTCGTAGGCCTCAAACTTTTCACGCTTTAGTCGCATCTTCAGCTTCCAGCGATGTAGCTCGGCGTTCTCAAATTGACGACGACGAATGTACGCCTCCTCATCCTCGTCTGCCTTTCGCCCCTTGAAATATACGGGCTGGTGGGCATTCTCCAACATTTCTTCCCACTTAAGGGGCGTGGCATCGCGTCTATGTCATGGCTTAAACTTACAATTTCAGCCTCTTCACGCTTGAAAAATCCATCCGGTTCAAGATAATCAAACACTGCCGGCACAAATTCGTCCCAATCGCTTCGCCCACATATTTGTCCGCTATATCCCGCAAGATAATACAGTTTTTTGTCGCCGCGAACGTTGCTTGTTGTTGCTGTGGTAGTGGAATTTTTGACAACAAGCACGCCGAACATCTTGCCTTGAGCTATTTCTTGCTTAAAATCAGGATTGACCTGATGAGACGCGAAGCGTTGGTTTTCGGTATCTGAAAGATAGGCGGCCAACTCATCTATCGCTTTTTGGCTTAATGGATCGGGCTGATAATAAAAAGGGTTGTTCAAGCATTTGGGCACCTCACCATCATAATGCAGACGATGTAACAATGAATTGTTTTTCAATGTAATATGGTAATAATTGGAAAGTATGACTTAAAAAGCCCATAAAAGGTGTTTTTATTTCCATCGAAGACTATTCATCGTCTATCAATCCAAGTTGAATAAACTCATCCATCAGTGGCTGGGCTAATACTTTTGCGTCAGGATGCGGCACGCCTGTGACACCTAAAGAGCGTAGCTCGAAGAAGTGTTTCCAGTCTGATACGAATGCCGTGTGCACCAATTCGGTGTTGGTGTCAAGAGGCAATATGGCCCTTGCTTCCTGAGGTTTACAGCCTGCGGCGGTCAGGTTCATATATGCTTTTTCAGCGGCAAGGTTAGCGAAAGTCCAATTTTCAAGTTTTGTCGCGGTGCCACTGTAAACTTTCTCGAAGAGCGAAGGCAATTGTTCCGTCGAACAATTCGGTGTGGAAAGATCTTGTTCTTTGATGAGTTCGGCTATCCACACTGGAATGTTGACAGTGATTTCGTTGCCAAATTTGTCTTTGGCGTAGTTGCAATAGCGGGTGCTTTGTTCTGCCATCGAATTGGCTCTGTGACGGTTAAACTCTCTCGTTGTGCCAATTTGAGTGGTAAAATGTACTGTCACGCGACGTTCGTGATAAGTTTGCGGCTCACTCAAGAACTCAAGGTCGCCCATCCAATCATTTTCCGAGAGCACACGTAGATTGGTTGTCACGTAATATTTGCCATCTTTGGCCACCACCCTTGAAAATGCGTTTTTTTCGTAGCGAAGCCAAGGTTTGGGGCTCGTTGACCGCCGGGCGTGTGGCATTTCATTGTCAAATTCTTGAAAAAACAGATATACTGTGCCATGCTCTAACATGGCCGTATGTTTGCTTTTGATCATTTTTTCCACAAATGGGCGAGCTGATTTCTCATTGGCATGGCTTTCACTCTTGTAGCAAACACGCCCCGCGCGCTCTATTTGACGATATATACCGTCGGCTCCACTGTCTTGAAGCCATATCTCAAAAGATGGATTTTCTATTTTCATAGAATGGATTATTCAGAGGTTTGTAATGCAAAGATAGCTATTTTAACGTGACGAAATGGTCTAAAAAGTTTTTTTATTCGTATTTTTGCATTTGTTATGAACGAATCTGCATGCGTTGAACTATTACAGAAACATGCCATCAAGCCCACCAGCAACCGCATCGTGGTGCTCAAGGCACTGGCCCATGAGGAACGCCCCGTGTCTGTTTCCGAATTGGAAAATACCATTTTGACGATTGATAAAAGTGGTATTTTTCGTACGCTCATGCTTTTCAAGGAGCGCCATTTGGTACATTCGTTAGAGGATGGGAATGGTGGTGTGAGGTACGAGTTGTGCTTAAGCCACGACGAAGACGAGGACGACGATGTGCATGTACATTTTTTTTGCGAGCGCTGCGGACAAGTATATTGCCTGCACGACATTCCTATTCCTGCCGTCGAATTGCCCGATGGCTTCTCTGTTGCAACCATCAACTACATGGTCAAGGGCGTTTGCCCATCCTGTGCGCGTGAGGAGGATAGCTTGTAGATGGCTCCTTCCCAATTTGCCCAAGTGTTGCTCGATTGGTATTCACGGCACGGTCGCGACCTGCCGTGGCGTCAAACGCGCGACCCATACGCCATTTGGCTGAGCGAAATCATTCTTCAACAGACGCGTATTAGCCAAGGTACGGCTTATTGGGAACGTTTCATGAGCGAGTATCCCACGGTCGAGGCGTTAGCGTCTGCGTCTGAAGACGAGGTGTTGAAGTTGTGGCAAGGTTTGGGTTATTACAGTAGGGCGCGCAATTTGCACCATGCTGCCAAGCAGTTAGTACACTTGGGCTATTTCCCAAAATCGTTAGACGAGATAAGAAAACTCAAGGGAGTGGGCGAATATACGGCTGCGGCCATTGCCGCTTTTGCGTTTGACAATCCTGTGGCAGCCGTCGATGGCAATTTCTATCGTGTGTTGGCGCGTGTGTTTGGCATAGATACGCCTATCAACTCCACGGCTGGAAAAAAGCTTTTTAAGGCGTTGGCTGAACAGGTTGTCACTCATCCCGAGGTCAACGCGGCTATCATGGACTTTGGTGCCATGCAATGCACGCCACAAAATCCGGACTGCGTTACATGCCCAATTGTAGACCAATGCGATGCCGTTCGGCAGGGACGGGTGGACGAGTTGCCCGTGAAGCTCAAGACGGTAAAGGTGAGAACGCGCCGCATGACCTATGTTTACATACGTTGCAATGGGCAAACAGCCATTCGTCAGCGTGGCAAAGGCGATATATGGCAAGGATTGTGGGAACCCTATTTGTATGCTGACGTTATGACTGCCAATGGGGATGACGACAAAAAACGTAAATGCTTGTCTAAAGAAAAGGTGTTTTCCATATCTTCAATGGGTTTTAATTCCGCTTGGAAACCCATTGCCCTGTCTGTCAAGCATGTGCTGACACATCGTATTATTCTGTCCGATTTTTATCTTTGGGAGCCAGAACGACGCCCCGTTTTGCCGGCAGAATATGTTTGGATAGATGAGCAAAATCTTGACAACTATGCCATTTCACGCTTGTTCCAACTATTATTAGAACGTCTATCAATCCGTGATAGCGCCACCGATGCATCATGACCGTGTCCTGATTTTCTTTTTTATGTGTAAATTATTGATACCAAACGATACCAAATAAATAAGAAAGCCTGAGACTGACATGCAGTCTCAGGCTTTCCGCTATATGTTTAACAACGGTTTGTTGTCTTTGTCTCGTAGGACTTATAGCTCAAATTTATAACCCAATGTGAACTGGAATACGCTGTTTTTAGTGTCTGAGTTTTCAAACACTTTGGTTACACCGAAGTTGTAACGAGCGTCAAGAACAAAGTTGCTATACTCATAAGAGAGACCTACCGGAATTGAGACGTCTACGCTTTTGGCTTTCATGTCAAAAGATTTAGAGGCGTCGCCCAGTACGGTATTTGCCTTGAAGTCGTTCTTGCTGTTCACTTTGAAACCCGGTTGCACACCTAATTTAACGGCCAAACCATTTACTACATATACATTGCACATAATAGGCACGTTCACATAATCCACCTTGTTAGTGTTGGTTATGCTATTTTTGCCTTGTGTTACAGTGGTTTTGTTGCCTTGCATAGAGTAAAGAGCGCCAGCCGAAAGTGACACAATGTCTGTGAGCTGATACTCAAGTTCTGCGCCAGCTGCCACGCCATAACGTGGGTCGGCTTTGTCATAATTAGTCAATGCGGCCACATTCAAACCCACTTTAGGCTGAATGGTAACGGTTCCTACTTCATGTTGAGCATAGCCTGCAACAGAAGCGAGCATGACTACAGCTGATAAAATAATTTTTTTCATAATGTAACGGTTTAAAAATACCTTAATGATTTTTCCTTGCAAATGTAAGTGTTTTTCCGCAATGGCCGTTTATTTTTAAATAATTTTTTCCGAAATTGTAGGTTTATACTCCCTTATATAACATTTTTTTTGTTTTGAATAGTCTATTATTCGCTTAAAAACTACATTCTCGCCAAGGATGCTTGGATTGCCTACAAGCACCAATTGTTTGCGCGCTCGCGTCAGCGCCACGTTTAGCTTTCGGTCTATGGTATGTCCGTTTTCTTCAAAAACATTAGCTGTGAGAAAGTCCAGTTGATAACGTTGCTGTATTGTGAAAGAGTAGATTATAACATCTCGCTGTGAGCCTTGGTAGCGTTCCACGGTGTCAATGCTTATTTTTTCCAAATCGGCTATACCCATTTTTTCTATCTCTCTGCGTATCATCGCTATCTGGTTGCGGTAAGGAACGATCACGCCCACCGTCTTGTCAGGGTCAAAACCTGTATCCGCAAATCGGTGTATGCGTCTTAGCAGGTCGGCCACGATGTGCGCTTCTATTGTGTTCACTTTGTCGGAGATGTCAGGTCGCCTGCAAAAACCAGAAGCAATGAACAACACCCGATGCTGCTTCAGCATGTCGTCTACGCTATCTTCGGATGGCAATTTATAATCGATTGTTGTGGCTAATTGATGCCTTAAAGGCACAGGCCGCAGCTGTTCGTCAAAGTAAAACTCCTTGGTTGGGAACTCGGCTATGTCCGGGTGCATGCGCCCTTGCAACTGTAGCACACCCATAAATGCCGTCCGCCCACTCTTCTTCTCTATATTTATGAGCCTTTCGAATAGGCTGTTCTTGCAGTTTGTCAGGCATATCTCATGCAGCTCCGGTTCACTTACGGTAGCTTGTACATCGTTTTGCCGCACCACGGCCGGCAGCTGTTTGTAGTCGCCGACGAGTACAAATTTGTCAATGTCGCAAATGTCGCTTGCCGTTTTGCCGGTCGTCCCGCCGTGCCCGGCTAACAATCCGATGATGTTTGGTTCCAAAATCTGCGAGCTTTCGTCTACCAATGCCAGCGTAAAATGTTTCAAGCCGAAAATGAACGGCCTGGCCTGAAGCGTTGATGTCGTGCCCACCACCACGCGCGCGTTTACCAAAGTGGCCTTCATCTCGTTTAATAGAGGTTTCTCGCCCACGGCATTGGGAATGAGGTGAGCCTCGAATTGCGGCGCGCAGCTCAACTCGCTGCCAACGCGAAGAAAATCGATGCCTGCGTCCACAAGCATGTCGCAAATCTCGTCCACGGCGCGATTTGTATATGCAAGTAGCAACACTGCGCTCGATTTGTTGGCCAGTTCCTCCTCAACCATGAATCTTAACGCTCTGCTTGTCTTGCCTGTGCCGGGTGGGCCCACCAACAAAAAATAGTCTTGCGCCTGCTTCACTTTGAGCAATAGGGGGTCGAGTATAGGGTCGTAGCTACGCGACAGCGACAGCGAGGTGTCGCGTCGGGGTTCGCGTTGCCCCAACAGCAAAGCCTTGCGGTGGTCGGCCGAGGTTACAAACTCGTATAGCGCGCGTATGGCCGAGCTGCTGCCAACGTCGCTGTTGCCATGCTCTATGCACCATGCGAAGCGTTGTTCAGGCCGGGCATCCTCTTCGTTGGAGAGTGTCAGGTCGGAATAAGGCAGGTGGTTAAAGATGTGTTTGTTCTGCTGTCCGTCGCTCAATTTTACTGTTAGCTTGTTAGCATGTATGTCAGCCAGCCCACCTTTGAAAACCAATGCCTTCCGGATGTCTGGCTCTTCGTTTTGTGGATAGGCATAGAGCCATACCATATCACCGCGTCTAAAATTGGGCAGAAAGCCCTCGTCTTGTTCGGGTATGGCCAAAGTGATAAGGTCGTAGCTGTCGTTGCCTTTAGGTTGTCCACTCTTCACCTTGTTTATAACAGTAAGGTTGGTATAGATATTTCCAGTTTCTTTTTTCTCCGCGAGTGGCATGTTCCACAAGTTGGCCACGCTGTTGCCCGAGCCTTCACATACGCCCACTTTGGATAACAGGCTTTCGAGAATTACAAATTGCATCATCCTGCAAAAATAAGCGTGTTCCAATGGTTGCATTTGTTGCAGTGGCAACAGTGTATTTTCAAGTTGTGGCCGTAGGTATCTGTCATAGAAAAAGTCTTGCCTGCCTGCTGTGTTCAGGTTGTCTACGCTAAGCGTTGGCAATATGTGCCGCATGCCGTTATGAGCGATGTCAAACTCCAGTGCCACGGCCTCATTGCGAAAGCGTACGGCCTTGTAGAACAGTTCCATGAGGTTTTTCACTTTTATCAACCCGTTCGGCAACTCAAATTTAGAGTAAAGCAGTTGTATATCGCGTTTCGAGTTGGGAGATATGGTATAGAGAATGCTGTTGTAGAGTAGCAGCTGTACGTAATGTTTCTCAATATGTTGACCTCCGTATTGGTTTTTGGTGCCACGTTCCAAAAAGATGTTTCGCCCCGACTTCTGCTCCACCAACAGTTTCAGGTCAGTGGTCATGAGGTCCACTCGTCCTTGCAATCCAAACTTTTCACAGATAAGCGAAGGCTCAAGGATGGCTTTCTTGAGGTTGTGTCTATTTTCTATCTCTGCCACTATCTGTTTTAGGTTACGCATTTGCGTCATGGCGTCCTGTTTGAATTTTGTGGCCTTAAAATCTTGGCAGATACTGTATTCCACGGCGTTTTTCGTAAAATTTTTCACCAAAGTGCTGGCGAAGTCAGCTTCTCGGTTACTGATAATGTCGTCAAGCGCGTTGCTGGCAAAATTGCCCAACAAGATGGGTTGGCTGACAAGGCGTGGTTTCAATCGGTTTATCAGATAGAGCAATGGGTGGTGTCCATAATCCTCAAAGCATGCCGCGATGCTGCTGATGTCTATCAGGCAGTCGGGTTCCATCACGATTAGTTGTGGCGTGATGGCGTCTCCATCCACGTGGCATCCTATCAAATTGAGCTGCATGTGCTTTCGCAGTATGTCACGCAGGTACTGCATGTTGGCGTATTGCGTCTCTTTGGTGTAAAAAACTTTTTTCCATTCCCTCGCGTCGTCCTCGTCCACTCTTACCGTGATGGTCGTGTCATCCCATGCCATCACCGTGCAACGCTTGTCGGGGGAGTTGGCTCGGTTCCTGCCGCGTGTGTCGTTCATGTTTCGCGGCAATTTTGACGTTAGCCCCTTGGGTATGTCAACGTCGAACACCTGCGCGATAAACGTGGCCAAGGCGTGTGCGTCATGTAGCAGCTCTTCTGGCAACAAGGCGTCGCTTCTGTTGCTGTCTCGCCGCATTTTATGTATGGCGTTGGCCATCGTTTGAGAGATATGGTGTCGCTGTACCAGTTGTTCCACTTGTGCGTTGAGGTCTCCAAACCCATACTTGCAATTTTTCAGGCCGTAGGTACAAGTCTGTACCAACGTCTCGTGCATAATCTTGTTTTGTATGGCCGGCTCAAGGTCTTGTGTGGTGAGCAGTTGCGACACGCGGTCAAAAAGTTCAGAACAATCCATCCAAATCTCCTTTAAACATGTCTTGCGAGAGTTCTTCCACCAACGGCACGTTGCTGCAGTGTATGTCTATCAGCTGGTTTAGGTTTGTCGCCATGCCGTTTTTTGGCTGGGCGGTAACGGTCTCGGCTTCCCATTTCAACAGTTTTCGTTTCAAATCCCGTCCCCATCGGTAGTCGCCGGTGTCTCCATCGCTGCGCACCACCCTGTGGCACGGTATGAGCAGCGACACCGGATTTTGTGCCACGGCCGTTGCCGCTGCGCGCGCGGCCTTTTCGTTACCGGCTGCCCTGGCCATGTCTTGATAGGTGGCAGTCTGCCCAAATGGAATAGCGCGCACGGCTTTCCACACCGCTATCTGAAAGTCGGTGCCTCGCAGGTCGACGGTAATTTTGCGCCGTTTGCCCCCGAACACCACGCTGGCTACCATCTCAGCCATTTCGTTATCAAGCGTAATAGGAGTGTAGACACCCCACCGTTGTCCCAAATCGTGAATGGTCTCCAACTTGTTATATTCCAAAAATTGCAAGTCGCAAATGCCCTTCTTTGTTGCGGCCACAATAATTTCGCCAAATGGCGTGTCGCAGAAACCGTATGTTATAGTGCCCATGATGTTGCAAATGTAAGTATAATTTCCTGATATATCGCACCAATGGCCAGAAAAAGTGAGTGCGCGTGGGCACTATGGTAGCGACAAAAAACAGGAAAAAAGTTTTTTCGATGTTAAAAGATTGGTAAAGGCACGGCATGCCTTGATAAAATGTTTACCTTTGTGTCACTATTTGTTTATTGTCACGAAACTAAAAAAAATATATATAATGAATAACGAGTCTTTGATGCGTAGGGCCATTGCCTTGAGCGAAGAGAGTGTGGGGACCGGTGGCGGCCCATTTGGAGCCGTCATCGCCAAGGACGGCGTGGTGATAGCCGAAGCTTCCAACAGTGTCACCATAGACAACGACCCTACGGCCCATGCCGAGGTCAACGCCATACGCGCGGCTTGCGCGCGGCTCAGGAGTTTTGACCTCTCGGGTTGCGAGATATATTGCTCGTGCGAGCCGTGCCCCATGTGTCTCGGCGCCATATACTGGGCTCGCCTTGGCCACATCTATTTTGCCAACGACCGCAAGGCTGCCGGCGCCATCGGCTTTAGCGACGACCTTATCTATAACGACATACCGTTAGACCTCGATAAGCGATCCATTCCCATTGACGTCTTGCTGCCTACAGAGGGGGCCAAAGCCTTTGACATGTGGCGCGACAAGACCGACAAGACCGAGTATTAGCCTTGTGCCTCATTGGCCACCAAGTCGTTCGAAAAAGGTTATCACCTCTTCCCATGTCTTGAACTTGTCGCTGCCAAAGGCGATGGTGGTGCCCATGAAGTTGGCGCAAGGGTTGGCGTCTATGTAATAGTCGCCATAGAGTTGTTGTTTTTGGTTGCAATATATCACTCTGTCGTGGGCGGGGGTGGACAGGTGTCGCTCTACCCATGCGCCCATGTCGGCTAAATCCTCGCGATCGTTGGTGGGCGCCGGTGCCACGATGTACACTGCGTAACGCTCTATGAGCATGTCGAAAGCTTTGTTCAGGCTCGATTTGGGTTTGCCGTAAGCGTCACGCAGTGTGCTGCTGTCTATGAGCGCGACGGGTCGCTCGCGCTTTTCTTGCCGGTCGTCAATCCATCTTATCACCGGCACCACGCCGTTCATGAACGACCTGTCGTCCATGCGGTGCTCGCCATGAAAGCGGGCCGCTTGCGGGTAATGGTCGCGATATAGGTCGAACGTGTGCACGATTGGGTCCTCGTCGCCGAACAGTCCCCACACACGAGCCTGCTCTTCGGCTTTGCCCTTGGCTGGCATACTCTCCAATTCAACGAAGCATCGCTCGGTCATTTCTTTGTATTCTTTCTCCAGAGCCTTGGTCACGAGAAATGTTCGCTCGCCATCTTGCCGTGGGTTTTGCCATGTCTGTTTGCCTGTCATGCCATGTTCTTTCATGGTTTGACCCATCTCAAAGGCCGGGTTTACCAATATACGGTCATACCCGTAGAGCATCTCCGTGTACATGCCGCCCATCGACGTGCCGATGATGAGGTCGGGTTTTTCTTGCGCCACTTTCTCTTTCAGGAATGTCATGGCCTCGGTGGGGTGCAACGGAATGTCGAAAGCCACCACTCGAGCGTTGGGAAAAGTTTGCTGAATGCGGCCCACGGTGCCCGACGCGGCCGACGAGCCGAAGCCGTGGTTGTACATGATGGTCTTGCCGTCCATCAAGTCTGGATATTGTTTGATATATGGATTGTCCATGAATAACTGTGTTTTGTTGTTATTGCAAAGATACACATTTATACGCAAAACGGCTTTTTATAACTGCGATAATATTGGGTTCTTTTCGCGGGTGTTAACCTTGACTATTTGCGTTTGGTACTTGAAAACATTTGACAAGACCCCTCGCATGCTTCGTTTTTTTGAAAAATAAAATCCATTGGCTGAAAATACGGCCTTATTTCAAGTTTTCCACAATGGTTTGATAGACACGTGTTTGCGCTCTTTTTGCACCTATGTGGCTTGACAAAGTTTTCCGGAGGCTCTGCCTTTAGTGCTTATTCGGTTTGCCTTTAAGGCTTAAGCACAAGGCGAATAGACCCCATTCGACGTGCGTCGAGGCCTTATTCACCGTGCCAATAGGTGCTAATGGCACGCCGATAGTTGGTTTGGGGGCGAGGCGATGGCCAAAAAACATCCTGATTTTATCTTTTCATCTTCTAAAAACCAAGATTTTGCGCAGTTTGTTTTGCATCCATTTTTTTGACATATTCTGGTTTCTCTTATGCCTTTCGCGACAGTTTTTTGGGGATATCGCAAACAAAGGGGAGTGCCATTGCCGTTTATAATGTCACTTTTTACACCTTAAAAATTGTTTAATCCATAGCCAGTAGTCAAAATTGTTGTATCTTTGTAGTTAAGGATGGATATTTCAGCCGACTATCCACCCTTGTCGTACAGAGACTTCACAAAACCTAAACATCATGAATAAATTGTCAATCAAAGTTTTGACAGTGGCTTTTGCGCGTGCGCTCCCGGCATGTGCCATAACGACTAAAAGGCATGTGCCATAACCGACCGTGCCTATTGGTGCCGGCATGCTTGCGAGATGGCTCGCCCAGTGTAGGAAAACATGTCTAAGGTGGAGTTGCAAAAGAACATGCAAACAGAGGTTAGCCCATCGTGGGACGGGCGCAACAAGAAAGTGGCCTGTAAGGAATGTTTCGGCCGACCAATGGCTGGCATGGCTCCGTGTCTGTCGCCGCCCTATGACAATGCGCCAGAGGGTAAGCTGCGACAACAACTGCGCGGTTGAGCGTAGGAGGCCTATAAAAATGTCGTAGCCCCACAGAGTGCCGACTATTTGGCTTGGCGTGGGCATGGACGAGCGTAGGTCGACGCGCCACGCGATGAGTTTAGGGTTTAGACATGCCGCAAGATCACCTTCTCTTACATGCTTGTGAATATGATAGAAACCTACAAAAATTAAAAATAATTATACTCTAAAACAATGAAAAAAATATTGATGTCAATGGCCTTGATGGCCCTGTTGCTGAATGTGAACGCTGCCACAAAGACAAATGAGACGACGCCGGCAGATGGCTCGTGTCCCACATGGAACGAGTGGCACGATTTACAGGTCAACGCGGTGAACAGATTTAAACTGCATACACAGTTTTTTGCCTACGAAAACGAGGCTTTGGCCATGAAAGACGAGAAAGCCAACTCAAAAAATTTCTTGTCGTTACATGGTACATGGAAATTTAAATGGGTGCGTCATGCCAATGAACGGCCCACGGACTTCTATAAGACTGATATGGACGAGGCGGGCTGGACGACCATGCAGATACCTGGCATGTGGGAGCTAAATGGCTTTGGCGATCCACTGTATAAAAACATCGGGTTGGCATGGAGTTACCAGATGAATTGGGAAAAACCGCTCGACGTGCCCATTAAAGACAACCACGTGGGTAGTTACAGACGGATGGTGGAGATACCGCAAAACTGGAATGGCAAGCAGGTTATAGCCCATTTTGGCTCGGTAACGTCAAACATGTATCTATACGTCAATGGTCAATTTGTGGGCTACACGGAAGATTCCAAGGTCGCCGCTGAGTTTGACATCACGAGATACGTGAGGCCCGGCAAGAACTTGATAGCCTTTCAGACCTTCAGATGGTGTGACGGCTCGATGAGTGAAGACCAAGATTTCTGGCGGCTATCGGGCGTGGCGCGCGATAGTTATCTCTATGCGCGCAACCCCAAGGTGCAGGTAAGCAACATCCGTATTACTCCCGACCTTGGCAATAACTACGAGGACGGCGAACTGTTAATCAATGTGGATGTGACGGGCGATCCGGTCATAGAGTTCAAACTGCTCAATCACAATGACCTTGTCGTGGGTAAAACGGTGGGCAATTTCCGTAAAATGTCTAACGGCACGGCACGATTTGTTGTGAGAAACGTGAAGAAGTGGACGGCGGAGACACCTTATTTGTACACACTATTGGCCGTGGTGAAAGACGCCAGAGGCAACGTGACAGAGGTGATACCGCAGCGAGTGGGCTTCAGAAAGGTGGAGATAAAGGACGGACAATTTCTCGTCAACGGCCAACCGGTGCTCATCAAGGGCGCCAATCGCCATGAGATGGACCCTGACGGAGGCTATGTAGTGACCCGTGAGCGCATGATACAAGATATCAAGGTGATGAAACGGCTCAACATCAATGCCGTGCGCACGTGCCATTATCCAGACGACCCTGTGTGGTATGATCTTTGCGACGAGTATGGACTGTATGTCACCGCCGAGGCAAACCAAGAGGGACACGCCTTCGGTTATGAGGACGATTCGGAAACCAAGAAACCTGTTTTTGCCAAACAAATACTTGAGCGCAACCAGCACAACGTGGAAATGTACTACAACCATCCTTCTGTGGTGGTGTGGAGCTTGGGCAACGAGACGGTGGATGGGCCGAACTTCACGGCTGCCTACGAATGGATTAAGTCGGTGGACCAAAGCAGATCTATACACTGGGAGCGCGCGGGGATAGACGGAAAGAACACTGATATATTCTGCCCTATGTATTACAGCCACGCCGATTGTGAGCGATACGCCAAAGACACCAAATACACTAAGCCTCTCATTCAGTGCGAATATAACCACACCATGGGAAACTCGGGAGGAGGATTGCTCGAGTATTGGGACTTGGTGCGCAAGTATCCGAAGTTTCAAGGAGGTTACGACTGGGACTTTGTGGACCAAGCTTTGCACCGAAATCCAGACTTCAGGTACAGCCGAACGGTGGCCGACTATGAGGCTATCGCCGCCAAATACGAGGCTGGCACGGGCAATATGTCTCCGCTTTATACATACGGAGGCGACTATAACAAGACAGATGGCTCTGACAACAACTTCAATTGCAATGGCTTAATCGGCCCTGACAGGCAATTGAACCCGCATGCTTATGACCTCGCGTACGTGTATCAGAATGTTTGGGCTGAGCCAATCGACCTGAATGAGGGTAAGATAACGGTTTACAATGAGTATTTTTTCCGCGACCTTTCCAATTACACCATGGAATGGACACTGCTGAATGATGGCAAGCCCGTGCAGAAAGGCGAGGTAAAGGAGCTTGACGTTGCACCACAAAAAAGGGGCGCGCTCACACTGCCTTACCATGTGCCGGCAACGGGAGAGCTGATGCTTGACGTGGCGTTTAAGCTCAAGACGGCCGAGCCGCTGATGGCCAAGGGACAAACGGTAGCCTATAGACAGATGGCTGTCAGGGAGGTTAAACCGACGATGCAGCCCATCCAATCCATGGAGGGCAATTTGAAAGTGAAAACCGACAGAAAGCAAAACACGTTGACAGTAACCGACAACGATGGCCTGGAAGTGGTGTTTGGCAAGACCACGGGCTTGATGGGCAAGTATCGTGTGGGAGGAGTCGACTTGTTAGGCGAGGGTGGACAGATGCGTCCTAACTTCTGGAGAGCGGTGACCGACAATGACATGGGTGCGCAGTTGCATCGTAAGTTTAAGGCTTGGCGAAATCCGGATATGAGCCTTAAGGCCATCTCCTCTAAAAAAATGAGTAATAACGTTGTGCGCGTGAGCACCGTCTTTGATATGCCATCGGTGCAATCCACGTTAAAAATAGACTATACCGTTCATGCCAATGGCGTGATAGATGTAGTTCAATCGCTTGTCACCACCAAGGGAGCGGAAGTTGGGGCCCCATTGAGATACGGCATGTTGATGGAGCTGCCCTATGAAATGGACAAGTCGGAGTTTTATGGTCGTGGACCGATAGAAAACTATGTTGACCGCAAGGAAAGCCAAATGGTGGGTATCTATGAGCAGACAGCCGACGAGCAATTTTATCCTTACATACGGCCGCAAGAAACGGGAACCAAGAGCGACATACGCTGGTGGAAACAGCGCGCGGCTTCGGGCAAGGGATTTTGCGTTACCGCCGACGGCCTGTTCAGTGCCAGCGCGTTGCACTATGGCATAGCCGAGTTGGACGAGGGAGATGACAAAGGGCAGCGTCATGCGCCCGAGTTGCGTAAAAGCAAGTACACAGAGTTGTGCTTTGACCTTGCGCAATTTGGTCTCGGTGGTGAGAATAGCTGGGGGGCATGGCCGTTGCCACAGCACCGTTTGGGCTACAAAGACATGACGTTCAAGTTCCGCATCACTCCGCTAAGCGCCCAATAGTCATCAAGGCGTGTGTGGAAACGCAGTGCTGTGTACGACAAAAATGGGAAGAGCTATATTGTGAATATTGTTAATAACAATGACCAAGCCATGGAAACTCAAGGTTGTAGGGCCATCGTTAACATACTTGTCAAGGCGTTTGTGGTGGTTAAGTTTTAAACTGGCTCAACCCTGACGTTCGCTCATTGGCGTATATTCGACACAAAAATAACGGGAGATGCCATTTCGTAGAAAGAAGGCTTCTCCCGTTAAATAGTTTGTGACATTTAGCGTATGAAAAGTAGTTCGCGATATTTGGGTAGTGTCCAAAGCTCGTCAGAGACTATCAATTCCAACTTGTCAATCTGATAGCGTATCTCCGTCATTTTCGTTTCCACGGTGTCATGGTAAGCGATGGCACGCTCGCGCATATTTTCTATTTTGTTGGCTACTTTGCGGGCGTTGATCAAATTGACA
The DNA here is from genome assembly GCF_003096815.1 of Hallella colorans. Taxonomy (GTDB): domain Bacteria; phylum Bacteroidota; class Bacteroidia; order Bacteroidales; family Bacteroidaceae; genus Prevotella; species Prevotella colorans. The sequence continues at coordinate 58,555 of NZ_QENY01000014.1, forward strand.
ACTCCTGTTTCTATTTTTTGTGTGCGTTCGGCTATCTCGCGTATCAATTCTTTGTTGCGAGCGGTGAGCGACGTGGCCTCGTTTTGGTCGAAAATGGCGAACATGTGCTGCACGTTCTCGGCCAACTGGCTCTGGTAATGCGTGGCGACAGGTATGATGTGGTTCATGCTTAGGTCGCCCATGACACGTGCCTCAATTTGTATTTTCTTGATATAAGTTTCCCATTTCACCTCGTTTCGAGCGTACAACTCGTTCTCTTGCATCACGTTCATGTTTTCAAACATGGCGATAGACGCTCGGTCTAAATAACGGTCGTAGGTAAGTGGGCATGAGTTTTCGGTGTCGAGACCACGTTTTTTTGCCTCTTCTATCCATTCCTCGCTGTAGCCATTGCCCTCAAAGTGGATGGGTTTGCACGTTCTTATATCTTCGCGTATTACGTCAATGACGGCGTTGGAGCAGTCTTCTCCTTGGGCCATGAGGGCGTCCACTCGAGCTTTGAAGTCGGTTAGAGCTTCGGCTACGGTGGTGTTTAGTACGATGAGGGCACATGCGCAGTTGGCCTCCGAACCCACTGCACGAAACTCAAAACGGTTGCCCGTAAAGGCAAAGGGCGACGTGCGATTGCGGTCTGTATTGTCAATGAATAGTTCTGGTATCTCTGGTATGTCGAGTACCATGCCTTTTTTGCTCGAGAAGGTGAACAAATCCTCCTTGTCCGCTTTCTCAATGTGGTCAAGAAGGTCGGATAGTTGCTTGCCGAGAAACGAGGAAATGATGGCTGGTGGAGCCTCATTGGCACCCAGACGATGGGAGTTTGTGGCCGACATGATGGACGCTTTGAGCAGTCCGTTGTGTTTGTATACAGCCATGAGCGTCTCGACAATGAACACTACGAAGCGCAGGTTGTCCACCGAATTTTTACCCGGAGCGTATAACTGTATACCGTTGTCGGTGGACAAACTCCAGTTGTTGTGCTTGCCGCTGCCATTGATTCCTTTGAAAGGTTTCTCATGGAGGAGCACCCTGAAGCTGTGCTTGTGAGCTACTTTTTTCATCAATCCCATGAGTGCCATGTTGTGGTCCACGGCCAAGTTGCACTCCTCGAATATAGGTGCCAGCTCAAACTGGTTGGGAGCTACCTCGTTGTGGCGCGTCTTGCAAGGTATGCCCAATTCCAAAGCCTGTACCTCAAGGTCTTTCATAAAGGCCTGCACGCGTTCGGGTATGGCTCCGAAATAGTGGTCATCCATCTGTTGGTTTTTGGCCGAGTCGTGCCCCATGAGTGTGCGTCCGGTAAGCATGAGGTCGGGGCGGGCGAGATAAAGGTCTTCGTCTACTAAAAAATATTCTTGTTCCCAACCAAGATTGGTTTGCACTTCTTTTACCTCCGGATAGAACAGTTGGGCCACATTGGCGGCCGCCTTGTTCACGGCGCGCAACGAACGTAGCAGCGGCGCTTTGTAATCGAGGGCCTCGCCGGTGTATGAGATGAAAATAGTGGGAATGCAAAGGGTGTCATCCATGATGAAGACTGGCGACGTGGGGTCCCATGCCGAATAGCCACGCGCCTCGAAAGTATTGCGAATACCGCCTGACGGAAAGCTCGAGGCGTCTGGCTCTTGCTGCATGAGCAGTTTGCCAGAAAACTCTTCTATCATGCCCCCCTCACCGTCATGCTCCACAAAAGCGTCGTGTTTTTCGGCCGTTCCCTCTGTCAATGGTTGGAACCAATGGGTGTAATGTGTCACGCCATTCTCCTCTGCCCATTGTTTCATGCCTTTGGCCACAGCGTCGGCTATGCCCCTGTCTAATCGCTCATGATTGTCGATGACATTGACAAGTTTGTGGTAAACATCCGAAGGAAGGTACTTGTACATTTTGCGTCGGTTGAACACTTTTTGCGCAAAATATTCGGAAGGACGCTCTAATGGCGCGACCGTTTCTAAGGGTCGCTTATGAAAAGCCGCAGTAACGGCTGCTAATCTTAAATTTGACATTAACTTGCACTTAATATTAAATCAATTGCAAATTTAAGCTATTCTGCTCAAAATAACGAAACAATAGGTATTAAAATGTTATGTAATATGGTATATTGCCATCAATATGATTAAATTGACGCGCGTATAAAAATGAACCGTGTCTTACGATACCGGTATGTGGGCGTAAGTATGGGGTATATTGGCGATTTTAAATAACGGTGTTTACGAGCGATTTGACGAGTGGATTGTCAATGCCATGTAAAACTCTAAAACAGTATGCGCAATTGTAAATGAGGGCATTGGGAACGCTGGCCGTGGTAGGATTACTTTCTCTTTTTGATTTTTTTCAACACTTCCTCCAAGCTCTCCCGTTTCTTTAAGTTTACGTATGCGATATTATGATGAGGGTGTCTCTCGTTTTCGGGAGGCAACTGCGTGTAGTCTTTAAAATAGTTGTTGAGCCAGCGGGTGTAGTCTTTGGGGATGGCAACCTGCAAGTCTTCATAGGGTAGGAGCGTGCTTTCCTCGATCCACTCTTTGGGGATAACCTCACTTGCTCCATATCCCGGAGGATATTTCACGATAAGTTCCATGTCATCATAATTGTATGCGTGAGTTATATCGTATAGCTTTTTTAGGAACTTTTTGCGGTATCCGTTACGATTGAGGCTCAAAAGAAAATAATGAACGAGGTCCTTGATTTGTCCACGCTTCAGTTTTTCCATTATTCTCTCCCATGAATAAAAAGAAGAAGCTACTGTAAAGCGGTTCCAATATTTGACATATTTGTGACGTAAATGGTCAGAGATACTTTTGTCAGAGACCATCCCGTCATAGACAAAGATATCTATATACATACCCATGACACACTTAAAATCTTCGTTTTCCAACAAGGTGGTTTCCTTGTTGCACATTTTATAAAACGGAAGGTAATAATTGGGGGTGTTGAAAGGCGACACAATCTCATATTTCCCCATGTCTTCATGCTTGCATATTTCGAGCAGCTTTTCAAAATCAGGACGGGGCATTACAACGTCAATATCGTCGTCCCATGGTATTATACCGTGATGGCGAGCTGCTCCAATGGCAGAACCGTAGGCTATAAAATAGCGTAGATGATATTTTTCACACAGTTGTATATAGTATTTTAATATGTCTGTGATACATTTGCACCATTGCTCTCTCAATTCGCCTTTTACTTCTATCCGATTCATTTTTGAGGATTTATGTATTTGTTTTGTCGCCTTTGCCTTGGTGATGCTTTGCCTTTTTCAGTCTTTTTCAGACTCGTAAATGTTTAGGAAGGTCTCTGCGCACCACAGTTGCCACTTCTGATTACCTGTTAAAGCGTTCATGTCTATATTATTTTTGAACTCTTTTCGTTTTGGGCCTTTCCAATCTTTAAAAATCATATCTACGGGTCTTGGCATTGGAATTTTATTGGGAATAGGAGTCTCGAGGTATTTCAAAGCGTAAAGATTACGAATAAGATATTTGGGTTCTCCGTTCCTAACACGTTTTAAGTCTAATTGGTCTGTCATTACAAGGCGTGCGTATGGGTCGTAATAATCCAAGTCTGCTGCGCCAAATGCATTCAGGTAAGAGCCGGAACTCTCTATAGAGAACACCTCATCCATGAATTTGAGATAATCTATTTTGTTATCAGGCAAGCGATAACTTTCGTACAAATCTTTTACGCTCTCGTCAGGATTTGTCAGCACTGACGCTGGTTCGAGAAATGTATAGCGCTTGGCAAAGGCGTCAAAAGTCCAATCGCGTGATATCAATTGGTCCATGCCGCCAAAGATGAGGTCAGCGCTCTCGCCTACAATCATCATCGTCACACCATCGGATTTGGCTGCCAATGCGGCTTTATATATTTGTGGTTCGATGGAATGTACGGGTGCGCACTTACGTTTCATCACGATAGGAACTATCTGTTGATAGTCTTCAAGGGAAATGTCTATGTAATGATGAATTAGTCCATACTTCTCGCAATAATGGTCCGAGCGCGCGGCATCTTGGTTGAACACATCTGTTCCATGTGCTGTAAATGTATAGGCATGGCTTCCTGGACGAAGGTATGAAGCAAGAATTGCGCTGTCCATGCCGCCGGAAAGCAGAATGCCGATATTGGAATGGCGAGAGTACAAGTTGTCGAATTGCTTTTGTATCTCCCTGTCTATATCCTCGGGTGTTTTTACTCCAATTTTTTGGTCGTCGCTTATTGGTTTGAAATGCTTGTGTTCCATACCTTGATAGAAGTTTATTCCTTCTTTGAAAATGTATCTATAAGCTATGTATGAACTCAAACAAAAGTCTTTATTTATCATATTTTTTATATTAAGTATTGTATAAACACTCTTAAAGTGGGGTAAATTTATGTGGCGAAAATCATTAATATTTTGTTTCTAAGCCTCTTTGGGCAACTTTGACAAGAGCACTTGTCCTCATACTAATGGTTTTGATACTTTGAACCTTACGATTTTTCGGAATTTGTAAAAGACAGTAATTTTTTATTTTAAATCTTCTAAATTATCTCCTCTGATAGCATCGAGAGCTTTGCGAATCTGTGTGGAGGAAGTGCCTTGAGTATATGGAAAATAAATGATACGAATACCGGCCTCATCAAATTGCTTCTCATATTCCTGCCATTTAGGCGTGGCATACCAGTCGTCGCCAACAAAGAGCATAGACGCTCCTAATTTTTTGCAAGCTTCAAATTTGTCCATATCGTATTGTGGGACTGCCGCATCGACATATTTGCAACTGCGAATGATCTCGATACGGTCCTCAAATGGTATCATCGCTTTTTTCCCTTTGTAAGCAACAAGTTCGTCAACCGTAACTCCTACAATTAGTTTGTCGCACATCCCTTTTGCATTTTTCAAGAGGTTTAAATGCCCAATGTGGAAAAGATCGTATACTCCTGTTGTATATCCTATAACCATTTATTTAATTTTATCGTTATTTTATGAAAATTCCAATAAGATTATTTCCTATCGCCCAAAGGCACCAAACCTTTTGAGGAATTGGTTGAATTGTAAGTTACAAAAGTAGTGTTTTATTTTGAGAATTAAACAATTCATGCTATATTTGTTGTTTAAAAGTGTTGACGTAGATGGCAAAATCATTAAAAGAGAAAACGGCAAACGGTCTGTTTTGGGGCACGGTGAACAGTGGCGCGACCCAGATGCTCAACATTATCATCGGTGTTTTCTTGGCCCGACTGCTCTCGCCGGCCGATTATGGGGTGGTGGGCATGCTGGCCATCTTTATTGTTATTGCTGGTAATTTGCAGAGTAGCGGGTTTTCCAACGCCCTAATCAATCTCAAAAATGCCACCCATTCCGACTATAACGCGGTGTTTTGGTTTAACATCCTGACCAGTGTAGCCATTTATGCGATACTTTTTGCGGGTGCCCCCCTTATTGCCGCATTCTTTCACGAGCCCACTTTGCTACCGCTGTCACGCTTTATATTTCTCACTTTTGTCGCCAGCGCTTTTGGCATTGTGCCCAATGTGATACTTACCAAAGAACTCAAGATTAAGCAATTGGCTATCGCTGGAAACGTGGCTCTCATCGTTGCGGGTGCCACCGGATTAGTGCTAGCGGTGCGCGGGCATGGCTGTTGGAGCTTAGCTTGGCAACAATTGGTCTATATCTTGGTGCTCAACCTGTTCAGATACTATTATTGTGCGTGGCGACCCACATGGCGTTTCAGCTTTGAACCCATCAAAAGGATGTTTGGTTTCAGCGTAAAAATACTTATAACTATGATTCTCAACACGTTGAACAACAATATACTGACCTTTGTTTTCGGTCGGCTCTTCACGGCAAAAGTGGTTGGCAATTTCTCCCAGGCGTATAAATGGAACACCATGGCCTATTCTTTTGTGGGCAATGCGGTGCAGCAAGTGGCTCAACCTGTGTTGTCATCGCTCACGGATGACGATGCCAGCAGAGAGCGGCGAGCGTTTCGAAAAATGATGCGTTTTGTGGCTTTGCTCTCATTTCCTTGCCTGTTTGGGTTGGCCCTTATTGCCCACGAGTTTATCATTACGCTTTTGGGTGCCAAGTGGAGCGATGCCGTGCCATTGATGCAGATACTCTGTGTGGGTGGCGCTTTTATGCCTTTCTACACCCTTTATCAAAATCTTGCCATCAGTCACCAGCGCAGTGACATCTACATGTGGTGCAATTTCTTTCAGATTGTCACCCAAATGGCACTCATCTTTCTATGTTACAAGCAGGGCGTGCAGTTCATGGTTGCCGCCTTTACGGCGCTCAATATAACATGGTTGATAGTGTGGTTTATGGCCACGCGCCGTCTTGTCAATATTCGTTTTGGCGAGTTTGTGCTTGACATTGCGCCCTTTATGCTCATTGCCGCGGGTGTCATGGCTTTGGCATATATGGTGAGTGTGCCCATAAATTCGCTTGTTTTATCGATGTTGGTCAAGATGGTGACGACAATAGCGCTCTATATTGTCATGATGAAGGTGTGCAGAGTGAAGATTTTTGATGAGTGCCTGAACTTTTTTTTAAAACGCAACAAATGAAAATATCCATCATTATCCCGGTATACAACAAGGCTGAATATATAGAAAAGTGTGTGGCAAGTTGTCTTGCCCAAACCTTTGCCGACTTTGAGATTATCGCTGTTGACGACGGAAGTAAGGACAATGGTGGCCAGTTGCTGGATGCCATGGCTCGCGAAGATCATCGCTTGCGCGTCATCCATACTGCCAATGGCGGTGTGACAGCCGCCCGAAAGGTGGGATGGGAGCAAGCGCAAGGGAAGTGTGTCAGCTTCGTAGACGCAGATGACGAACTATTGCCCGACGCCCTGCAACGACTGTATGACGCCATGGCAGAAAGCGGAGCCGACGAGGTGATTGGCACGTATGTCAATCAATACGGCCGGCTGTTCTCCACCCATCGCAAGGGATGGGTGGGGCACGACTTGTTGTTGAAGGAGATATTGGCCAATAGCTCGCGTTTCTGCGTGCTGTGGGGCATTCTTTTCAAGCGCGAGTTGCTCGCGGGATGCCTTGACACGCCACGCGTTATCAGGACGGGCGAGGATCGCCTCATGCAGGTGATGGTGTTGATGAAGGAGCCTCGAGTGTATTTCATAGACGAGCCGGTGTATTACTACAATATGGACATTCCCAACGATCGCACGCTCAATATTCCGGAGGAGCAGGCCTATGACAGGTTGCTCCGCGAGGTGTTGGCACCTAAATGGGATAGGTATAAAGACTATTATGTGTTGAGACAGCTCAAGCAATACGAAAAATTTGTGGACCAAAGACGTTTTGGCGAGTTTGAGGATTATTACCAATCGCAACTTGACGGCAAACTCAATGGCGACATTCCGTTGGCAGACCGCATGGCCTATATGTTGCCGCCGCGGTTGGCCTATTACCCCATACATTGGAGAAAACATTTAAATGACTGATATTATGAGACATCCTGCCAAAATAGACATTGCCGTGTTAATGTTGTTTTTCAATCGCCCGGATACCTTCGGACAGGTTTTTGCCGAGGTGAAAAAGGCTCGTCCGTCGCGCCTGTTCTTGTATCAGGACGGACCTCGGGACGACAAAGACATGGATGGTATCATGGCTTGCCGACGCATTGCCGAGGATATCGATTGGGAATGTGATGTGCGTCAATGTTTTCAAGAGCGCAACTACGGTTGCGACCCATCTGGCTACATGTCGCAAAAGTGGGCTTTCTCTTTGGCCTCCAAGTGCATGGTGCTCGAGGATGACGTGGTGCCGTCGCAGTCTTTCTTCCCGTTTTGCAAGGAGATGCTTGACAGATACGAGCATGATGAGCGCATAACGATGATTGCCGGGTTTAATGTTGACGAGGTGTCGGCGGCCGTTCCGTATGACTATTTCTTTACGTCGGCGTTCTCTATATGGGGCTGGGCGTCGTGGAGAAGAGTTGTTGACCAATGGGACGCTACTTATAGTTTTCTTGACGACAGTTTCAACATGCTCCAATTGCGGGCGGTGCTGAGGCAAAGAGGTTTTAGGCGCGATTTCATCAAGATGTGCCGAGACCATCGGCAGGCTGGAAAGCCATTCTTCGAGAGTGTTTTTTGGTCAGCGATGCTATTCGGTTCGGGGCTCGCTATCATGCCGTCAAAAAATCTTGTGAGCAATATCGGGCTGACGGAGAACTCCACTCATTATGCTTCTGATATGCGAACCACGCCACATGGATTGCGTCGCATATTCACAATGGGGCGTCACGAGATTGTTTTTCCGCTTCGTCACCCCAAATATGTCATAGAGTACGTTGACTATAAAGACCGTCTTTATCGGGTCAACGCATGGGGACATCCACTCGTCAAGGCGGGACGGTCGGTGGAAGAGCTGCTCTTGAGCCTGCGATATGGACAGTTCGGCAAGATAGGCAAGGCCATCAGGCTACGTGTCTCTAAATGGATGGGTAGGGCCAAGCATGTTTGAGGCTTAACCTGTGGTACGGGTTAAGCCTCCATGCGGTTATAATTTGATGGCGCAACGCTCGCTCGTTCTGCGCTCACGTCACTATTCAAACGACAGCTCGCCAAAGTAGTCGGGGCGATGAAAATCGGGCTTGGCTATCTCAATGGCGTTCCAAGACAAGAAGTGAGGCTTTTCTAAAGCATCGCCACACTTGTAAAAGTTGGCGCGATAATTCTGCCCACTCACAGTGCCAATTTGATGGTTAAAGAAGGTAGAGGTAGGAATGATGAGAGCTAACTGCCACTCGCATCTACCCTTTCGCTCTTCAAAGGGCGCCCTGCCCAATGTTGTCCACCTGTCAATCTGCCTTAAAACATGTTTAGAGGCCAATGCTCGCTTTTCCCTTCCTTGGCCACAACCCACCAATAACGTGCCCGCGCAGTTGCATTCCACGTTGTAATAGGGGCCGTCCGGGGTGGGCTGGAAGAAAAATTCACAACAAGAGTCTTCCCATACATGCCCGTTATCTTGAGCGGCCAAAGCTCTAACGCTGTCTTCAGACACACGATAGTGCAGGTATATGGTGTCGTTGTGATGCCCCATCCTGAACGATGCCTTCGGTGTATAGGGGTAGTCCGCGGCCCAATTGGCGTTGTCGATCAGCTCGAATGGAATTTGCTCAGCATCCATGATGGCTGGTATGTCGGCGGCAGCAAGGGGCTGCTGCGATATTTTTTTTATGGTTAGGCGTTTCATATCTATAAACATTGTTTGATATAAGCGTTCATCTCAGGCTCGTGTTCGCATACATTGCGGAATAAACACAATTGGTTTTTAGCTCGCACAAGATTGTGGTTGTCGTACGATGTCTTATAATAGGTGTCGCCATTGATATAGTCGGCAAGAAATCTTACGCACTGCATGTAGGGGAAAAGTTTGGCCGCGTAGGGCAAGTTTTCTATCTCGATGGGTTCCAAGAACTCTTTGGCCGATTCAAGATATCCTTTTGTGAAGGCCTCGAAAATATCCATCCGAAAAGCGATTTTGTCGTATTCGGGGGAGTCTTCAGCAACGGTGTTGGCAGCCGTTCGCAGGAAATCGCCATAGTCTGAGAATATAAAGCTTGGCATGACGGTATCCAAATCGATAACGCAGAGCACCTTGCCATCCTTGTCAAACATCATGTTGTTCACCTTTGTGTCGCAGTGACAGATGCGCTTTTTGAGTTTTCCGTCCCGATAATAGCGCTCGGCTTTGCACATTTCTGCCTCGTGTTCTTTCAGTTCGGCCAAGATATCGCGCACCTCTTTCACCCTGCCCACGGCGTCATTGTCTACGGCTTGGCGCAGCTGTCTTGCTCTAAGCTCCATGTTGTGGAAGTCGGGGATGGTCTCGCCCAATTTTTCGGGCACGTCAACTAACATTGACTGGAATTTGCCGAAAGCTTTGCCCGCATCATAAGAATATGCCGGATTGACGGTCTCGTGTGTTTCGGCGTCGGGTATGAACAATGATATGCGCCAGTATTTGTTATCAGAATCTTTGAAGTATGTCTTGCCATTATCGGCCGTGACAAATCTCAACACCTTGCGATCAATATCCGTTTCACCTTTGCTTTTTAGTTTCTTGCGTATATGGTTGGTTACGGTTTCTATATTGTGTTGTAATAAATCAACGTCTGTAAATATCTCGTTGTTAATGCGTTGCAACACATAGCTTGGCGCGTCTTGCTCCCTTGTCTTTACCAAAAAGGTGTCGTTGATCAGGCCGTTGCCAAGTGGCGCAATGCTTTCAACAGTGCCTTTGATGTTGAAATGAGCGATAACTTTCGATAATTTGTTATTTTCCATGAAATATATTTTTAGTGATTAGTATTGGGTATAGGTTTAAAACAATGATACAAAAATAACGAATAAGGCTGAAATAACAAAACATGTACTCGGTAATTTTGTTTTTCAGCCTTCATCTTTGTTTTGGGGTCTATGTGAAATATTGTACAACAAGCGTCGCATTGTAACTCCATAGGTATATCGTGAGTAGGGTCAATATGACTAACAGCGCATGTCGTGCCACCCCCTGAGAGCGTTTGAGCAGGCAAGACGTGGCTATGGGGATGGCGTAAATCCAATGGGCTGACATGATGTAAACCTCGTTGATGCCAAATCCCAAACCCATGTGGAGCAACATGTCAAATCCAAAAAAAGACATCACAAGCCATAAGAAGCGTGATCGGGCACCCGCGATGATGCCGCAAACGAATAGCAATACCACGATAAGCTCTATGCAATAAAAATACCACGCGCCATATTTCACGATGAGCGGACGCTGCACTAACGTGTCTTCCAACAGGTGCTTGCTGTGCAATTGTATAGACTCTCCGAAGAGATTTTCAACAATAGTCTCCCAACGAGAGGTTGTTTTGTCTGTCCAACTCATAAACTCGCCTTTAGCGATAGGCTTTCCTTTGTTCACCATCCACGCTTTTTGATGATCTCGTTTATATTTCGCGCTAATTTTTTGGTTGATGTATTGGTTCACGTTCGCCCTTATTTGTGCCGTGTCTGTGAGCTTGGTGGTATCCCTGTACTGTGTGTACACCTTGTCTCTCCATGCTTTGTCTTTCTTCATCTTGGCCTCTTTTCGGGCCATTTCGGCGGGCCACACAAATTTGCGATATTCGAATCGGGCGAACAACCAGATGAGGAGAGAGGGTGCGATGACAGCCAGAAGCAGGTATTTCAAGCGGAAAAACCGCTTGCCATTGCAGAAAAGGGCGGCCATGAAGGTCTTCAAGCCATTGTTGAGCGATATGCCAGCCGTGAGCGCGAAGAGTAAGACGGTTTGCCAAATGGTGAGCGCGCGGCGTTTTTTGATACATATTCCGCTTATGTATAGTGTCATAATTAGCACTGGCATGGACATGGCGAAGTGGTCAGGCGAGATGAATGTTACCATGACGTAAGCCAGGGAGAAAAGGTAATAAGACATGACGATGGTCTCTATACGTTTTAAGCCGATAATCTCGCGCAGGATACGATACATAAACACGAACGAGTAGCAACTACACAACAGTTGCAACGCTCCCATGACATAGATGGCGCAGTTGTGTCCCGTGAGCCAAGTCAACGCTTGGTTGAGCAGGTATGGCGGGTACATAAAGAATGCTAACAGTGGGTGACGGTACACATTGTAAAACGTTCCCCAATCGGTCAAGACAAGATAGCTCAATGGGTCGAAGCCCGATATGCGGAAGTGGGCTATCACTATCTTTCTAAAGTTGTCAGATATAGGCGTCAACGCGTCACTGTAAGCGTAGATAGGAAGCGCGATGAGCGCTGCCATGAGTAGCGTTGCGACCAGAGTAGGTATGCGCTCTTCTTGTTTTAAACGGAATATGTCAAGTATTTTTTTCATAAATCAACGTCTCATGAAATGTCTAACCAATATAAAATTGACGGGCACGCAGATGGCAAACATGGGTATTGGGGCCAACGATTTGGGTATTCCAATATAGATAAAGCATGCTAACGATGCCGTTTGTAATAGATAATTAATGACGTGGCACAGCGCAAACCATGCTCCACGCTTGGCGTTGGGCTTGACGCGGAATGTGAAGAGCGTGCTTGCCATGAAGTTGAATGCGAAACTCACGACATAGCCCACGGTGTTGGCCACCGTTGCATGCGTCCATGTCAAGAGCGGCAAATAGATGCCATATTGTATCAATGTGGCCAATGCGCCTACCACGCCAAAGCGTATTATCTCGCCCATTCGCTGTCGCTTGTCAGTTCCTGAATGGTTTGTAGTGTTTTCGGTCTGCATAGTTGAGCATTTCTTTGTCGCCCCTGCTATCGCCAAAGGCAGTGATATCATATTCCTCACGGGGCTTGGTGAGCGCTGCTTTGACACGCCTCACCTTCTCCATGCCATAACAATTTGGGGTGGAAAACTCGCCTGTGACGATACCGTCTCGCACCTCTATCCGCGTGCCCAATATTGTAATGTCGCTCGCGTCTTGTTCTCCGGCTCGTTCTTCAGGCCCAGAGAAGAATGGCCTAACCCAGTTGTCCACGCTTGCGCTCACCACCATTACCTTGGCCCCATTGTCTAAAGCTCGCCGCATGGCATCTTTGGCCTTGGGGCGTAACAACCATTCCCGACTGTCATTGGCAAATCGCTGGCACAATTTGTCAAAGTCGGCCAAGCGCGTTCCCTTGAAGAAATATGAAAAAATGCGTTGCTTGGCCTTATGGTTGGGATATCGGTGTAGCAGCATCAGCGCCAAAATGGGTGCGTGAAGCATAAATCCACACAGCGTTCTCACATTGCCCTTGGCATAGCGAATGAATGCCACGAAAGTGTCTTTTGTGGTGAGCGTACCGTCAAAATCGAACAGCACGAGCTTTGTTTTAGTTCGCAGGTCAGAAAACATAAATAATCAAGATGAACGCGACGAACCACGCCGCCACCACGAGTTGCACAAAACGGTCTTTCAATATCACTTTTGTGGGGTTGCCACTTTTTTTCTCTACCACCGCTATCTGGATGTAACGCAGCAGTCCCACCAATACGAACATGCTTGTGAGATATAGATTCTCGTTTCCAAACTGTGCTATCACCTCCGGGCTTATGGTGTACATGATGTAGCATACCAATGTCACGGCGGCGGTGATGGTTATGGCTTGGTTGATGAATGTGAGGTTGTAATGTATGGTATTCTTGCGTGGTGGCTCCCCCGTGGCTTCCATTCGGATTACGTCGTCACGCCGTTTGGCGAAACTCATGAATAGCGTTAACAGAAATGTCATGAGCACAATCCATTTGCTCAATGTTATGCCTGTGGCCAAACCACCAGCCATAAGTCGCAGCACAAAGCCGAACGCTACCAAGCAAACATCGATGATGGCGTATTGTTTGAGCTTGACGCAATAGGTTATATTGAGCGCCACATAGAACAACGCCACTGCACCCACGCTGAGACATGAGCGTAGGCTGGATAGGGGGCATGAGCCAAACATGCCGTATAGGGGCGCCAACGCGACCACGCAGCATGCCGAAAGCGCGAGCATCAGTAACATCAGTGCATAGGCTTGGCGCAAGGACACTGCTCCGGAGGCTATCGGTCGGGTGCACTTCACGGGGTGACGACGGTCGTCAGGCACGTCGATGATGTCATTCAGACAGTAGATGCTCGATGCCGCGAAGCAGAAAACCCAGAAGGTGATGAAAGCTGCCGACATGGCTTGGGCGTCGAGCAGCCTGCCACCAAATATCACAGGACCAAAGACAAAGAGGTTTTTAATCCATTGTGTGGGCCGTATGAGTCTGATATAATGCTTCATTTCTTAGTCGTTTTAAATATTTTTTCTGTCAACCGCGAGGTTGTCAGCCACACGGCCCAAGCCAAAGGGAGCGTGCATGCAAGACATGCGAGGAATGTGATCCAGTAGCTCCAATCCGCGGGCAGGTGCCTTAAAACGAAATGGGCGTGTATGAGGTATATCTCCAAGCTGATACTTCCAATAAACGCCAAAGCTCGTCTTGCGCCCCTGTCTATGTGCCTCAACGCGGTACCCAACAGCCATGTGCCGCACACGGTGACAGGAATATAGACCAATCGTTCTATAAAAAGCGGAAATTTGCCGTGCAAATTTTGCTCCATGTATATACTGGTGCCCATTCCGATGAGGACAACAGCCAATAGCAACCACACCGATGACAAGGGTGCGCTGTGTTTTTGCTGCACTCTTTCGCCCATGCCTAAGCCAATGAAAAAGATGGGTACCCTACTCCAGAATATCTCTAAATGCCCCACGGCGTTATGGATTGGGGCTACCCATTGCACAGCCACGCACCACACGACCATCACCACGGGCAACCAGCGGTACGTGGTGTCGCGCTTGATAAGGTTCATATAGGCAGGTGCGAAAAGATAGAGCATCATGGCGGCGGGTATATACCAAAACGTTAATTCGTCGTGAAGCCAGAAGCCCCAGTTGATAGTGATGTCACCGAAGAGGTCTACCCATGCCATCGTGTCGCCCCCCTTGAACCGCGGGATGTAGTAAAGGCTGGCCATGAGCAGCCATGCTGGATAGACACGGAGATACCGACGTTTGAAAAAGTGTTTGTAGTTTGGGTTCTTAGTCCATGAGAACCATAGCCCCACGCCACTGAGAAAGAAAAATATATCCACGCCGATATTGCCCATTCTGTGTAGTCCAAAGAACGGGTTGTGCGACGAAAGGGGCACATGGAACAGCATAATCATCAACATGGCAAGACCCATCAGCTCTCCTCGGTAGGTGCTGATGTCGGCCAATGTTAGCCGATAGCCATCCTCGTGGGCGTTTGCCCATAAGGGTATTTTCAAGTCGTGATGCTGTGTGGTGTGTGTGTTCATGTGCTGAGTAACATGATGTTGTTGGGGCTATGACATGTCTTGTTTTTGTCGCAGAAAGCTTTTGTCGTCTTATCCCATCTTTATTTTTTTCATAATCTCATTGATAAGCCATGCCGCGCCTATTGAGGCGATGATGTAAAGCAATAGTCCGGCGTAGGTGTCGCCATGTCGAGATATGGGTATGAATACTTTTCGTAGCGCGGGGTGGATGACAAACAGGGCTGCCGATATGCCACCCATCCACTGCAATGCTTTCCAAATGGTATCGGTTACGATATTGGCAGGCACGCTCTTCAATGATTTTACAAAATAGACAGCGGCATAGCACACCAGCGCAGGCACAAGCGTCCAGCCCCAAAAGTTGTTGCCGAAACCAACTACAAAAAACGTTGTGACCACAAACGACATGAGTAATGCCACCGTGGAGAGGTTCACCAAAATGACCCGTTGACCGTGGCGCGCGAACAGCAGCCCCATACCAAAGGGCAGCATGCCACCCATGAAGTTGTACCGATAGCGATTGAGAGCCTCGCTTTCAGGTCCGAGACAGAGCTGTCCGCCAATGCAGAGTGCCATCAATGCTACCGTCCAGGCCCAGTGTCGGCGATAGAGCAGCAGCCGGTACACAATGTAGAGCTGGAGCATCAGCCCGAAAAACCAGTAAGGTCCTGGCCAGATATTCTGGTCGGGTTCTGACAAAAGGTTGTTGAACATGCCCATTTGCGCCACGATTTGCAGCACGGAGTAGTGCCAACTACCGGGTGTAATGGCATCCACAAAGATAAAGCACACGAAGCCCACGAACATCATTTGGAACAGTTTGAGATAGTGCTTTTTGACAAACATCCACGTGTCGCCAACGCTGTCATGGTCTTGTGCCGTGGCGGGCGATGTCGCGCCATACTTCCGTTCCAACCCATATGCACTGAGAAACAAGAAGATTGGTACGCCGTAGTGTCCGAAAAACGATAGTATGTGCATAGGCCACAGGTAGTCGGGGTTGCTTGCTACTTGTGAGAACCAGTCTGCGTTGCGCTTGAAAAACTGATATTCGTTTTCCTTCACCACGGGGCCGAGCCAGTGGCAATAGTTATGCAAGAAAATGCCTATGATGGCCATTCCTCGTAGCGCGTTGCACTCAGTGCGCGAGAGAAGCGCGACATTCATTTTGTATTTCATGACGATCGGTGATAATAGGATGATGGCGGTGGCGTTTATTTCTGCTTGGCAGACTCGGCGTAGTGACGTTCTCGCAAATAGTCATAGTCGGTGGTGTTCTTCAGTATGCGAGGCCTTCGCTCATCGTACTCGGTCGAGAGCAAGTTGTATTCGGGCCTGTAGTCTTTGGTTTTGATGCCAGCTAACCACAGCATCATGTGTGGCAGGGCGTCGGTCATAAATCGCTTGTCTTTGGCTTTTCGGATGGCTCTGTATACGTTTCTGTGCCCTTTCACGTATTTGCGAGAGCAATATATCCAGAATGGGATCTCAAATTCGTAGTGGGCCAAGGACCAGTCTATGGCCGCGCTGTGGTTGCGACAGATGAAATTTCGCCCCGGTTCGTAACATTCCTCGCCGTGGTCTGGCATGTAGATGACAATGGCCTTCTTGTGTTCAAAACGCTTGATGATGGCGTCCACGATGGAATCGTTGTAGAGCACGGCGTTGTCGTAGTCGGCGATGATACGTCGCTTCTTCTCGTCGAGTTCCGGTCGCGTCTTCGCATACGCCTCTGGCCCAAACTTGCGCTGTGCGTTGGGGCACCGTGTGCGGTAGTTCACGTGTTGGCCTATGAGATGGAAGATGATGAGATTGGGGTTGTCGTTGGTTATCTCTCCGCGTTCCACTAATCGGTCATAGTCATCGAGCAGTCCGTCATCATATTGGTGTGTTTGTGTGTTGCGGGTGTCAAACTGTGCCTTGCTCAGTGTGGCGTTGTTCAGGAAAAAGCCGCCAGAGAAATCGTATACGGCATCTTTGGCCTTGGGCAAGAATTGGTTGGTGAGAAAACTCACATGGTATCCAGCCTTACGAAATATAGCTGGGAAGAGCGGGTAGTCGCACCATTCACCTTCCTGTCCTACTACATGTGTGGAGAGCACGTTCTTGAAGACAAAGCTCGTGAGGTTCCAGCAGCTCACCACGTCGGTGAATTTGGTGAGCAGTCCGCTGCGCTCACGTCTCATTTGGCGTGGTGTGGTCTTGAGATAGTAGCCGTATTGGTAGCTGTGCGCCTTGCCATAGCTCTCTCCGATGATAAGAACGATGGTGGGCGAACGCTGTGTGCAAGTGTCTACCGCTATCTTCTCATTAGTGGCAATGCACCGTCCTATCTGCTCGTCGGCCAATGAATTGCTGTATATGCTGAATGCCAAGCGGTAGATGGGCAAATAGAGCACGGCGTGATCTTTCTCGGTCAAGATGTGCTCCACGGTGCCGATGGTGTCTGCGGTCATCAGCCTGACTGTCTCTTTTATATTGTGCCAGCTTGCGTTTATGCTCATCGCCAAAAGTGCGGCGATGGCCAAGCCCCCAGCATAGTCTAATTTCCACTTGGTGGCCTTAGCGTCTATGGCCATGAGCCACGCTCTGACCGTTTGGCGTGTGTGTTTGCTTGGTAGGTGGAAAAAGTGCCGACGCACTACCCATAGGGCATGAATGAGGATGAGCAAAAATATCCAGCCGAGGGGCGAAAAGAGAATGTCTACGGTGAGAAATGCCCGAATAAAATCGCCTGCTTCTCTGCTATCGGTCTCGTTCACGAGCATGAGCATCGTGGGATTGAGTGTTGAGGCGAATTTCCAAAAGCAGTAGATGTCAATGATAGACACGGTGTAGAGCACGATGTAGAGCAACCGTTTCAGCCATGTGCGTATCTTGCGAGGAAAAAGCGTGAGTACCGCGCAGACGCAATAATCAAACAAAAATAGCTCTAAATAGATATTCTCGTATAATGTAGCGTCTTTGTGGTGAGGCAAAGTGAGGATGGCACTCAGCATACCGAGCGCATACATCATCACGAAGAAAACGCTGTTCCTCATGATGGGCTTCAGCAATAGCAGTGCCACTTGTCTCAAAGTCTTCACGAATGCTTGTTTTATTATTTTCTGCAAAAATAGTATAAAAATAGGAGATAAACAATGCACATGCCCTAAATTAACACGAAAGAAGTGTTGTCAAGCGTGCTTTGGCTTGTTTTGACGCATTGGGTGAGGTATGATGGAGATATTGATGGACTGGCATGCCTAAGCTGAAAAATATTGACAAAGTAGTTTCTGTAAATCGTGTATTTGCTGTCGGGGTTGGCCTTGCACGCAAATACACGAAAAATGCGAGTTTTTTGTAAAGCCTTGTCTTGCAGATCGCTATGACATTTTGGTGTTTTTTGGTGTGCAAAAGTTTTCTTTCCGACTTGCCATTAGTGCTTAAAGCTGTGGCGATTAGGCCTTTGTCGCAACATCAATGAGACTTAATCGCGGGCTCAATGGGCCTTAAACGTGGTGCGATTGGATAGCATTTGTGGTTTGACGACAAAATCGAGATATCCGTAATGGCGAAAATTTGCCAAGAAACTGATTTTTTTTGCGCTAAAAGACAGGTTGTGGAGGATGCTTTTTTTGTGATATTATTTTGAAAAAATGGAGTTTTGTCAATGTGCCTTGACATTCTAAAGGTGTGTGCTTACCGATACAGTTTTTGCACCATTGGCAAGATGGCGTCAGGCACTAAACCGTCTATGGGCTGTCTCGCTTTGACGCGACGCCTTATCTCTGTGCTGCTTAGAGGGTAGAGCTGTGTGTCGACGAGGTGCACGTTGGGAGGTAGCTTGGAGCGATCTATGGGATAGCCCTTGCGTGGATAGATCGCTATCTCGTGATGCGAGAGTATGTATTGCGGTTCGGCCCAGCGGTCGAATGCCAGCCAGTTGTCGGCGCCGATGATAAGGATGAATGTGCGTTCCGGATAGTCGGTGGCTAAGTGCTTGAGCGTGTTCCACATATAAGAAGGCTTGGGCAGGTGGAACTCGTAGTCGGAGGCTTTCAGTGTTGGTTCTGTGGCGAGCGCTCGACTTGTGAGATCGAGTCGTGAGCGGTCGTCTAAAAGTTGGGTATCGTTGGTCTTGAAGGGGTTGAGAGGCGAGACCATGAACCACACTTCTTCCAAATGGGCTGCTTGGAGTATTTGGCGCGCCAACGCAATGTGCCCCACATGAATGGGGTTGAAGCTGCCGCCGAACACTCCTGTGCGCAACCTCCTGTCGTGGGTGGTGGCGCGTGTGGCAAGCGATGGCGGCGCGATGGCGTTCATAAGCGTGTGGATAAATATAAAGCTGGGTGCCTACTGATGGATGATAAGGCGCAAGATAACTATTTTTTTAAAAACTCGCTGACTATCTCATAGGTTTCGTTTTGGGCTTTCGTAAGGTCGTCATTGACAATGATGCGGTCAAAACGGTTGGCGAAAGTCATTTCGTAGGCCGCTTTGTCCAGCCGCTGCTTGATTACGTCTGGTGCATCTGTGGCTCGTCTCTCCAAGCGGCGACGCAGCTCATTGACGGATGGCGGCTGAATAAATACGCTTAGTGCGCGGTCGCCGTAATAGTCTTTGATATTGCAACCTCCCTTCACGTCTACGTCAAACACAACGTTTTGGCCTTTCTCGCGCTGGTTTTCGACCTGCGATTTCAAGGTGCCGTAGAAACGGCCGGGGTAAACTTCCTCGTACTCCAAGAACTCGTTTCCGTCTATCTTGGACAGAAACTCGTCGGTCGAAAGAAAGAAATACTCCACGCCATGTCGCTCGGTGCCACGTGGAGCCCGGTTGGTGCATGATATGGAGAAAGCCAGACGCAACTCGGGATGCTCGTGCATGAGATAATTGACGATGGTGCTTTTGCCGCTTCCGCTGGGTGCACTGAAGATGATGAGTTTGGCGTTTGGCGTGTTATTGGCGTTCATAGTCGATGATGTGAAGGGTGGATGGGTGGTTTGATGTTGGGCCCCGGAACCGTTGTCGTATGGTATTAAGGATGCCCGGATGAGGATAGCGATGGTTGGGGCAGGTATGTCTTTATAGTACGTTGAGTACCTGCTCTTTGATTTGCTCTAACTCATCCTTCATTTTTACCACGATGTTTTGCATTTCCGCTTGGTTGCTTTTAGAGCCAGTGGTGTTTATCTCGCGCCCCATTTCTTGGGCGATAAAGCCTAATTTTTTGCCGTTGGGCTGCTCTTCGGCCATAGTCTCGCTGAAATATTTAAGATGATTGGCCAGTCGTTGTTTCTCCTCGTTGATGTCAAGCTTCTCGATATAGTAAATGAGTTCTTGCTCGAGCCGGTTTTTGTTATAATCCACTTCGGGTATTTGCTTCAACCCATTGATGATACTTTCTTTTATTTTAGGTACTCGGCTTGCCTCGAATGGTTCTATCTCTTGGAGCAACCGGCTGATGTTGGCAATTTTTTCGTTGAACTTTTTCTCGAGGGCGGCACCTTCTTGGCGGCGGAAGTCTATCGTCTCGGCCAAGGCTTTGTCGATGGCTTGGCTCGCCATGCTCCACTCTTCGTCGTCAAGTTGCTCGGCGTCTGTCTTGAGAAGCACGTCGGGCATGCGTAGCAACGTGGCGTACCAATCGGTTGGCTCGGGTATGCCGGTGTGCTCGGAGATGGTTTTTATCTGGTTGTAATAATTCTCAACAAGCGAGGCGTTGATGGGAGTGGCGTCTACAAGGTCGCTTTTTTCGATCCAAATCGAAAAGTCTACCTTCCCTCTCTTGAGCGCTGCGGCAAGTTTTTGGCGTATCTCCATCTCTCTCTCCCGGTAAAGCGGAGCTATGCGAACGGATAGATCCAAGGACTTGCTATTTAATGATTTTATCTCAACGTTAATCTTCTTGTCTCTATATGTTACGACAGACTTGCCGTAACCGGTCATTGATAGTATCATAGTTTCTTGCAAGTTAAATTTCTGCAAAAATACAAAAAATGCAGGAAAAAAGAGTAAATTTGCAATTTATTAAGATTATTCGATAGTAAACGAGGAAAAAGTTATGTCTTGTATATTGCATATTGATACGAGTACTGATGTGTGCTCTGTTGCCGTAAGCGACAATGGCGCGTGCATTTTTGAACAAGAAGACCATTCTGGCCCTAACCATGCCGAGAGGCTTGGCACGTTTGTCGACGAGGCTTTGTCATACGTTGACAACCACGCCATACCTTTGGACGCGGTGGCAGTAAGCTCTGGTCCTGGTTCGTACACCGGGCTGCGCATTGGCGTTTCGATGGCCAAGGGTGTGTGCTATGGACGTGGCCTTAAGCTCATCAGTGTGCCTACGTTGTCGCTGTTGTGTGTGCCGGTGCTGCTTCAGGAGCGGATAGAGGAGGAAAACGCATTGTTGTGCCCCATGCTCGATGCTCGCAGGATGGAGGTCTACGCACAGGTTTTCGACCGCTCTCTCAAAGAGATTAGGCCCATTCACGCTGATGTTGTGGACGCGGATACGTACAGGGAGTTCTTGGATAAGGCTCCAGTCTATTTCTTTGGCAATGGGGCTCATAAATGCAAGGATGCCATAGACCACCCCAACGCCCGTTTCATAGACGGCGTGGAGGCGTTGGCCAAGAACATGTTGCCATTGGCGGAAAAGCGGTGGGCGGATGAAAGGTTTGAGGACGTGGCTTATTTTGTGCCATTCTATTTAAAGGATTTCGTGGCTAAACAACCGCGTAAATTGTTGTAAGGCGTCACGTCGACTTTGCGATGAAATGTCGTTGAGCGAAAATAAAGTCTCATTTCTCCCTTGATAAAGGCAAAATAACAATACTTATGAATATAGACGGATTGGATTATAATACCCAACGAGAAAAGCTCGTATTGCCGGAATATGGCCGGGAAATACAAAATATGGTGAACTACGCGTTGACGTTGAAGGATAAAGAAGAACGCCAGCGTTGTGCCGAGACCATCGTCCTGACCATGGAACGTATGTTTCCACAAATCAAGGAGAGCGCGGACTACAAACAGAAACTGTGGGATCATTTGGCATTGATGAGCGATTTTAAACTGGATATTGATTGGCCTTATGATGTATCACAAGCCAAATCTATTGGTACTAAGCCAGAACCCATGGTTTATCCCAACGATAAGATAGCGGTGCGCCATTATGGACGCATGTTGTTCGAGCTCTTCGACAAGCTCAAAACCATGCCCGAGGGTGAGGAATACGACGCCTTGGTCAGGCTGACGGCTAACCAGATGAAACGCGACCTCATGCAATGGAGCCACAGTTGTAGTGATGAAAAGGTGGCGGACGACTTGGCTCGCTATACGGACGGGAGGGTGCAGATAGACCTTGAAAACTTTAAGTTTGACAAGATTTCGGCCCGTGAAAACGATAGAAAACGTAGAAAGAGATAGCCTATGGAGTCTTTTGTCATCGAGGGGGGGCATCAATTGTCTGGCACCATCATCCCTCAGGGTGCCAAAAACGAGGCGCTGCAGGTCGTCAGTGCTACGTTATTGACGGATGAGCCGGTAAGAATATCAAATATCCCCGATATTCTTGACGTGAACAACCTTATTCGTTTGCTCAAGGATATTGGCGTGAAAGTTGTCAAAAACAGTCGGCATGACTATACGTTCCAAGCCGACGCGCTAAACCTCGACTACCTTGACAGTATTGAATTTGTCAAGAAATGCTCATCGTTGCGGGGGTCGGTGCTCCTTATAGGACCGTTACTTGGACGTTTTGGGCGAGCCATTGTGGCTAAGCCGGGGGGTGACAAGATAGGACGAAGGAGGCTTGACACCCATTTCTTGGGATTTAAAGAGTTAGGCGCTGATTTTGTCCACGACCCTGAACGCAATGTGTATCACATCACGGCTAAACGCTTGAAAGGCACCTATATGTTGTTGGACGAGGCGTCTGTGACGGGCACCGCCAATATCATCATGGCCAGCGTCTTGGCCGATGGCGTGACCACCATCTACAACGCGGCCTGTGAACCATACGTGCAACAGCTCTGTCATATGCTTAATGGCATGGGAGCCGGCATCAGTGGGATAGGCAGTAACCTGCTCACCATTGTCGGCACGAAAAGCCTTCATGGTACGAGGCATCGCCTGTTACCAGATATGATAGAGGTCGGATCGTTCATAGGCATGGCGGCAATGGTGGGCAATGGTGTTCGCGTGAAAGATGTGTCATTGAGAAATTTGGGCGTAATCCCACAATCTTTCCGCCGTCTTGGCGTTAAAATAGAGGTGGATGGCGATGATATTTTCATACCTCATCAAAGTCACTATGAGGTGGAATCTTTTATTGACGGCACCATTATGACATTGGCAGACGCACCTTGGCCAGGGCTCACGCCAGACCTTTTGTCTGTGCTGTTGGTTGTGGCCACGCAAGCACGGGGTTCGGTTTTGATACACCAAAAGATGTTTGAGAGCAGGCTTTTCTTTGTGGACAAACTCATAGACATGCGCGCCCAAATCATCCTTTGCGACCCACACAGGGCTGTTGTGGTAGGCCAGGATCATCGCATCAAGTTGAGAGCCGGCAGGATGACAAGTCCAGACATTCGCGCTGGCATTGCTTTGCTCATAGCCGCAATGGGTGCTGACGGGGTAAGCCGTATCGAAAACATCGCCCAAATAGACCGTGGGTATGAGGATATAGAGTACAGGCTCAATCAATTGGGAGCCAAAATATCGCGTGTCGATGATTAAAAGGGAGGACGTTTACCGCATAGGCCAATTGGAAAGGCCACATGGCGTGAGGGGCGAAATCACGTTTCGATTTGTCGACGACGTGTTCGACAGAGTAGAGACTGACCATCTTTTAATAGAACTTGATGGCATTTTGGTTCCTTTTTTTATAGAAGAATATCGTTTTAAGAGTAACGAAGTGGCGTTGCTTAAGTTTGAAGACATCGACACTCAAATGCAAGCGCGTGAGATTTCGGGTTGTGATGTTTTTTTCCAAAGGGCACGTTCCGGGGACGATGTCGACCATCTGAGTTGGTCAGAAATCGTTGGATACAAAATCCTTGACGCCCAAACGTATAAGCCTGTGGGCGTTGTCAAAGGTGTGGACGACAGCACTATCAACGTCTTGTTTGAGGTGGCGGCCAATGATGGCAGGGAAATCCTGATACCGGCAGATGCCAGTCTCATCACCAAAGTGGACAATAACACGCGCGTCATTGCCATGAACATACCTCAAGGACTGCTCGATTTGTAGTCGTGGCGTATGGAATGGCACAATCAAAACAATATAATGAAGAAACAACAGATATGTATTCTCGGTAGCACAGGGTCAATAGGCACGCAGGCACTTGATGTCATCGCGCGACACTCAGACCGCTACGAGGTCTACTGTCTGACCGCAAACAACAGCGTGGAGAAGCTCGCCGAGCAGGCTCGACGCTTTAACCCGGCTTGTGTGGTCATTGCCAACGAGGAGCGTTACGATCGTTTGACGGATTTGTTGTCCGATAAACCAGATATCAAGGTCTATGCCGGGGCGGATGCGTTAAGCCAAGTTGTCGAGTCAGATGCTATCGATGTGGTTATCGCCTCGATGGTGGGCTTTGCCGGATTGGTCCCCACCATTCAAGCCATCAAGGCTCGCAAGAAGATAGCTTTGGCCAACAAGGAGACGCTTGTGGTGGCCGGAGAGCTGATGTTGAACCTCGTGCGCCAGTACCATGTGGACCTGCTGCCCGTAGACTCGGAGCATAGTGCCATATTCCAATGCCTTGTGGGCGAGGATATGAACGAGGTGGAGAGGATATTGTTGACCTGCTCGGGCGGACCGTTCAGGCTTCACTCGCTCGACCAGTTGGCTACCGTCACTGCGGCAGACGCCTTGCGTCACCCCACGTGGGATATGGGCGCGAAGATTACGATAGACTCCGCCACGCTGATGAACAAAGGGTTTGAGGTGATGGAGGCTAAGTGGCTCTTTGGCGTGCCGGCTGAGAAGATACAAGTGCTGATACATCCGCAGAGCGTGGTGCATAGCGGCGTGGAGTTCAAGGATGGCGCGGTGAAAGCGCAATTGGGCGTTCCAGATATGCGCTTGCCTATCCAATATGCCCTATCTTATCCCCAACGCCTGTCATTGCAAGGTGATAAGATCGACCTGTTTAAAACCCAAACATTGGAGTTTTACGAGCCAGACATGGACAAATTCAAATGTTTGGCCTTGGCTTACGAGGCTATTCGCCGTGGGGGTAACATGCCGTGCATACTCAATGCGGCCAACGAGGTGGTCAACGCAGCATTCAGACGCGGTGCGTGCACGTTCTTGGGCATGGCAGATATCATAGAACAAACTATGCGAGAAGCCACTTTTGACAATAATCCAGACCTCGATGTCTATCTCCAAACAGACCAAGAGGCCAGAAATATAGCAAGCAAAATTCTTAATAAAAACAACTAATTGCCTATTATTTAAGTCTTTTCACAGATCAAAAGAATTGTTGTTCCTCCAAGCGTTATACGTTCTTTTTTATGTCGTGAAAGTTAAAAAATAAGGCTTACAGTAAACAATTAAACTCAATGGAAATCTTTTTAATCAAGCTCCTCCAATTCATTTTGTCTATATCCCTGCTTGTTCTTTTGCACGAGGGCGGTCATATGTTGGCAGCGAAGCTCTTCGGAGTGCGCGTGGACAAGTTCTTTGTTTTTTTTGATGTCAGCGTTGGCAAGTGGAGAGGAAAACTTTTCAGTTTCAAACCTAAGACTGGAGACACCGAGTATGGCATAGGATGGCTGCCACTTGGAGGCTATTGCAAGATAGCCGGCATGATCGATGAGAGCATGGATACCGAGCAGATGAAACAAGAGCCACAGCCGTGGGAGTTCAGGACAAAGCCCGCGTGGCAGCGTCTCATCATCATGGTGGGTGGCGTGACAGTCAATTTTCTGCTGGCTCTTTTCATTTATTCCATGATTATGTATCATTGGGGTGAGAACTATGTGGGTATGTCCAACATGACCGAGGGCATGAAGTTTAACACCGAGGCCAAGAAGTTCGGGTTCCAAGACAAGGATATTCTTGTTGGTACAAACATTCGACCTTTCCGCGACTTCAATATAGACGTTTACCGTGACCTCTCCGAAGCCCAATACGCAGATGTCGTCCGCGGTGGCAAAAAGGTGCGTGTCGCGCTTCCCGGTGGTATCAATCTGTTAGACATGTTGCAAACTACGCCAAAGTTTGTCGAGCCATTCATCCCCGCTATCGTCGATACTGTATTTCGTCGTGTGCCTGTAACAGAAGATGGTAATGTCACTGTCGTGGCGCCAGCTTGCCAGATAGGATTGGCCAAGGGCGACACCATACGTTCCATCAATGGCAAGAACGTTGGCTCATACAACGAGTTTATGGATGAGATAGGGCGTGTGGAAGACCAAATGACGGCCGCCAAGACTCACAAAGACAGTGTCGAACTACGGCGCGTCACACTCATTGTGGCCAAGGCCGGAGGCACTGTTGTCGATACATTGCAAACGACACTCACTCCCAACTTGAAATTAGGCTTTGCCGTTCCAAGCATAGCCAAGATGTATGCGACAAAAAGTACACATGTCACTTATGGTTTCTTAGAGAGCTTTCCCGCTGGTGTCAAGTATGGATGGAACGTTCTTTCGGGCTATGTCAGCGACATGAAGTACGTCTTTACGGCCGACGGTGCGAAGAGCCTCGGTGGCTTCGGCTCCATCGGCAACCTGTTCCCGGCTTCTTGGGATTGGTACATGTTCTGGCGGATGACAGCATTTCTGAGCATCATATTGGCTTTCATGAATATCCTGCCCATACCAGCCCTTGACGGCGGGCATGTGATATTCTTGCTCTATGAAATCATTACGCGTCGCAAACCCTCAGAAAAATTCATGATTCGTGCCGAGTATGCCGGTATCATCATATTGATATTGCTCATGGTGGTGGCCAATCTAAACGACGTCTTGAGATGGATTGGTGTGATGTAGAACATCACGCCAATTTGGCTATATTATAATAATGTATCATGAATGTTATCAGATTTGTAAGAAATTGGATATTGCCGTTAGCCATTACCACGGGCATCGTGGTCTACTTGCTTTTCCATTTTGTGCCTTTTTTGCAGCCCATCGGTGAGTGGTACGCCCCTTATAACGACAGCGTGCTGCCCGATTTCATGTTTCTCATACTGTTTGTGACTTTCTGCAAGGTAGATTTCAGGCGATTGCTGCCCGTGAAATGGCATCTGTGGATAGGTGTGCAGCAGATGGTTTTTGTGCTCATTCTCGTGGGTGGCATTCTCGGTTTTGGCATCAGTGGTAGCGCATTAATCATGCTCGAGGCTATATTGGTTTGCATTATCAGCCCAGCTGCCTCAGCCGCTCCTGTGGTAACGGCCAAATTGGGAGGTAGCTTGGAAGAGATGACCACCTATACATTTCTTTCCAATTTTATCTCAGCTCTGCTTATTCCCCTTTGTTTTCCATTACTCCCGCAGACCAATGGCGGCACGATTAGCATGGCGTTTGGGCCTCTTTTCTTTCATATCTTGTGGAAAGTGAGCGTGGTTTTGCTTTTGCCCATGATCTTTGCCTATTTTGTCAAGCACTATATGCGCAAGCTGCATCGCCGTATCGTTGGTGTGAAAGATCTCAGTTATTACATGTGGGGTTGTTCTTTGGTGGTGGTGTCGGGCACCACGGCCATGAACATTCGAGAGGCTTGGGAGCATACTTCGGTCTTCTTCCTTGTGTCGATAGCCCTCATGGGGTTGGTGTTGTGTATCGTGCAGTTTGCCACGGGTCGTTACATCGGCCATTATTTTGACAAAACCAACGAGGCTGGCCAGGCCCTTGGCCAGAAAAACACAGCCTTTGCCATCTGGGTGGCCACGGCGTTCTTGAATCCGTTGTCGTCGGTAGGACCGGGGTGTTATATACTTTGGCAAAACATCATCAACTCAGTCGAGATTTGGATGTCGCGTCGGCGTGGTCTCGAGAAGTCTTCTTGAACCAGCGACACCCCTGCCATTTTGTGGTTGCGCCAGCTTGGTGGCGATGGTATTCAGTCTTTACGAGTCCACCTTGTCATGCTTGGCTTGCTCTACTTGCGTTTTCAGCCTTGCGCCACCTTGTGCAATGCGCCTCTTGCCATTCATACGCACGCATTGCCTGCACACAGCCCTTTGTCAGAAAATAATCATAAAAAAATGTATATGAGAAATCTGCTTTTTAGCTGTGTTTTCTTTATTTATGGGCACGTTGGCATGTCGCGAGAGTAGATTTGTGATGCCTTCGTGTCGCGATCGATACTTAATCGCTTTGCGCTTGAGCATTAAACGCATGGTGTTTCGGTCTTAATCGCGTCGCGTTTAGTGCCTAATCGATGTGCGATTAGGCACTAAACGCAGCTCGTCCAGAAAACTTTTCTTGTCTCAAATGTATATTTTCTATACAAGTCTCTGATGATATGCGTTTTACGCAAAACTCAAATGCGTGGCGTATTTGAGGGCGAGTGTGCGCTCGCTTGCAAATACGCGAAGCACGAAAGGCTTTTTGTCAAATGTTTTTCTAATAAAATTATTATTGCTGTCCGGTAAAACTCAAAAGAGCATAAATATCCTCCCCGAAGCCCAGTAAAATTGGACTTCGGGGTTTATTTTTTCAAAAGTAAGCCCC
>NZ_QENY01000015.1 GCF_003096815.1 Hallella colorans
GTGGTGCTGTGGGAGGCTGAACTTAAATTTTCAATACCAAATCATCACGCAGGTCTATATGAAAAATGCGATGTCGCCTTTTTGAGGGTCGACTATCTAACGAATCTAAATTGTGACGTGCCATATTGTATCTTCATTTTTCCCCAAAGTTACAAAGGAAATGGAATAATCATGTTTATTTTGCACTTTTTAATTGTAAAAAGTTATGAAAATTAACTATTCTCGCAATTAAAAACGTTCTGTTTATAGCTACTACGACAATAAACAACGTAATTATTTTTTTCTTTTCTCAGCCGAATAGGTAATGCGTGTGGCCTTAGCCTTTCTTAAAGCTTGCTTTACATCAGTTATAATTCCCATGTGTGTGTCGCGATCTGCCTTAATGGAGACGGTCATTATCTCACGGTCTTCAGGAAGCATTCGAGCCTGATCAGCTGACACATAGTCCGCGACATCGTCAGCATTAACAAACCTATCATTTATCTGAATATAGGTTTTACCGTCTTTCGCCAACTTTGTCCCTACAGCCGGTCGGCCTATATATATATAGGTGACAGCCGTCTTCTTGGTCAAACGCGTAAGCTCCGTACCCTGTGGCAACCTGTATTGAACCTTGACTGCCACCTTTTGCATGTGCGTAACAATCATAAAAAAGAAAAGAACCGTAAATATAAGATCTGGCAAAGAGGCCGTGTTGAGCCCCGGCACTTGTCGGTCACGGTGGCGAAACATGCTCATGGCTCGCCTCCTTCCTGCCCGTCCGCGAAATGATTGGCCATCGTTCCATTGTACTGTTCGGCTATACGCTGTGGACATTGGGCCATTATCACATCTCGTTGCTTGGGCAGCAGCACGTCAAAGTCTTTTTTGAAAGTCCTTTTAGCCGCACTGTTTCGCCAATTCTTATAGGCCGTCACCAACTCGTTTTGCAATTGAAAATAGGCATCATAACTTGCCTCCGGGGCCACGTCTATTTTGATAAGATGCCTTTTCCCCATCCTTTTGATAAAGTCTTCCACACACATTCGCAACTTGTTGACAGGCAAAACGCGCCCATCAACAAACAGTTTGCCGTTTTCGTCAATACGCAAAACCATCATCGTACCTTTAGCGACAAACGACTCTTGCCGCTCTTGTTTGTCTGCCGGCGGTAACTGTCGAGACAGCCCCTTGTCCATACCCATATTAGTAGTGACAAGAAAGAAGATCAACAACATAAAGGAAATGTCAGCCGTTGAGGTCGTGTTGAGCTCTGGAACGCTATGTCGACGACGGTAAAATCTCATTTCTTTCGAATGTATTTTGTAGAGCCGTAGACCACCATCGCGATAGCTATCACCATTAAAACCAATGATGTATAGATGAACATATCAGATACTTTCAACCAAAAAAAAGTGGTATAACGAGTGCCATTAATCAGCATTTCTGTAGAAGATCCAACCAGAAAGCTTAACGCAAGCAATGCCATCACGCCAAAAACCACACCATAACCTATTTTCTTGATTGGTATGTTGTTATCGTAGGAATCGCTCTTTCCCCTAACTTTCAAGGTACGAAAAACTGTCCATGCAACCATGCCGACAGTTCCAATGACAAGCAAATATACCCAGCCGATAAGCGCATTGGTAAATAAAGGAGCGTTGAAGTTTGGGTTTTCATCGAATGGACGACTATAGCCTACAAACCAAAGCAACGCATAAATCAAGACGCTCAAAGCCACAAGCGTATAAAATACGCTCATGGACAGCCTCTCGACAGGCCACCTTTTCCAATTTTTAATCTTACCCATCATTCGTTTTTCAACTTATATTTCATCACAGAGTCAAGCAGACTAATGGCAGACTCTTCCATCTGCGATGTTAAATGCTCTATCTTTGACAGGATATAGTTATAAAAAATCATCAATATGAGCGCCACGATAATTCCAAAAATCGTCGTGATTAATGCCACTTTCATGCCAGAAGCCACGATTGTCGGACTAATGTCGCCAGCCATTTGAATTTGGTCGAAAGCCATCACCATGCCAATAACCGTACCCAAAAAACCCAACGATGGAGCCATGGCGATGAACAAAGTGATCCACGAGCAACCCTTTTCAAGGTTCGCGCTCTGCACCGATCCATAGCTTGTGACAGACCGCTCTATGTTGTCAATACTCTCATCCAATCGTTCCAATCCTTGGTAACATATCGACGCGACTGGCCCCCGAGTTTCGCGGCACTGCTTTTTTGCCCCCTCTATGTCATCACGCATTATCTTATCATCCAAATCTGCCATAAACTTCTTGGCGTTAATCTCCGACAAACTCAGATAAATGATACGCTCTATGCAAAATGCCAAACCCAACACCAACGCCAAAGCGACCAAGGACATAAAGCCCGCGTTACCTTCTATAAATTTTGTTTTCAAAGCCTTGTGAAAGCCGACTTGCTCCACAGAACCTTCCAAGGCACTGTCATCGCCATGCGATTCGTCACCAAGCATCTGAGTAACAGTCGCACTATCAAGCTCGTCAGACGCATCTGACGTAGTCTTCGCAGCCGAATCCACATCTGTTGGGGTGGACATAGCCTGACCATGCTTACTGCTTACCACATTTTGACCATACGAATTGCCAAGACAAAAAAACAGAATAAAGGAAAATACGAGACGCACAAACAAAACTTTCATCTCTTAACGCGATTAAATCTACAACAAGTATAAAACCTATCCAGCGGAGAGACGGGGATTCGAACCCCGGAAACGGTTTCGCCGTTTACACGCTTTCCAGGCGTGCCTCTTCAGCCACTCGAGCATCTCTCCTTCTGAATAATAGAAAGCGCAATCGTTAATTGCGAGTGCAAAAGTATTACATTTTGCCCGATTTACGAAGTCGCGCCATGTAATTTTAAGCTTCTTTAAAGATTAATTCCAAACACCCGGCGCACATTGTCATTAGTGATCTTGGCCAAATTGCTTGTTGAAACTCCATAACTTTGGGCCAACACCTCCAACACCTCTTTCAAGAACGCACTTTCGTTGCGTTTTCCACGATGTGGCACCGGAGCCATATAGGGGCTGTCTGTCTCTAAAACGATACGCTCCAAAGGCACCGCGGTGGGCAGGTCCTCACGCAAATGGCTGCTCTTGAACGTAGACACGCCGCCTATCCCAAGGCAAAAATTGTCAATGCGCAAGAAGTCTTCCGCCTCCTTGGCATTACCTGTGAAACAATGGAATACGCCACCATGCAACACCTTGGCGTATGGTTTCAACACATGCAACATCTCATTTTGTGCCTTGCGGCAATGTATCATCAAAGGCAATTGATATTCCACAGCCCACCTCACCTGCTCCTCGAAGGCCGCAAGTTGTTCTTTCTCAAATTCCCTTGACCAATAAAAATCCAGCCCACACTCGCCCACCGCGATATATCTCAGAGGTGTCGATGCCTCCTCACGCAGGTTGTCCTCAAGCGCATTGCGCATATCGGCAAGTACATCCGCCCAATCGGAGCCCACCTCCTCAGGCTGCAAGCCTATCATCGGAAAGCAATAGCCGGGATAATGGCTACACACCGTCCGCACCGACATAATAGATTGACGATTGATAGCTGGCAAAAATATCGCACCCACACGAGCCGCTTTGGCCCGCTCAATGACTTCGGGCAAGTCATCTTTAAACTCCTCACCATCAAGATGAGCGTGCGTGTCCACGTATTTTGGTAACTCTTGCATCCTAATATTTCCTTTCAACCATTGCCTCTGCGTATGCGCGCAGCTCGCGCTTGCGGTCATCCGCCACTGTCACAGCGTCAAGATAACGCTTGCTTCGCTCAAAATAATAGTGTATTTTCTGACGTGCCAGCTCGTCTATCCCTATCTCGTTATATAAGGTTGTCATCGCGTTGACCTTCTCGTCGCGGTCAAAACATTCCATGCCAACCCATCTGGCCAGCTCCTTGCGCTGCATGTCATTGGCGCGATTAAAGGCATTTATAAGCATGTATGTCTTCTTGTTTGACACGATATCTCCCCCGATGGCCTTGCCAAAAACCTTGCTATCGCCATACACATCAAGGTAGTCGTCTTGCAATTGGAACGCCAGACCTATCTGCTCGCCAAATTTATAGAGATTGTCGGCATCACGTTCGGGCGCCTCCGCGAGCACAGCCCCCATCTTGAGAGCACATGCCAAGAGCACGCTTGTCTTGAGACGGATCATCTCTATGTACTCTTCCTCGCTCACGTCATTTCGTGTTTCAAAATCAATGTCATACTGCTGCCCCTCGCCTATCTCCAAAGCGGTCTCTGTAAAAATATCCAAAACCAGTTTGAGCTTGTCCTCGGCGCAATTGGCAATACGCTGAAAAGCCAACACGAGCATAGAGTCTCCCGACAGGATAGCTTGGTTGTTGTTCCATTTTTTATGCACAGTCTCATGCCCTCTACGCAGGTCGGCGTTGTCCATGAGATCATCGTGCAAGAGCGTGTAATTGTGATAGGTTTCCAAGCCTACGGCCTGCGACAGTATATTTTCGGGATCGTCCCTGAAGAGATTGTATCCCAACAGCATCAAAGTGGGCCTGATGCGCTTGCCACCCATTGAGAGCACATAGTTCACGGGAGCATAGAGCGTGTCGGGCTTTCTGTCTACAGACAGTTGCTCAATATACTCGTTTACCCATCGCATTATTTTTTCAGCAGATTGAATCATGGCTATTTTCTTTGTTGTTTATATTCGAAGACTTGTGTTTACAATTTGAAATTGATGGGGATGGCCACCATCGTGCGGCAGGGTTTGTTGCCATTGCGGCCAGGTTTCCACGCTGGCATCATCTTGATGACACGCAGAGCCTCGCCGTCTATCAACGGATTGACAGGCTTGTCTACCTTGGGATTGGCGATGGTACCGTCTTTGTTCACGATGAATGTCACCACAACCCTACCCTCTATTTTCTGCTGTTGCGCAGCAGAAGGGTAACGCAAGTTACGCGTAAGCCATTTCATAAACTCCACCATGCCCCCCGGAAACTCGGGCAACTGCTCCACCACGCGCGACACGTCGTCGCCATTGTCCACATCCGTCTGTGGCAACGCCTGTGTCACTTCTGCCTCGCCAATCGCCCCGGACCCATCACCATCCACCGCAAGAGGCGTAGAGGCTGACACGTTAGGCATAGTCTCTACAGGCGTCGAAGTCTCTTTCACGTTCTCCGTGATGGCTTTCCGCGCTGGCGCCGGCGCGGCGGATATCATGTCATGGGTATTCATGGCAGGTAACAGTTCCATGTCTTCCGCCAAATTATCAAGCATATTGTCCGCGTCATCGTAATTGGCCGGACGAGTGGAAAACTCCAAACCAGCAAGCGTCAAGGCCAAAGCCACTATCAGGCCGAGCAGAAATCCTCCCACGCGGTATCGTTCCAAATCGGCCGATTCTACTTTCTTGGTTTCCATGTTACAATAATCTTTGCCCGATAACGTTTAATTATCAAAATGCTTTGCAAATTTAATGCAAATCCTGATAAAAGGAGTACCTTTGTCGAATAATTAGAAAAAATAAATGAAAAAAGCCCTTTTTGCTTTTCTCTTAACGATTTTTGCCATTCATGCCGAGGCGCAAAACGAAAGTCAAACCGCATACAACTTTCTGCGACTTCCCGTGAGTGCCCACGCCGCCGCGCTGGGGGGCGACAATGTGAGCCTTGCCGAGGACGACGAGGCACTTATCTTTCACAATCCGGCCCTGCTGTCATCGGTGAGCGACAAGACCATCAACCTCAACTACATGAACTATATGTCGGGTGTCAATACGGCCAGCGCCGCTTTCAACCGGGTGGTCAAAGAGCGAGCGTCGTGGGCGGTCTCCGCACAATATATGGATTATGGCAAAATGAAAGAAGTGGACGAGAACAATGTACAAACCGGAGATTTCTCTGCCCGCGAAATCGCCGTGGCGGGATATTTCTCCTACATGTTGGGACGACACATCGCCGGAGGCATCGCCGCCAAACTCATCACGTCATATATCGGGCCATACAACTCTTTGGCTTTTGGCGTTGACCTCGGCCTAAACTATTACCACCCAGACACCGAGTGGTCAGTATCTCTTGTGCTGAAAAATATTGGCGGACAACTGGAGGCATACCATGACAACTACGACAAAATGCCTATAGACATGCAATTAGGCGCCACCAAGCGTTTGCACAGCATACCTCTTCGTATCTCTGCCACGATCGTGGACCTCAACCATTTGGACTACAGCATGGCTGACCACCTCGTGCTTGGGGCAGACTTCCTGCTCACAGAGACATTCTGGATAGGCGGAGGATACAACTTCAGACGCGCGAGAGAGATGAGAATTATATCTGCCGATGGCAGCCACGCCAACGGCAGGGCGGGCTTGTCCATTGGCACAGGACTGAACTTGGAGCGTTTCAAACTCAACGTGGCTTACGCCAAATACCACGTTTCAAGCTCAAGTATTACGGTCAACGCGGCTTACGCATTGTAGTCTAATGCCACACGACGTTCACATATCTATATTTATTATTAACACACTACCATCACCACCACAATCATGAAAAAGATTACAATAGCCATCGACGGCTTTTCTTCATGCGGAAAAAGCACGATGGCCAAAGACCTTGCGCAAAAAATAGGATACGTATATGTTGACACGGGGGCCATGTATCGTGCCGTTACGCTTTTCGCCATGCGCCACTCACTTTTCAATGCGGACGGCACCGTGAAGACAGACCGCCTGCAAAGCCTCATGCCAAACATTCATATCTCGTTCAAACTCAACAGAGAGACTGGTCGCCCAGATACTTTTCTAAACGACGAACTGGTTGAAACCGAGATACGAAACATGGAAGTGAGCGGCCATGTCAGCCCCATCGCCGCCATACCATTTGTCCGGGCGGCCATGGTGGAGCGCCAACAGCAGATGGGAAAAGACAAAGGCGTGGTGATGGACGGACGAGACATTGGCACCGTGGTATTTCCAGACGCCGAGCTTAAGATATTTGTCACGGCCACTGCCGACGTGCGCGCGCGCCGACGCTACGACGAACTAAAGGGCAAAGGCCTGCCCGCCAATTATGACGAGATATTGAAAAACGTGCAAGAACGCGACTATATAGACACGCACCGCGAAGTGTCGCCACTGAGAAAAGCCGCTGACGCGATAGAGCTTGACAACAGCCATATCACCATCGACGAGCAGAACGAATGGCTCATGCGCCAATTTCGCCGCGCTTGTGACGAAAACGCAAAACGAGAAAAACAGCCCACACGCTAACAAACAGGATCTTTCTCACCATTTCTCAAACGACATGAGCCCAGCTTTTAGCTGGGCTCACTGTTATGTAATAAACCATCGAAGGCTATACGAACATCTGACTATTAGCATTGAACAGACAGAACGAGACATCTTCAACCAGATATTCGAAAGCTACTTGCCACGTTTCATCACAGCTTTCACTTTTTCAAAATAACGCTGCGTTCTGCGTTTACTATAATTATGACCACCATTCCACGACCTAATGGCTCGCTCTATGCTGTTAGTCGGATTGTATTTAGACTGGTATATGAGAAACATCTCTTTAGATTTCTGAACGCTGTACCTGTCGCGCATGGTATAACGCTTCTTACTATTCCTACCTTTCAAGATCTTGTTGCAGTCGGCAACCAAAATGGGCGTGATTTGCATCGCCCCAACCGAATTTCCACTTTTAGCTCGCGGATTGCCTCCGCTCTCTACCATAATAATGGCTTCTATAACCTTTGTCCAGTCAAATTTTGAATAATTGCCCGTTTTGTCAAAAACATTCCCTGCTTGTACAGGCAAAATAGTGAAAAACATTACACCTAAGATGAATGTCTTTAGTAATTTCTCCATAATTTGAAATTTATGGAACCTGAAATCAAACCGATTTCACGACTATGCTTATGAGAAAAAGTTTAGCCACAGTCTCAGTTCCGTGATACTTCAGCGAATAGCCCCACTAAAACAAAAAGCAGTTGTTATCCTTATTTTTATCGGCTGCAAAAGTACGAAAAAAGTTTCACCGAGCCAAACTATTTATGTTTTTTAATATTACAAATTATAAATTAAAGAATTGAAAATCAACATTATAAATTATAATATAGGGTTTGCGACGCATGCGAGAACACGCTACAAAAAGCTACGAACACATGGCTTAACGCTCATTCAAACTCCATCACATCGCTAAGAGCAAAAAATGCAATGCATATCCAAAAATATCAAACTTATTTACCAAATTTTAAGCGTTAAAATTCTTCATAATAGAAAGAAAACAAATGTCCACGCCTCCTTTTTTTCAGAAAATCACACTCGAAGAAAACCACTCAAACCGCGTTAAAGGCCTATTCAAGTTGCCATTAGAACGTAATCGCAATGCGTTTACGGTTTAATCGAAACGTCATTACACCTTTATCGGTGCACGAATGGGCACTAATGGCAAGTGCATTAAGCCCTAATGACATGGGCGAATGAAAACTTTTTTACCACGAAGACACACTCCATATCTATAAATTACTGGTGCAATGACAGTTGCGAAAAACTCAAAATAAGAGCGTATATTCAAAAAACATATTAGGATTTACAAATAGACAGAATACAGAGAGGTATTTGTCAGAAGTTTTCAGCATTGTTTTTCGTGCAGGTTTGAGATTAGATTAATGTCACAAAACGATGAGGGCAATATACGAAGAACAACCAGCATACCACCCTTTGCACATGTGCGACTGACCGCCCTCAACCAGAACCATTTAATAAGGAAATGCCCATAACGAGCGGCAAGATTACGCCACAAGAGCTTCAAAAACATGATTATCAACACATAGATGTGGAAATATTGCGTTGTAAAAAATAATAAATCATTGGCGTATATTTCCAAACTTTCAATATAAATACTTATCTTTGCAATGTTTGTTTAAAGAAAAAACTTATGAAAAAGATATTCTATCTTATCATTTTATTAGCAATACCCATGAATATCCTTGCGGACAGTTACTCATCATTATGGAAGAAAGTGGACGATGCATCCAAAAAGGATTTGCCTAAAACCCAAATTCTATGGCTGAACAAAATTATCGCCAAAGCGGAGGGTGAGAAAGCGTACGGCCAGCTGATGAAAGCCCAACTTCTTCGTTCCTCGCTTCAAACACAGATAGCACCCGACTCATTAGATGTGGAGATAGCCAGACTTGAGCGAAAAGCCCTCACGACCAAAGACAAAACGCTGCAAGCGGTATACGCGTCGGCGTTGGGCAAAATATACCAAGGACACCTTGAAGATGGTGCGGTGGCCAAAAGCAAGCATTGGTTTGCGCTTTCCATGCAAAATCCGGCCCTTTTGGCCCAGCATAAGAGCGAGGAATACGAACCGGCCATCGTAAAAGGCGTGGACAGCCGCATCTTTAACGAAGACTTGCTGCACGTCATCGGTTTGGAAGCCGAAGACTATGCCACCCTGCACGATTATTATAGCAAAACAGGTAACCGGCCCGCCGCATGTATCACGGCATGCTACAAACTGAGACAGGAACGTGGCAACTATACTGCCGTGGCCAACAAATCTGTATATCTTCAGCGAGTAGACTCGCTCATTAAGGTTTACGCCGACCTGCCTATGGCTGGCGAATTGGCCATCGAGCATGACGATTACCTTGCCCAATGCCCTGACGCCTCGGCCGAAGAACGTGTCAAATACATCAACTACGCGCTCAACCAGTGGGGCGCATGGCCACGGATGAACATTCTGCGCAACGCTCTTGCCGAGTTGGAGCGGCCATCTTTCAATATCAACATAGGCGACTGCATGCTGCTGCCAAACGTCAAGCGCAAGGTGCTGGTCAATTCCATACGCAACATCAACGAGCTATACGTCAAAATATATCGAGTGGACGTGAGCGGAAAAACCAAGCTCAATCCTAATAAAGCCCAAGACTACAAGGTGCTGCAAAAACATATCGTCCCAGCCTTTGAGCGGTCGATTACGCGGCGATACATTGGCCAGCCGGCGTGGAAAGAGAACTGTGACTCCATCTTGTTGGAGGGAATGCCCGTAGGCGTGTATCTCATGGAGGCCTCCACTGACAACAAGGGCATCAAGCCTCAACGTGCCTTGCTGCGCGTGAGCGACCTCTACGTGATGAGTGAGGGCCGCCCAGACGACCACATTCGGTTTGTCGTGGTGAACGCGACAACAGGCAAGCCCATAGAAGGAGCGCATATAGAACTGACCACAAACGCCACATACGGCAATGGGAAAGACAGCAAAGTAAGCATATTGAGCGGCCAAAATGGCGAGGTGAACTATGCCTACAAAGGACGAATGCCCAACAAAATATATGTCTTTACGGACAAAGACCGCGCCTGCGGCAACTTTGACATAGACGCGTACTATTCTTATTGGGACGAAAAATCGGTAAGAAAAGACCTTTACGCTTATACAGACCGTAGTGTATACCGCCCTGGCCAGCAGGTTCACGCGGTAGCTATCGCCACGGAGATAGACAGCAAAAGCGTATCAAGCAAAGCCCTTGACAATGAGCTGCTAACTATAACCTTGCGCGATGCCAATGGAAAAGAAGTGGGCAAAAAAGAAGTTACGACCGACGCTTTTGGCACAGCTTCCACTATGTTCACGCTGCCGACAAATGGGCTTACCGGCACTTTTTATATCAGGATGGAGGGCCGCGATCTGTACGCCGGGACCTCGTTGCAAGTGGAACAATACAAACGCCCAACATATCAAATAGAATTTGAGCCTTATAAAAAAGCATACCAAATAGGCGACGTAGTAAAAGTGCGCGGCGTGGCAAAGAGCTTTGCCGGCGTGCCAGTGCAAGGAGCCAAGGTGGAATACACCGTGAAACGCAACAAGAGCATGTGGTCTCGCTGGAGCGACGGTAACTGGTCGGACAACCTGCTGACAGAATCCACCGTGACAGCCGATGATGGTTCTTTCTACTTGAACATGCCAATGACATTGCCCCCAAATGTCAATATGGAGCTTCCACTATATTATAATGTGGTGGCGAACGCCAAAGTGACCGACCTTTCGGGCGAGACACACGAAGGCACGACATCGCTGCCACTGAGCAATCGCACGCAAATTTTAAATTGCGACATACCTTCCAAGACGCTAAGAGACAGCCTGCGCAACTTCTCTTTCACGCTCAGGAACGTCGCCGGCGAAGTTATCGAGGGCAAAGTGCGCTATAAAATTGACAACGAGCCATGGCAGACGACAGACGCCAACAAGCCCGTCGCCATCGCTCGCAAATTGACATCAGGACAGCATACTATCACGGGGATATGTGACAATGACACCGTGAAAAAACAATTTATCATATTTTCTTATGAGGACAAGAAGCCTGCGATAGAGACCCCACACTGGTTCTACGTCTCTGACAATCGATTCCACGCCGACGGTAAACCCGTGTACATACAGGTGGGCAGCTCTGATAGCGATGTGTACCTATACTATACCGTGCTGAGCGGAGGACGCGTCATCGACGAAGGGCGCACGGTGCTCAACAACGAAGTGCTCACCAAGAAGATGGTTTACAAAGAAGCGTACGGCGATGGCATCACGATAAATATGGCATGGGTGAAACGAGGTCATCTCTTCAAGCATACCGTGCAGCTGCTTAGACCAGAGCCCGACAACAAACTCAAACTCTCGTGGAAGACTTTCCGCGACCGACTGGCTCCCGGACAAAAGGAGGAGTGGACACTGCGAATACTCACGCCCGATGGCAAGCCTGCGCAAGCGCAGCTGCTCGCCACCATGTACGACAAGAGTTTGGACGGCATAGTCAAGCACCAATGGCATTTCTCGCCCCACTATCAATTCTCTTTGCCACAAACAGAATGGCACGGCGGCAGCAACGACGCCATAGGATTGTACGGCTTCGCCAATTACAAGAGACTGCCAGAGCGCATGCTTGCGTTCAGCCATTACTATAAGAGCATGTTCTACATCGCGCCTCCTTACGTGCTCTACGAGTCGATGGCTACGCAGGCTTCCAACGGTTTGCGGACACGCGCCATGGGAGCGGGGATTTCGATCGCAAAAAACGAATTGGTCAAATCAGAGGCCGTCGCGAAAACTGGCGGTGGCTATGCGGCTGACAGCGTGTACCAAGAAGTGACCGAATTGTCAGCCCTCGACAACGCCCCAAACAATCAAGCCACCGGGATGGATAGCGGAAACAAGCAGGGCAATGCCACCCAGCAACCGCGCGAAAACCTCAACGAGACAGCGTTCTTCTTCCCAACGCTCATGGCCGACAGTCAAGGCAATGTCAACATCAAGTTTACACTGCCAGAGAGCGTCACCACTTGGCGTTTCATGGGTATCGCCCACGACAAGCAGATGAACCATGAGCAGTTATCAGCCGAAGCCGTAGCAAAGAAAGACGTGATGGTGCAGCCCAACTTACCACGTTTTATCCGCATGGGCGACAAAGCTCAAATCAGTGGTCGCATCTATAACACCGCAGAGAAAAACATCAACGGTATGGCACGCTTTCAGCTTCTCGACCCCGAGACAGAGGCAGTGGTGGCAGAATGGGAAAAAGCATTCGACGTGGCCCGAGGCATGACCACGACCGTCTATTTTGACGTTGACGCAGACCGCTTGGCCGCAAACGCCAAAGGTTGCAATCTGTTCATTGCTCGTGTCATGGTGGAGGGCAACGGTTTTAGCGATGGCGAGCAGCACTATTTGCCGCTCTTACCCAATCGCGAATATGTTACTACCACGGTTCCATTCACACAGAATGGCACAGGCACGAAAACCATAGATTTGAGCAAACTGTTTCCCAACGCCGACGCCCAAAACAAGCTTACCATCGAATATACCAACCATCCGGCATGGCTCATGGTGCAAGCGTTGCCATCAATAGCCAGTCCCTACGACAAGGACGCTATATCGTTGGTCACCGCCATCTATGCCAACAGCATAGGACAGAGCCTTCTTAATTCATCGCCAAAAATTAAGCGGACTGTCGAAATGTGGAAAAAGGAAACGCGAGAAGAAACTTCGCTGATGAGCAGTTTGCAGAAAAATCAAGAGCTAAAGACAATGGTACTCTCCGAAACACCGTGGGTTGCCAACGCCGAGAGGGAAGCTGAACAGAAACAACAGCTTATCAACTTCTTGGACGAGACGACCATTGGTTATCGCGTCAACAATTTCACCACCAAGCTGCAAGCCCTCCAGAACAGCGATGGCTCGTTCAGTTGGTGGCCGGGCATGGCCGGAAGCTCTTATATAACAATGAGCGTAGCACAAATATTGACACGTTTGGATGCCATGATTGGCACAAAATACGTGCGCACGAACATGCTCAACCAAGCGTTTGGATACCTTGACAGGCGTATCGCCGAGGAAACGAGAGAGCTGAAGAAGGCTGAGAAGAAAGGGCAGAAGCATCTTTCTCCAAGCGAGCTGGCATGCAATTATCTGTACACATGCGCATTGGCCAAACGCCCGGAAAGTCAAGACATGAACTATTTGGTGGCTTTGTTGGAAAAGATGCCCACCGAACTCACCATCTATGGAAAGGCTGGTTGCGCCGTTATCCTGTCTCAATATGGCAAGGAGCGGCGAGCCAAGGAATATCTGCAAAGCATCAACGAGTACTCCGTTTACAAAGCGGAGATGGGCAGATATTTTGACACTCACAAAGCCTTTTACAGTTGGTTTGATTACAAAATACCCACACAGACGTTTGCAATCGAAGCCATAAAACGCCTCAATCCGACCGACACCAAGACCATTGAAGAGATGCAGCGGTGGCTATTGCAAGAGAAACGCACCACCGGATGGGACACACCCATCAACGCGGTGAACGCCGTTTACGCTTTTATGGGTAACAATGAGGGTGGGATCGACATGAGCAAGCTTGCCTCTGGCATACCAACAACACTGAAAATAAATGGACAAGCTCTCAAAACACCTCAGGCAACGGCAGGGCTTGGATATGTAAAAACAACGGTAAAAGGCAACAAGGCAAGCACGTTTACGGCCGAAAAAACAAGCCAAGGCACATCTTGGGGGGCACTCTACGCACAGTATTGGCAGAAGGCTTCGGATGTAAAGGCTGCATCATCTGGACTTATAGTCAAGCGTGAGATATGCTCGACAGACGGCAAGAAAATAACCAACCGACTGAAAGTGGGCGACAAAGTGAGGGTGCGCATCACCATCACGGCCGACCGAGACTATGACTTTGTTCAGGTACAAGACAAGCGCGCGGCTTGCTTGGAACCAGCGGAGCAGCTCAGTGGCTATCACTGGGGCTACTACCTCGCGCCGCAAGATAACGTGACCAACTATTATTTTGACTGTCTCGCCAAAGGGAAACATATTGTCGAGACCGATTATTACGTGGACCGCGAGGGTGACTACACCACTGGAATATGCACCGCGCAATGCGCCTATAGCCCTGAATATTCTGGCAGGGAGGGAGCAAAAGAATTGCATGTGACCCGATAAAGCATCAATAATAGGGTCGCTACAAACGATTATTAACAAATGATGAATAAAAAAATAATAGGAATATCTCTTATCGCATTAATTTGCTGCGAAGCTAAAGCACAAGAGATTACAATAGCAAACAAGACAATAGACTGTGGGCAAGTAGTTTTCAAATCGCCTGTGAGAGCCGAGTTTGAAATGAGAAACAGTGGCGGTCAGCCATTGGTTATAACCAATGTACAGACCAGTTGTGGCTGCACGCAAGCCCAATATCCGAAAACCCCCATCGCCCCCGGCGCGAAATTCGTGGTCGCAGCC
This sequence comes from Hallella colorans, assembly GCF_003096815.1. Classification (GTDB taxonomy): domain Bacteria; phylum Bacteroidota; class Bacteroidia; order Bacteroidales; family Bacteroidaceae; genus Prevotella; species Prevotella colorans. The sequence goes on from NZ_QENY01000015.1 coordinate 14,822, forward strand.
ACCTACGACGCCAAACAAATGGGCCGGTTCGACAAACAAATTGGCATATACAGCAACGCCACCCAAAATCCTTTGACACTGTCTGTACGTGGCGTTGTCGTCTCAAAGATTATCAAATTTGAAGGCCAATACACGTTTCAAATGGGCAAATTAAAGGTCGACGTGAATAACATAGAATTTGATAATGTAAATCGCGGTGACCAACCTACCCAAGTGATACACATCAAAAACATTGGCTCCACTGTCGCCGAGCCAGTTGTGATGCATCTTCCCGACTATCTAAAAGCTAACATTTCACCCTCGAAAATAGCCCCTGGGCACAGTGCCACGGCCATCTTGACACTCGACTCACACCGCATTCGAGACTTGGGCTTAACTCAAACTTCTGTATATTTAGGCTCATTTCTCGGCGACACCGTATCTCCCAAAAAAGAAATATCAATCTCGACCGTACTTCTTCCGGGCTTCAAAGGAATGACAGACTCCACTCGAATCTATGCGCCCAAGTTGAGATTGTCCGCAGGAAGCCTTGAGTTGGGCAGTTTTAAAGGCAAGGCTAAGAAGAAAGGCGAAATCGAAATCACCAACCAAGGACGAACCACGCTCAAGATAAACAGCCTTCAAATGTTCACCATGGGATTGGAAGTATCGCTCAACAAAACAGAAATCGAACCCGGTGAAAAAGCCAAACTCAAAATAACCGCGATGGCCAACGAGTTGAAAATGGCACGTTCCAAACCACGTATACTAATGATTACCAACGACCCGGAGAACACTAAGATAGTCATCAACATCAATGTTGAAATGTAAAAAACAAGAAGCCGGACGGATTAAAGACTACCAAAGAAGTGGAGAACTTACTTCGCCAAACACCGATTCATAATTCAACCATGCGATAACAGCATGCCATATACACATCTTTAACATCATAAATTGGCAACATCCATACCCTAATATGAATGTAAAAATAGAAATTGACAGTGGCAGCGGGTTCTGTTTTGGCGTAACAACGGCCATCAAGAAGGCTGAAGAAGAGCTTGCAGGCGGCAAAACCCTATATTGTTTGGGCGACATTGTGCACAACAGCATGGAAGTGAACAGGTTGCATCGACAAGGCCTAATCACAATCAATCATGAGCAATTAAGGCAGTTGCGCAATGCGAAAGTGCTGCTCAGGGCGCACGGAGAGCCACCCGAGACCTACGAACTGGCACGCAAAAACAATATAGAGATTATCGACGCAACATGTCCCGTGGTGTTAGCCTTACAGCGAAGAATAAAGAGAAAGTTTGTTGACAACCCAGATTCACAGATTGTTATCTTCGGAAAAAACGGGCATGCAGAGGTACTTGGTCTTGTCGGGCAAACTCATTCCAACGCCATCGTGGTGGAAAACATTGAGGACGTAAAGCGACTCGACTTCAATCGTAGCGTCTATCTATATTCCCAAACCACCAAAAGCCTTGACGAATTCCACCATATTATTGCATACATAGAACAACACATATCACCCCATGCCACCTTTGAGCGCTTCGACACGATATGCCGTCAAGTGGCTAACCGCATGCCCAACATAGCCGAGTTTGCGTCCAAACACGATCTCATCCTATTCGTAAGTGGCCGCAAAAGCTCCAATGGCAAGGTGCTTTTCCACGAATGTCGGAGCGTCAACCCCAACAGTTATCAGATAGAAAGCGCTGAGGAGATAGACTTTGACTGGTTTAAAGGGGTAAGCACCATTGGCATTTGCGGCGCCACCAGTACGCCAAAATGGCTGATGGAAGAGTGCAAAGAGGCTATCCTGAGGCATGATTAAATCAAAACGAGCAACTTTTTTACGTTCTTCATAACACCGCATTGCCCTATGTTTGAGTGGTGAAACACACATTTCACGCATCTAAACATAGGGCAAATAATATTCTGTCATTTTGTCATTTTTATTGAATGGGCACGCCATTTGACTTTATACAGTTGAAATAAAAATATATCACACCATTAGAAAACATAAAAAAGAAAATATAGAAAGGAGACAAACATGACATTTGACAAATTCACTATCAAGGCGCAAGAGGCAGTACAAGAGGCTGTCAACATAGCGCAAGAGGCTCAACAGCAGGTGATCGAGCCAACACACCTATTGCAAGGCATCATACAAAAAAGTAGGGATGTCACAAATTTCGTATTCCAAAAATTAGGCGTTAACACATCACAAATTGAAAAATTGGTTCAACAAGAATTACGCCGACTGCCCCGTGTGGAAGGTGGGCAGCCCTATTTCTCTAACGACACCAATTCGGTGTTGCAGCGTGCCATAGGCATTTCGCAGAAAATGGGAGACGAATTTGTGTCTGTAGAACCTATACTCTTAGCTCTGCTTCAAGTTAACTCTACCGTAGCCCACATTCTGAAAGACGCCGGATGCACAGAGGATAACATGAGAAAGGCTATCGAAGAGTTGCGCCAAGGCCAAAATGTGCAAGGCCAAAGTGGCGACGAGAACTTTCAAGCCTTGTCCAAATACGCCAAAAACTTGGTGGACGAGGCCCGCAAAGGCAAGCTTGACCCCGTGATAGGGCGCGACGAAGAGATACGCCGCGTGCTACAAATATTGTCGAGACGTACCAAGAACAACCCTATATTAATAGGCGAGCCGGGTACAGGCAAAACCGCCATCGTGGAAGGATTGGCGCAACGCATCGTGCGTGGCGACGTGCCCGAGAACCTGAAAAATAAGCAACTATATTCGTTGGACATGGGAGCTTTGGTAGCAGGGGCTAAATACAAGGGCGAGTTTGAGGAACGTCTGAAAAGCGTTATCAAGGAGGTAACGAGTGCTAACGGCAATATCATATTGTTCATAGATGAGATTCACACGCTCGTTGGGGCAGGTGGCGGCGAGGGAGCCATGGACGCTGCCAACATCTTGAAACCCGCGTTGGCTCGCGGCGAGCTACGCGCCATCGGAGCAACCACACTCAACGAGTACCAGAAATACTTTGAGAAAGACGCGGCTCTTGAGCGTCGTTTCCAAACCGTGATGGTCGAAGAACCAGACGAGTTGGACGCCATTTCCATCCTGCGAGGGCTCAAGGAGCGCTACGAGAACCACCATAAGGTGCGTATTCAGGACGATGCCTGCATCGCTGCCGTACAGCTTTCGGAGCGCTATATCTCCGACAGGTTCCTCCCCGACAAGGCCATCGACCTCATGGACGAGGCTGCCGCTAAGCTGCGCATGGAACGAGACTCCGTCCCCGAGGAACTTGACGAGATATCCCGCCGATTGAAACAATTGGAGATTGAGCGCGAGGCCATCAAACGAGAGAACGATGAGGACAAGATTAAGCTATTGGACAAGGACATAGCCGAGCTCAAAGAGCAGGAGCACCAATACCGTGCCAAATGGGAAGCCGAGCGTAGTCTTGTCAACAAGATACAGCAAGACAAACAAGAGATGGAACAACTCAAGTTTGAGGCGGAACGCGCCGAACGCGAAGGCAACTATGAACGGGTGGCCGAAATACGCTATGGCAAGCTGCAACAGCTACAAGATGACATCAACAATATACAGCAACAGCTCAAGAACACGCAAGGCGGCGATGGCATGGTGCGAGAGGAAGTGACCACCGATGACATAGCCGAGGTAGTGAGCCGATGGACCGGAATTCCGGTGACAAGGATGTTGCAAAGCGAGCGAGATAAATTGTTGCATTTGGAAGAGGAATTGCACAAGCGTGTCATAGGCCAAGACGAGGCTATCAAAGCTGTGTCGGATGCTGTGCGTCGAAGTCGCGCCGGCCTGCAAGATCCCAAGAAACCCATCGCCTCTTTCATCTTTCTCGGAACAACGGGTACCGGTAAGACCGAATTGGCCAAGGCCTTGGCGGAATACCTCTTCAACGACGAGAATATGATGACGCGTATTGACATGAGCGAGTACCAAGAGAAATTCAGCGTGTCCCGACTCATCGGCGCGCCTCCGGGGTATGTCGGCTACGACGAGGGTGGCCAGCTCACGGAGGCCGTGAGACGTAAGCCATACAGCGTAGTACTGTTTGACGAGATCGAGAAGGCGCACCCCGACGTGTTCAACACATTGTTGCAGGTGCTTGACGACGGTCGTCTTACCGACAACAAGGGGCGCACGGTCAACTTCAAGAACACCATCATCATCATGACCTCCAATCTCGGAAGCCAGTACATACAAGAGCGTTTCTCTGCCCTCGACGACCACAACCGCCACGAGGTAATCAGCGACACGCGCGACAAGGTGATGGAGATGCTCAGAAAGACCATCCGGCCGGAATTCTTGAACCGTATTGACGACATCATCATGTTCTTGCCTCTCACCAAACAAGAGATAGCCAAGGTAGTGACCTTGCAACTGCAACGCGTTCGCAAGATGCTCGAGCCGCAGGGCTTTAACATAGAATGGACAGACCAAGCGGTAGATTGGTTGGCCAACGTGGGCTATGACCCCGAGTTTGGCGCACGCCCAGTGAAGCGCGCCATCCAAGAGCACATGCTCAACGAGTTGTCTAAGAAAATCCTCGCAGAGGAGGTCAATCGTGAGAAGCCCATAGTGATAGACGCCAACGGCAACGGCTTGGTGTTTCGCAATTAAAGCCTTGTGCCAAGCCTGACAAACAGGCAGGCTATATTTGAGGAGGTGCGTCGCAATGACGCACCTCCTCTTATTTTGTAAAAAAATACTGCCTAAAATCAGCCCCTTGGCAAGTGGGTGTTTTAGAGAAAAAAATATAACTTTATGAGAATAAAATTTTTAAAATGACATCGTAAGAATGTAGCCCGCTCATGATTAATGTCCAATCACACCACGTATAAGGTCTAATCACACTTGCTTTAAGACCTAAACGAAGCGTGAATGGGCCTTATTCGGCCGATGTTTAGTATCGAATGGCAAAGCATTTAGAAAACTTTTTTGAGATCATAGCAGATATATGTCTATACCAATCTGGTTTCCAAAAACTTACAAAAAACTCTTTTTTTTCTCGTATTTGCAAGCAAGTGCCACTCAGCTTGCAAATAAGCCAAGCACGAGCAAGTGTTTGTCAGATATTTTCAAAGACCTGTGTTGTCAAGTAAAAACAGACTGTTATGCAGCCAACATAATTATATCTTGACAATTTCTAACGTGCGTTTTATGATAATTTCAATATTTTCATTATCTTTGCAAATATTAAATATCAAATCTTGAACCATGGACGAAAAAGAGAAAGAGGCGGTGCAGCTGCCCGATAACGCATTTAGAGAATTGAAAGACGGCGAAGAATATGAGCCGATTATGAGCCCCGTGCATGCCTATCCTGAGGTTAACGCTTGGTCTGTGACGTGGGGCTTGGTCATGGCCGTATTGTTTTCGGCTGCCGCAGCCTACTTGGGGTTAAAGGTAGGGCAGGTGTTCGAGGCCGCCATACCTATCGCCATCATTGCCGTTGGCGTATCCACGGCTACCAAACGCCACAAGGCTTTGGGCGAAAACGTCATCATTCAGAGCATTGGCGCATGCTCGGGCGCAGTGGTAGCCGGGTGCATTTTCACCTTGCCAGCCATCTATATCTTGCAAAGCAAATACCCTGATATGACCGCATCATTTCTCAACATGTTCTTGGCTTCGGCTCTCGGCGGTGTGTTGGGCATATTGTTCCTCATCCCTTTCCGCAAATATTTTGTAAGCGATATGCACGGCAAATATCCTTTCCCAGAGGCTACCGCCACCACGCAAGTGCTGGTATCAGGTGCCAAGGGGGGCGACCAGGCCAAACCACTGCTACTCGCAGGCATCGTGGGCGGTATCTACGACTTCATCGTTTCGAGCTTTGGTTGGTGGAATGAAATGTTCACCAGTAGGTTCATAAGCATCGGACAAGACATCGCCGACAAAGCCAAATTGGTGTTCAAGGTGAACACTGGCGCGGCCGTTCTGGGTTTGGGCTACATCATTGGCTTGCGATATGCGCTATTCATTTGTTTTGGTTCCGTTGTAGTATGGTGGCTCATCGTACCGGGCATGTCACTCTTTTTTCATGACCAAGTGCTCAACATGTGGGACCCAAACATAACGACGACAGTAGGGGTCATGACCCCCGAGCAAATATTCAAGGCCTATGCTCGCAACATTGGCATTGGAGGTATCGCCATGGCTGGTATCATCGGTATCATAAAGAGCTGGAAAATCATCAAGAGCGCCGTTGGGTTGGCATCAAAAGAACTTAAAGGTAAAGGTTCTGGTATGGATGAAGTGAAACGCACGCAGCGTGACATCTCGTTCAAGATTATTGCCATCGGCAGCGTGTTAGTGATACTACTGACGTTCCTCTTCTTTTGGATTGGCGTGATGAAAGGCAACTTGCTGTTTGCCGTGGTGGGCATCTTGCTTGTCACCGTCATCGCTTTTCTCTTCACAACAGTGGCAGCCAACGCCATCGCCATCGTGGGTAGCAATCCTGTTTCAGGCATGACGCTCATGACATTGATATTGGCCAGCGTGGTGATGGTGGCCGTCGGAATGAAAGGCACGGGTGGCATGGTCGCCGCCTTGGTCATGGGCGGTGTGGTGTGCACGGCCCTCTCTATGGCTGGCAGCTTTATCACCGACTTGAAAATAGGCTACTGGATTGGCACCACTCCCAAGAAACAGGAGACGTGGAAGTTTCTTGGCACGCTTGTTAGTGCGGCCACTGTAGTGGGCGTGATGATTGTTTTGAACAAGACCTACGGTTTTGCCAGTGGTAAATTGGCCGCCCCACAAGCCAACGCTATGGCTGCTGTGATAGACCCTTTGATGAACGGCGTGGGTGCTCCGTGGGTACTTTATGCTATTGGCGCGGTCATCGCGGTGGTGCTCGACCGTTTGCACATCCCTGCACTACCATTCGCGCTGGGCATGTTTATTCCATTGGAGCTTAACATTCCGCTGTTGGTCGGTGGCACAGTCAATTGGTTCGTCACCTCACGCAGCAAGGACGAGGCCTCTAACAAGGCTCGAGGTGAAAAGGGAACGCTCATCGCCAGCGGTTTCATTGCGGGCGGCGCATTGATGGGCGTGGTAAGCGCACTGCTCAAATTTGGTGGCATCGACTTCTCCATAGCCAAGATATGGTGGGCCAATCCGCTGTCCGAGATATGCTCTTTGGCAGCTTATATATGCCTCATCGCTTATTTCATTCATGCCACGAAAGTAAAAGAAAAAGCATAACCCACATGTAGGGTTTCCAACAATAAAAAGTGAAGGTCTCAATATTCTTTATGAACATTGAGACCTTTTATTATAAAAATTGGTAGAATTTGCGTTCAATTGTTGGACAATAATCGACCGGGTATGCCATGTCAATCCTTTTCAAACAAATGCAAAACCGGCTCAAGAAAACGTGTTATGTGTTGAGGTATCACGTTTCCGCTTACCTTTCTCGTTTTACAACATGTGATTACAAGGCGTTTTCGCGCCCTTGACATTGCGACATAAAGTTTTCGGGCATCTTCGGCCAAACCCTTATAGTCGTTCCTGTTAAAATAGCTTGGCATGCGACTGTCCACCATATCAAAAACGACGACATTGTCAAATTCCAACCCCTTGGCCTTATGGATCGTGGAGACAAACATGCGCTCATCTATGGCTGAGGACCCACATAGGTCGGATTCTTTGAGAGTGGTCAACTCCGTAATATGATTGTCCAGCTGCTCTTTTAACGAAAGTTTGCGCTGGGTGGTTAAAATATCATTATCTATAAAGCTAAAAACATATTTCATCTTTGCCGTCTCGGGCATCCAACCATTTGCTCTCGCCATCTGGTAAAAATGTTTCATCTCCGAGACAATGGCCGACTCGGCAGACTTCGCGGGCCTGTCATAAAGACGTTCGCGAGCCTCAACGAACATGTCACCATAGTTTTGACGTATCATTCTGATATGCTCTTGTGTACTTTTACGACCGAGAAACTCTCTCTGCGACTCCACAACCTTAGCTCCCTGACGTCTACAATACGCCAAAAGTTGCACCGTCGCATGAACGTCATCGTCCGCAAGGTGTGAGTTCTGGCCCTCCAATTTCAAATCACTCAATAGCAATTTCAATTTAAAAGCGCGCAAATCAGGTCGTAACAAACGGATAATTTTAAGAGAGTCGAAACACTTTGGACATCGTGTTTGCCACTTCACGCCACGCAGGTAACGACGCACGTTCCAATCCATTATATGGTAATCATAATCAGCATTGTGCGCCACGAGAACATCATCGCCCACAAAATCAAGAAACATTCGCAATCCCTGTTCGTGTGTCACAATGACATTGCGCTTGCGTTCCTCGATGATTGGATTGACCACATCGCCCAACATCCTCGGAATTTCACGTTCGGTGGCAATGTGCACACAGAATTTTCCAACAACCATTCCATCACGAATACGCTGGGCGGCAATCTGTATCACGTCGTCCTCGAACACGTTTAGGCCCGTGGTCTCGGTGTCAAAGACAACCAACGCCCGCTCATCATAAGCTTGCGCAAATGCCTGAATATAGGTGGTATCTTTATAATCAAAGAAGTCGGCGGGCGTTATGGCCCTCGCTTTAAGACGATGGACAAACTGTCTTGCGCCCGAATTTGTGCCAAAGGCCTTCGTTCCTCTCAGTAGCCTGGACCACGCAATGAAGTTGTTGTCATTGGAAAGCGCGCTTAAATGCGCCATTAGCAATTTAACCTCAGGCGTGGAGAATAGGTCCGTTCCAGAGACCTTGAAATGCGATTGCCGTTTTTCCAAAAGCAATTTACTGATGGTATCAGCGTCTTTGTTGGCGTTGACAATAATGGCTATTGTCTCGTCGGGATGATCACGAAACAGCCTTGTCGCCATATTCGCCACATCAACGTACTCAGACTCGATATTGTCACTTGAGACTATCTGTAGCTCTCCGCCCCGCATAAGACTTCCATCCGTGGGGGCCGGCAGCAAATCGGCATCCGCTTTAAGAACTTTTACGGCGTATAGATTGAGCAAATCTACCAAGTATTTGGGTGAGCGATGATTTATTCCGAGGTGATAAATATGCCCCTCGCAGCGTTTTTTCAACTCTCCTAAAATGTGAAGTTTGGCGCCCATGAATGAAAAAATGGCTTGCATTTCGTCTCCGAGATACATTAAAGTGCCAGTCCCACTGACTATCTTGCCACCTGACGGCGCGAATTCCAATGTTGAGAGCTCGTCTATTATGGCCAATTGCAAAGCGTTAAGGTCCTGCACTTCATCCACCTGAATCCAAGGATAGCGTTTGTGCGAACGCTCATCTCTCATGGCTACATAGGTGAACTGAAGCAGGTCCTCAAAGTCTAAAAGATTGTTTTGCCGCCTATAAGCATCGTATCCATGCGCGTATCGCATACGCTCGAGCAAACGCACGGCCTGCTGGCGAAGCGCGATATCGAAACCCTCAGACCTGACAAAATCAAGAAAGAAATCCGTATGGTCGTATATATCGAGCACAGACCCGCTCGTAAACGGTTGCTCCCTGACCCTGCAAATCGTTTCGAGAACAGCAATGTCGTCTTTAGACAAGCACTCTGGATGCAGTCTTAGTGGTTTCGGAATGCCATTACGTAACTCGAACATGAGGTGAGCCATGAACATTATCTGACTGTATTCCCGCCTGCGACCGCTGTCGTCGAGCACCCTTTCTTCGTCCTCCTGAAGGTACATAGACAGTATTCCTACCACCGTGTCGTCATCAATGACAGAACTTTCGGCTGGCACGAGTGCGTTTTCAAACAGGAAACGCGAGCAGTATCGGTGCACGTTGCCCACAAAAACATCTGTCGCGGACTCGTCGTCAACGTTTTCCGCGATGCGCTCACGCATACCGCGAGCGGCCCTGTTGGTAAACGTCAGACAAAGCATGTCATCATAAGCCACCCCCATGACATGGGCATGGCAAATACGCTCGGCCAAAATTTGGGTCTTGCCACAACCGGGAGGGGCCAAAACTAAATGGCAACCTTCCTCAATGGATATAATTTTTCGTTGCGTAGAATCAGGTGTCCATGACTCCCGTTGGTTTTGTTTCATGGTTGAAAGTTTCTGCAAACTTACTATATTTTTTCAAAATTAAGAAACCGGGGAAAGCGTTATTCATCAAAAATATTTATCTTTGCGCAAATGAAAATTATCAGGAACAGGCTTCTTCCGCCCAAAAATTTTGACGCCATCAATATTATGGGGTTATTGTTTTGCCACAAATCGACCATCATAACGCCCGAAATTGTCCGGCATGAACAAATCCACACACGGCAAATGGCAGAACTGCTGTTCGTCTTTTTCTACCTATGGTATTTTATAGAATGGCTTGTTAGGCTATTCATGAGGGGCAACGCGTACCACCATATCAGTTTTGAGCGAGAGGCTTACGACCACATGGACGAGCCGGACTACCTGAAAAGGCGCAAACACTTCGCGTGGATGAAATATTACAAACTGGGTCGTTGAGCTTCGGCCTTATCGTAAAAGCGAACCACGACATCGCCTTTAGCCCAATCACGACAAAGGCATGCCACAATTGGCATGCCTTCTTCATATTGATATCAAGATAAAATCACATCATGGTTGGCGCCATTCCCATCACAAATTGTTCTGCTCTATATCTTTAAAATATTTGTATGTGCCCACTTTCAGCTCATCGCATGCCGCCTCGTCGGCCACGATGATACCGTGCCGGTGCATTTGCAGGGCAGAGATAGTCCACCATTGCGACACGGCACCCTCCACCGCCGCTTGCAGCGCGCGAGCCTTGTGATGCCCATTGCATAATATCATCACCTCGCGTGCGTCCATCACCGTACCCACACCAACAGTCAAGGCATACTTGGGAACCTTGTTCACGTCATTGTCAAAAAAGCGGCTGTTGGCCAAGATGGTATCCGATGTGAGCGTCTTTTCACGTGTTCGGCTGACAAGACTCGAGCCCGGCTCGTTGAAGGCGATATGCCCATCAGGGCCTATGCCACCGATAAAGAGATCTATGCCACCAGCCTCTTCGATCATCCGCTCATAGCGCTCACACTCGGCTTTCAAGTCTTTGGCGTTGCCATTGAGTATGTGTATATTCTCGCGGGGAATGTCTATGTGGTCAAAAAGGTTGCGGGCCATAAAGCTGTGATAGCTCTGCGGATGATCCTCTGCCAAGCCAACATACTCGTCCATGTTAAAAGTCAACACGTGTTTAAAACTCACTCGTCCCTCCTTGTTGGCCTTGACAAGCGCGGCATACATGCCCTCGGGCGAACTACCTGTGGGCAAACCCAGCACAAACGGGTGGCTGGCAGACGCGTTAAAACTGTTTATACGCTCAATTACATGCTCGGCAGCCCACTGCGAGATGCCGTCATAATGCGGTTGAATGATTACTCTCATAAGATTTTAATGATTTAAGTGTTTGCTAAATGTACGTAATTTTTAGGCTATAGAGCCACGCTTATATTGCCAAAAAGTATTTTATTATTTGCAAAAATACTATTTTTTTTTGACAAAACATCGATTTCCATTGTACATTTTGGCATCTACCCTCCTTATCGTCTTGACAGATTGAGAATATGGCTTCAAACAATGGCGCGTATGACATCAAAATGATGATGTAAAGAAAATATGTCTATTTTTGTGTCTCCAAAAAACATCCATTTAGAGAAAAAACTGTCTCTTTTTTCTCCTCAAGTCATCATTTTTAGACTAAAATAAAAGAACCAAAGCCCGATTAATACTTATTCAGCCTGTGTTTAAGACCTATTCGCAACACGATGAGCATTTATTGGTCACGTGATTGATAGTCAATCACCGTACCATTAAGCGCTAATCGCAAAGCCTAATAACAGCTCTCATACCTCCGCGAAGTCAAAATGGCACGTATGTCACTGACAAGTAGCCGGTTACGAAAACATTAATTTTTTGCCATATTTTGGACAAAAGGATTTGTTTTTTTATATACGCAGAATACAAGAGGGGTGTTGTCAAGTTTTTTGGTCAGTTTGTCCAGCCCGACACAACGTTTCAGGCGCACGCTCTCACATAGTCCACCAACATGCGGCAACACATGCGTTCATCGCGCTACGCTCAATGATGCAAGAATGAGAAAATAGCCGTGACATCACGTCCAAGCCATTTTTTTCCTCTCAAAAATGATTGGGCAATTTGTTTTAACGTGGTTTTTAGTTCAGCAATCGCTCGAGACGATTCTTACGTTCTTATATTTGCAAAGCAAGGAAGAACATTAAATATCATCAAATAATATATTGACAATTAGTTGGAAATCAACGCAATGGTTTACGATGTACAGGCCATGAAATTATAGCGGCATCAAAAAAATACACATAATCCTAACATTTTCCAATCTTTTCATTATCTTTGCAATAACATAAAAAACAGAGAATGAAAGAATTTGTGATTTCAGAGGCCAAAGCCGAAACCGCAATATTAGTGGGCCTTATCACACCCCAGCAAGACGAGGTCAAGACAAACGAATATCTCGACGAGCTTGATTTCTTGGCCGACACAGCGGGCGCCGTCACCGTGAAGCGATACACGCAGCGCGTGAATGGGCCCAACCAAGTGACCTATGTAGGCAAGGGAAAATTAGAGGAAATAAAAACATATATCGAAAACGAAGCCGACGAGGACAGGGAAGTGGGCATGGTGATCTTTGATGACGAATTGTCGGCCAAGCAGCTACGCAACATTGAGAACGCGCTCAAAGTGAAGATACTGGACCGCACATCGCTCATTCTCGACATTTTTGCCATGCGAGCGCAGACCGCCAACGCCAAAACTCAGGTAGAACTGGCGCAATACCGATACATGTTGCCTCGACTACAACGCTTGTGGACACACCTTGAGCGGCAGCGCGGTGGCGCGGGCGCGGGCGGAGGAAAAGGCTCTGTGGGCCTGAGAGGGCCGGGAGAGACACAGCTTGAGATGGACCGTCGCATCATATTGCAACGCATCACGCTGCTGAAACAACGCTTGGTAGACATAGAAAAGCAAAAAAACACGCAGCGCAAAAACCGTGGACGACTCATCCGCGTGGCCTTGGTGGGATACACCAACGTAGGCAAATCGACCATCATGAACATCTTGGCCAAGAGCGACGTGTTCGCGGAGAACAAGCTTTTTGCCACGCTCGATACCACGGTGCGCAAGGTGGTCATCGAGAACCTACCTTTCTTGTTAGCCGATACCGTGGGATTTATACGCAAACTACCCACCGACTTGGTGGACTCTTTCAAGTCGACGTTGGACGAGGTACGCGAGGCCGACTTGTTGGTGCACGTGATAGACATCTCACATCCAGACTTTGAGGAACAGGTCAAGGTGGTGAAAAACACGCTGAAAGACCTTGACTGCGCTGAAAAACCCATGATAATGGTCTTCAACAAGATAGACAATTATCATTGGGTGGACAAAGAGCCCGACGACCTCACACCCGAAACCAAAGAGAACGTGACGCTCGACGAACTGAAAAAAACGTGGATGGCAAGGCACGACGAGGATTGCATCTTCGTGTCAGCGAAGCTCAAAGAGAACCTCGATGAGTTGCGAGATACTCTGTATCGCAAAGTGCGCGAGCTGCATGTACAGAAATATCCCTACAACGATTTTCTGTATCCCGTGGACGACTGATACCTCACAAAACGCGGCGCGACATGACAAACGAAAGCCGGCATTTAGCCATTTAACCCAACCCAAGACCGTTTCTCCAAACCCAGCAGATCGCTACACCCCACACCAAGAGGCCGGTTGGAAAGGTTACACATTATATTATTATGGAATACAGAAAACTTACCGACGAGGAAATCATTACGCTCGAGGACCGCAGCTGCTGGGCCGAAGACTGGAACAACATCAACGTGTCTGACGACTTCAAGCCGAAATACATGCACCGGGTGATGCTCTACGGCGAAGTGAACATTGGCGCATTCGAAAAAAACGTGGAGGTGTCCAAGGGATTTTGGAAACATTCGGGCATTAACAACGCCACCTTGCGCAATGTGACTATCGGCGATGACTGCCTGATAGAAAACATCGGCAACTACATCAACAACTACGACATCGGAGACGACTGCCATATCTCAAACATTTCCACCATCGAAACCACCGAGGGAGCGACCTATGGAGAGGGCAACTTGGTATCGGTGCTCAACGAAGTGGGCGATGGAAACGTGATACTCTTCAGAGAATTGAACAGCCAGTTTGCCGCCTTCATGGTGAAACATTTCGGCGACCGCGAGCTCAAAGACGCCATTCGGCGCATCATCCGCGAGGAAATAGAGATGACAACGCCCGACAGGGGAACCATCGGCAACCGTGTAAAGATAGTGAACACCAAGGAGATAACCAACACCGTGGTGGGCGATGACTGCGAGATAAACGGTGCCGCCCGCCTAAGCGACACAACCATTATGAGCTCGCCAAACGCCACTGTGTACATCGGCACGGGCGTGATATGCGAAAACTCGATCATAAGCGACGGTTCTTCCATTATCAACTCGGTCAAGATGCAAGACTGTTTTGTGGGAGAGGCTTGCCATATCAGCAACGGTTTCACGGCGTCTGCCAGCGTGTTTTTTGCCAATAGCTATATGAGCAACGGCGAAACGTGCGCCGCGTTTTGCGGCCCATTCACAGCCAGCCACCACAAAAGTTCACTGCTTATCGGTAGCATGTTTAGCTTCTACAACGCTGGGTCGGCCACCAATTTCTCCAACCACGCCTACAAAATGGGACCGATGCACTGGGGCATTTTAGAGCGAGGAACCAAGACCGCAAGCGGAGCCTACGTGCTGATGCCAGCCACTATCGGCACGTTCAGCGTGTGCTTCGGCAAGCTGATGCACCACCCCGACACGCGCAACCTGCCATTCTCTTACCTCACGGCATACGGAGACACGATGTGCTTGTCGCCCGGCAGGAACATCACGACCGTCGGTTTATACCGCGACATACAAAAATGGCCCAAGCGTGACCTGCGACCCAAAGGCTCGCAAAAGAGCATTGTCAACTTCGACTGGCTGTCGCCATTCTCCGTGGGCGAAATCGAGAAAGGCAAAAAAATACTTGAAGCCCTCCGCGACGCATCGGGAGAGGATGTCTCTAAATATAATTTCCACGAGTATGTCATCAATGGCTCGTCGCTCAAAAAAGGCATCAAATACTACGATATAGCCTTACGTATCTATATGGGAGCCGTGCTTAAGCGCGTGCGCAGGCGCGACCCGGACCTCAACCCGCCTACCACGCCAATAGGAACAGGAGACTGGAATGATTTGTCCGGACTGCTATTGCCCGACTCTGAAGAGCGGCGCATCATTAAAGACATCAAAAATGGCACGCTCGACACGGTGGAAAAAATCATCAACAGGTTTATTGAGATCAACGAACACTACCGCGAATACCAGTGGACATGGACCTATCGACTCATTCTCGACTACTATGGCCTGACAGAACTAACCGAGGAAGCTGCCGAAAAGATTAAACAAGACTACGTGGACGCACGTAGAGCGTGGGTGGCCGAGATACGTAAAGACGCCGAGAAAGAATTTAAAATGGGCGACGTGGAACAAGAAGTGCTCGACAATTTTATCAATAGCCTTGACCACGAAAAAGACTATGAAAACTAAAAACAGCGCTGGCATTATAACGATTTAATACCTAAATATTAATACAATGAATTTAAAACTCATCACGGCCTCATTGGCCACGTTCTTAGCTTTGACCATAAGCGCTAAGGACTATCACTACAAAAGCGTGGCAGGAGACCCCATGCAAACACGCATCTACACGCTTGACAACGGCCTGAAAGTGTACCTATCCGTCAACAAAGAGAAACCACGCTTGCAAACTTACATCGCCGTGCGCACAGGCTCGCGCAACGATCCTGCCGAGACCACAGGCTTGGCCCACTATCTGGAGCATCTCATGTTCAAGGGCACAAAGCTATACGGCACAAGCGACGCGCTGGCCGAGGCGCCGCTACTTGATGAGATTGAGCAAAGATACGAGGATTATCGCCGACTCAAAGACCCCACAGCGCGCAAGAAAGCCTATCATGAGATAGACTCCGTATCGCAGATAGCCGCCAAATACAACATCCCGAACGAGTATGACAAAATCATGAGGTCGATAGGAGCCGAGGGAACCAACGCCTATACTTCCAATGATGTGACATGCTATGTGAACGACATTCCGGCCAATGAGATAGAATCATGGGCCAAAGTAGAGAGCGACCGATTCAGAAACATGGTCATCAGGGGCTTCCACACAGAGTTGGAGGCCGTCTATGAAGAGTTTAACATTGGTTTGGCCAACGACTCAAGAAAGATGTGGGAGGCCATGTTCAAAAAACTATTCCCCACACATCCATACGGCACGCAGAGCACCATCGGCACCCAAGAGCACTTGAAAAACCCATCTATCACGAACATTAAAAACTATTTCAACCGCTACTACGTACCCAACAACATAGCCATCTGCATGGCTGGAGACTTTGATCCTGACAAGGTCATGGCCATTATTGACAAATATTTCGGCGATTGGCAAAGAAGCTCCACACTCTCTCGCCCTGAGTATGCGCCCGTAGCCGACTTGGTGGCGCCCACGGACACGACGGTCATAGGCCAAGAAGCGGAGCATTTGATGATCGGATGGAAGACTCCAAACGCGGCTTCTTATGACACAGACACACTTAGAGTGATAGCCGATATACTGAGCAACGGAAAAGCCGGACTGTTTGACGTAGACCTCAACCAGCCCATGCGAGTGCAGTCGGCAAGCGCGTTCAGCGAGAGACTACACGATTATGGCATGTTCATTTTGTACGTGGTGCCCACCCAAGGACAAAGCCTGGAAGAGGCGAAAGGACTTGTACTCGCCGAGATGGAAAAACTGAAAAAGGGGCAATTTGACGAAAAACTGCTGCGCGCGGTAGTGAACAATCTGAAATTGGACTATTACAAATCGCTGCAAAGCAACAGCGACAGGGCTGACAAGTTTGTCAATGCGTTTATCAATGAGTGCAAATGGGAAGACGAGGTGCGTGCGCTCGACCGAATATCAAACATGACCAAGCGGCAAATCGTGGACTATGCCAACCGTCATTTACGCGACAACTATGTCGTGGCGTACAAGAAAAAGGGCGTGGACAACAGCGTGAAGAAGATTGACAAGCCTGCCATCACGCCCATCCCGACCAATAACGACATGCAAAGCGACTTTCTCAAAGATATTGTCAACGCCAAAGTGGCGCCAATAGAGCCTCGCTTTGTGGATTTCAGCAAAGACCTGAGCAAACGCGACGTGGACGCAAAAACCGTGTTGTTATATAAGAAAAATGACAGCGACGGCCTGTTCAACTTGGAATTTGACATACCTGTTGGACGTGAAAACGACAGTCGCCTACAGATGGCCTCATCCCTTTTCGACTATGCAGGAACAGCCAAAATGTCGGCAAACGACATTAAAAAAGCGTTCTACGACTTGGCCTGCGACTTCAACGTGAGCGTGAGGCCCAACCACACACGGCTCTCTTTGAGTGGCCTAAACGAGAATATGCCTGCCGCGCTCAAGCTCTTCACCAACCTTTTGGAGCATGCCACCATCAGCAAGGCAGACTATGACAAGGTGGTGGGATTGGTCTTGAAATCGAGACAAGACAGCAAGCAGAGCCAAGGAGGCACCTACACGGCCTTGATAAGCTATGGCGTTTATGGCAAAACAAGCCCCTATCTGAACAGCATGACAGAAGAACAACTGAAGGCTTCTGACGGCAACGAGTTGCTTTTGGTATTGCGAAACGCGCGCCATCTCAACCCTATGACCATCATGTACTATGGCCCGACAGACGAAAAAACATTGCTGTCGCTCGTGAAAAAAGACTATCCGCGCCGCAATGTAAAGGCTACACAACCACTGAACACGGTGAGATACACAGCTCAACCTACGCCGAAAAACGAGATATTGTTAGCCCATTATGATGCCAAGAACATCTACATGGTGCAATACAACAACGCCAACCGTGTGTGGAACATGGACAACGCTCCGTTGGTCTCCATGTTTAACGAATACTTCAGCGGCGGCATGAACGCCATAGTGTTCCAAGAACTGCGCGAGGCAAGGGGCCTGGCCTATTCCGCCTCGGCCAGATACAACGCACCTTACAGACTGGGAGACAAGGAGTATTTCAACACATTCATCATCACCCAAAGTGACAAGATGATGGATTGCATCGGTGAATTTAACAACTTGCTCAACCACATCCCACAAAACCAAGCCGGTTTCGAGCTCGCAAAGCAAAGCCTTCTCAAAAGCCTTGCCACAAATCGCCATACGCGTTTCAACACGCTTAACTACTACATGACCATGAGAGAGCTTGGCTTGAACTATGATATCGACCAGAAAATATACGACAAGATTCCAAGTATCACTCTCGACGATATCGTCAATTTTGCCAAAGAACGCATCGCCAACAAACCATACAAATACCTGATCGTAGGCGATGAGAAAAACTTGGATACCAAATCTCTGGAAAAAATAGCTCCTATTCGTCGCGTAAGCGAGAAGGAAATATTCGGATTTTAAGATAAGTTACCGGGACATGCGAAATATGTCCCGGTACATTCACCTCTTCCTTTTCGAGCCACGACTTTAACAAGGGCATCATAGAGCGTACACATTTAAACTATATACAAAAACTTTATACTTATGGGAAAACCATTAGAATTCAACTATGCGCCCATGTTTCAATTGGGCGAGGACAAAACAGAGTATCGACTTCTGACCAAAGAGGGGGTCAGCACGGCCGAATTTGATGGCAAACAAATTTTGAAAGTAACCCCCGAGGCGCTCACATTGTTAGCCCAACAAGCTTTTCACGATGTGGAATTCATGCTTCGTCGGGAACACAATAAGCAGGTGGCCAAGATCCTCGAAGACCCCGAGGCGTCTGAAAACGACAAATATGTGGCCCTTCAGTTCTTGCGAAACGCGGAGACAGCGTGCAAGGGAGTGTTGCCCTTTTGCCAAGACACGGGCACCGCTATCATCCACGGAGAAAAAGGACAACGCGTCTGGACCGACTTCGAGGACGAGGAAGCGTTGAGCCGAGGCGTCTTCAACACGTTCACGCAAGACAACCTACGCTATTCGCAAAACGCCCCGTTGAACATGTACGATGAGGTGAACACCCGTTGCAACCTGCCCGCCCAGATAGACATCGAGGCCACAGGGGGAGACGAGTATCGCTTCGTGATGGTGGCAAAGGGCGGTGGTTCCGCGAACAAGACGTATTTCTACCCCATGACAAAGGCCACCATCCAAAACGAGGGAACGCTCATGCCATTCCTCGTTGAGAAGATGAGAAGCCTCGGCACGGCGGCCTGCCCACCCTATCATATATGTTTTGTCATCGGCGGCACGTCCGCGGAGAAAAACCTTCTCACCGTGAAGCTCGGCTCTATCAAGTATTATGACGAGCTGCCCACCACCGGAGACGAGACTGGGCGGGCGTTTCGAGACATAGATCTGGAAAAGAAACTGCTGGTCGAAGCGCAAAAAATAGGTCTTGGCGCACAATTTGGCGGCAAATACTTGGCGCACGACATCCGTGTCATCAGGTTGCCGCGCCACGGAGCCAGCTGCCCCATCGGCATGGGCGTAAGCTGCTCGGCCGACCGCAATATCAAGGCCAAGATTAACAAGGACGGCATTTGGATAGAGAAAATGGACAGCAACCCATCAGAGCTCATACCCGAGGCATATCGCAAACAGGGAGAAGGCGCCGAGGGCATAGATATTGACCTCGACAAAGGTATTGACGCCGTGCGAGCCGAACTTACCAAATACCCCGTGTCCACACGCGTCAGCCTCAATGGCACCATCATCGTAGCGCGCGACATCGCACACGCAAAGCTCAAGGCTCGCCTTGACGCCGGCGAGGAAATGCCACAATATTTCAAAGACCATCCCATTCTCTACGCCGGACCGGCAAAGACTCCGGAGGGATTGCCTTGTGGCTCCATGGGACCAACGACGGCCAACCGCATGGACCCTTACGTAGACGAATTTCAAGACCATGGGGCCTCTCTCGTGATGATAGCCAAAGGAAACCGCACGCAGGTGGTTACCGACGCATGCCAAAAGCATGGCGGTTTCTATCTGGGAACCATTGGCGGAGTGGCCGCGGTGCTATCGCAGAGCAGCATCAAGAGCATTGAGTGCGTGGAATACCCAGAGCTTGGAATGGAGGCCATTTGGAAAATAAGGGTAGAGCACTTCCCGGCTTTCATCCTCGTGGACGACAAGGGTAACGACTTCTTCAAACAATTACCCACCTGCAACAACTGTGGAGTGAAAAAATAAGATCTCATTCATTAGATTTTTACGATAATCCATCTCAACAGCATAACAACTGTCGGGATGGACTTTTTTTTTTGAATGCAGTTAGTCTTGCGAGACACATGGCCGAAGACAGGCTAAATAGGCAGACGAGCGACGCAATTTTGTTCTTTTTGTACAAATTATTGCACAATTACATATTAATTAGGTAACTTTGCGCATGGATAACAAAATGCTATTCAAGGGGTGCTTGTCTGATTAGACGGCTGAGAACATACCCTGTAACCTGATCCGGATAATGCCGGCGTAGGAAGGATAAATCCCCTGTTTTATTAATATTTAATGTCATTACATCAATGAAAAAATTGATTTGGACTTCATCCTTGGCTATGGCAGCATGCATTGCTTTGCCTCTTAACAGTCAGGCACAAAGCAAAGACTCTATGAAGCTGGCCGAACTACAAGAAGTGACTGTCAAAGCCGTTCGCGCATCAAAAAACGCACCGTTTGCCGTTGCAAACATCAACAAAAAAACATTGAGAAACTTTGCCAAGACCGGCCAAGAACTTCCGCTACTCTTTGCTCGCACGCCCGGAATACTCGCTTGGAGCGAGAACGGCGTGGGCACTGGATCCACCTATATGCGCATTCGTGGAGCGGCAGGCAGTCGTATCAACGTCACGCTCGATGGCGTAGCGCTCAACTCTCCCGAAGACCAGACCGTGTTTTGGGCTAATATGAACTCATACGCCGCGCTCTTAGGGTCCGCCCAAATCCAACGCGGCATCGGCACGTCAACCAATGGTGACGGCGCCTTTGGTGGCACCATATCACTCAACATGGCCGCGCCCAGCGAGAAACCAAGCCTTGAGGTGAATGGCTCTTACGGCAGCTACAACACCGCCAACATGGGTCTGAACTTCTCCTCTGGCTTGCTTTTAGGACATCTCATCGTCGATGGAGCCTACCATCACACCACAACAGACGGTTTTGTTCATGGCACATCCGGCAATTCCGGCTCTTTTTATGGCGGACTTACATGGCTGGGCAACAACCTGACCGTGCGTTATAAAAACGTGGGAAACTACGAACACACCGGCCAGGCATGGAGCGGCGTAACCGCGGGAAATGGCGATTACAGCATGAACAGCTACGATGGCGTGAAAACTTACAAAGACATGTACGACCGAGGGCTGGGACGTTACAACAGCCTATACGAGGCTTTCACAACCGATGGGAAAGGAGACTGGAGCATTTCGCGCTATAAAATGAGCGACGGCAAATTGTGGGAGAAAACCACCGACAACTTCACGCAAGACCACAACATACTCTCTGCCACGTGGCAGCCTTCGGCACGATGGACCCACAACGCAGCCCTGCACTACACATATGGGCATGGTTACTACGAGGAGTTTCGCCCAAGAAAGAAGTTCAAGGACTTTGGCATAGTCGCCACCTACAATGACAACGGTACAAGCAAACAGATAAAGAAAGCCGACTTCGTACGTAGGAAAGGATTGACACAGCACGCTTACGGCTTGGTTTACAACAGCAACTACACCGACGAGCACAACGACATTATCTTCGGAGCCAATATCCAGCAGTTCCGTTGCAACCACTATGGTTTTATAGATTACATTCACGCCAAGGAGAGCCCAAATATACAGCTCACAGCCCCCTACGATACAAAACTTAAAAAATATTACGATTCTGACGCAAAAAAGAACGATTACGCTGTTTACATCAAAGAGACTTACAAGATTACACCCGTCTTCGACATCTTTGCCGACGTGCAATACCGCCACGTGGACTACACCACAGACGGTATCAACGACAGGTTCTACAAGCAAACGGACGGCACTTTCAAAAACCAGCAACTCAATATCAACAAACACTACAACTTCGTCAACCCCAAAGCAGGCGTTAGTTTTCACCAAAACGGTCACCACGCTTACTTCTCCGCGGCCTATGCCAACCGAGAACCCGAGCGCAACAACTTTACCGATAACGGTTCTTACCCCGCACCCAAAGCCGAGCGCCTACTCGATTTCGAGGCTGGCTACAATTACAGCGGCACGAGCTGGCATGCCGGGGCCAACTTCTACTACATGGGCTACAAAGACCAATTCGTGCAAACCGGCGCACAGAGCGACATTGGCGAAAACCTCACCACAAACATAGCCAAGAGCTATCGCACCGGCGTTGAACTGACAGCCGACTGCGCCCCACTCGCATGGCTCTCCATCGCAGGCAACGCAGCCCTGTCCATGAACAAAATAAAAGACTTCGACGAGGTCATCGAGACGCGTGACAAAAATTGGATAAAAATAGCTCCAACTGTCAAACACTATGACAACTCCACGTTGGCCTTCTCGCCATCAGCCATCCTCAACGGATTCGTCGATTTCCACTATGCCAACATGCAAGCCGTTTGGCATACCAACTTCGTGAGCCAGCAGTATGTGGATAACACCGAGAACAACGACCGGTCGTTGCCAGCCTACAGCCAAACAGACATCAGGCTCAGCTACACATGGCAACTGCCCCAAAACCGATCAGCGCTCAAAGAAGTGGTATTTGGCATGAACCTTAACAACATCTTCAACGCTCACTATGCCTCATCAGCGTGGGTCTACTCCGCTATCGTAGGCCAAGATCACCCAGAGAGCAACCGTTACTACCAAATGGGCTATACGCCCATGGCAGGTTTCACGGCGCTGGGCAGCGTGGCGCTGCGTTTCTAACGAAGTTTTAAAATTCGGATTTCACAATTTCAATTCATGATTTATTGCTTTTAAAACATAAATCGTGAATTGTGAAATTGTGATTTCCCAATAATACAAACATGCAATTTGTCTTATACACGCTCGACATTTACACCCACTCCGACCCTTGGTTCACCTTTTTCATGGCACATTGGCTCGACATCACCACCACCATTCTCGGCTTAGCCTACATCCTGCTGGAATACAAGGCTTCCATTTGGCTTTGGATCGTGGGTTTCGTGATGCAAGCATTAGACATCGTGCTCTATTACGAGAAAGGGCTTTATGCCGACTGTGCCATGGAGTTTTATTACATCGCGATGACCATCTACGGTTTTTGGACTTGGAAATTCGGCAAAAAGAAACATCAGCGGCAAGGCGAACAGTTGCCCATCACCCACTTCAAGCGCAACCTTATCTTGCCGTGGACACTCGGCACCCTCGCCATTTGGCTCATATTGTGGTATTGGCTCACGCAGATAGGGTCCACCGTACCAGTGGCCGACGCCTTCACCACGGCCTTAAGTTTCGTCGGAATATGGGCGTTGGCGCGCAAATATCTTGAGCAATGGCTCATATGGATAGTGGTGGACGTGGTGACTTGCGCACTCTATTTCTACAAGGACATACCATTCAAAGCTTCACTCTACGGCCTGTACGTAGCAATAGCCATCTTCGGTTATCTTAAATGGCGGCGCGACATGCAAGCTCACCGCGAAGCATAACGCACATGCACTCAACCGTTAGAGAGCAGTGGCGCAAAATGAAATAAAAAAAAATAAACGAAAGTTTATTGCCCAATACGCATTGTTTTCACCAAACAATGCGTATTTTTACAAATGAGCATATCTGCGCACACAGTTCCCCGTAAGTCAAAATGCACCATGCCAACGTCATAAAAAAATAAAACAAAAATGGGAAAAAACATCCTCACGGACGACATGCTTCAAGCTGCGTTTGCGTTCAGAAAACAAGAACCTTGGAATGTATTGGGCGATTATAATGTCTTTGCCGTGAAACTATCATGTGGAGAGACAGGCTATTGCTCTGTCATGGGTGAGGCTGGCATCATGCATGGACTTGGCCTGTACGTTGGGCGAAAGCAATTCTCAAGTTTCCTACGAAGCCTAACGATTAAAAAAGAACCACACTACGAATTTCTCGAGAACATCACGTTGTTGAACTATATAGTATGTTCGTTCGATGCGGCCAAAGACATAGAGGCTAACGACAAGAAACGCATCAGGGAATTCTCGCAACGAACCAACCAAACCATACCACGAAAAAACGGCTGGCCCAATTTCATAAAGTATAAACCAAACCATGCTCCTTGGCGCATAACCGACAAGCAAGACGCCCAAAACTTAACCGAGGCCATGCGAGCCACCGTGTTTCTGGCATCGTACATGATCGAACATCCGTCTGAAAACGTGGGCTTTGGCCCCGAAGGCGACTATCCCGACTACCGTGGCGGCAAAACAGTGCCAATGCTTATTTCCACAGGCGAGGAGCAATATGAATGGAGTACCACCCAACTTCCAGCTTTCGAGGATGAGGAATATCCTGTAGTTCAATTTGACAATGACATCATGGCGCACCGCATCAAGAAACTGCCCAAAGACCAACCATTGTGCTGCCGCATGTTGCATATGCACCAACCAGCATTAACAGACCAGCATTCTACACCAATATATCCCCACTTGCTACTGGTTGTAGGCAAAGAAGATGGCTATGCCATCCCCATCATGGGCAAAGACATCAATATCGACGCTAAAGAGATGCTCAATAAGCTGGGTGAGACAATATGCGACATCGGCAAGAAACCTGAGGAAATTGAAACCGCCGGAGACAAGACATACAACCTGTTGAAACACTTCTGTGAGAGATGCGACATACCGCTCCACAAGAAAAAAAAGATGGACGAGGTTTGGGAAGAAGTGGCGACATATATGTATACCGTATTATAATATTAGCAAGCAACATTCCAAGTGGATGTTTAAGACATGCGTGAGTGCCATACCAAACTTTTGGGCATGGCACTCACGCAAATTGAAAAAAATCGTCTATCAGGCATATCTACCTTTCTGAAAAAATCAAACAAAAAGCATTTCAGACAACTCCAAATAGCAAAGCAAGGGCTTTTTATTTGAAATTCTATAAAAACAAACCTTTTGCGCAATTGCCAACAAATCAATATCTTACTGCAAAAAATCATTATCCATGTTGTTGGCGTGACTTTTCGAGCCTGCGATTAGACCTTATTCGTCTTGCGATTAAGCCCTAAACGGCGTGCGTTTAGCCATCATTCGCCATGCGTATAGTGTCTAAACAAGATGCCATTAAGCACTAATCATCGCCGCAAAATATAAATTCCAGATTTATTTAATCTTTTAAAGCAACCTTTGACAGCAGGAAAAGACCAAACAACAAATATTTTTTTGCTGTTTGGTCAAAAAGATAACTCCTATTTTATGACCTTTTGTTGACAATCCTGCCATTACTTATATTTGAAAAAAAAGAACAAACAGTGATTACCTTTGAAGAAAATTCATAAAAAAACACGGTTTAACTCAAAAAATAGTAATTTTGCACCGATTTATGAAAAAACAAATGTTTAACAAGCGCTCCGCGCTCGTCTTCAAACAGTTCAACCGCAAGGGCTACAGCCTTTTTGCCGCATTGGGCAAAGAGGTGCTCATAAGCGTGCTGAGCGTTGCCACGCTTTCGCACGCCAAAGCCAATGGCTTGGAGGTACCCTCGATGGTTGAGGCAGACACTGCCAATGTTGGAGAGCAGCGCATAGACGAAGTACTGATTACAGGCTCACGAGCGCCGCTGACTGCCATACAGTCGGCCCAGATTGTGAAGGTCATCACGCGCGACGACATTCATCGTGCGCAGGCACAGACCCTCAACGACATTCTCAAACTATCCACAGGCGTAGATGTCCGTCAACGCGGTGGATTTGGCGTACAGACGGACATCTCTATCAACGGCGGAACGTTCGACCAGATCGCCATTTTGCTTAACGGAGTTGCGTTAACAAGTCCACAAACTGGACACAATGCGGCCGATTTCCCAATCTCTTTGTCAGACATAGAGCGCATAGAAGTGCTTGAGGGCGCCTCGGCCAAGGTGTTTGGCGTCTCTGCTTTCAGCGGCGCCATCAACATCGTAACCACCCCTGACGCGCGAAGCAACGTTCGAGCCAAGATCGAGGGGGGCTCCTTCGGAAGCCTCGGGGCAGACGCTGGCTTGACCGTGGCAGGACTGGGCAACAAGCGAGGTACTCTCTCCACGAGCCACCAGCTCTCCGGAGGATACACGCGCAGTGATGGAGGTACAGACAACGCTGATTTCAAGAAAGGGCGCGCTTTCTACCAAGGTTTCATGTCTGCCAAAAACATAAACCTGAATTGGCAGGCAGGATTTGTCACCAAAGACTACGGCGCCAACACTTTTTACTCGCCCAAATTTCCGAACCAATACGAGGAGACGACTCGTTTGATGGGTTCGCTGGGCATGAACATAAAGCCTTTTGCCGGAAATGACAGCAAGTATCTGTCACGCCTCGAGATCGTACCTCGCCTTTATGGTCACCGTGATTACGATCACTTCCAGCTCATAAAAGGCAAGGTGGGTGCCAAGGCAGGCGAGAACTATCACCGTGTGGACGTATACGGCGCGGCGCTCAACATGAATTTTGACTGGGCAGCTGGGCGGTCGGCCATCGGTGCGGATATCAGCAAAGAGCTGATACTCTCAACCGCATACGGCGAACACCTGCCCGAGAGCGAGTGGCAACGCATCAAAGACACCGAGCGGTCATACGCACGCAAGGGCGTTCGAACCAACACGAGCCTTTTTGCCGAGCACAACATCATATTGGGCGGATTAACCATATCGGCCGGAATCATGGCCAACAAGAACACGGGATTGGACAATGACTTCAGGTTTTATCCCGGAGTGGACTTGAGCTACAGACCCAACGACCATTGGAAGTTCTACGCCAGTTGGAACAAGTCGTTGCGAGTGCCCACCTACACCGATCTGTACACCAACAATCCGGCGCAAAAAGGTGACCTCAACCTCAAGCCCGAACGCAACTCCACGCTTAAAATTGGCTCAAGATTTCGCGCCAATGGTCTGAACGTCGTGGCGTCAGCTTTTTACAGCAAAGGCGAGAACATGATAGATTGGGTGTACGAGACGAAAGAATCCAAGAAATATCACGCATTGAATATCGGCAAATTGGACAACATGGGGTTCAACGTGGAGACCAACCTCAATCTGTCGCAACTGCTCATCCACAACGTGGGCGGCGAGCCGACACTTCTGAAACTTGGCTATGCCTTCATACACCAAAACCACGAAACCACGCAGAAGATATACAAATCTCTCTACGCCTTGGAGTACCTGCGACACAAATTTGTGGCCGAACTGTCACACCCCATCGTGAAAAAGTTGTCGGCATCGTGGGCGTTGCGTTGGCAACAACGCATGAACGGCTACCATCCATACGCAAAATTGGACGGCAGGCTAACATGGAGCGAGCCCACGTGGCAACTTTTTGTCAAGGCTGACAATATCACCAACCATCGATACTATGATATTGGCGCGGTACCACAACCAGGCATTTGGATCATGGCAGGTGGCAATATCAAGCTAAATTTCTAAAGAGATAGCAACATTTTTAAACCAGATAAAAAAAAGCGGAGGCCTTGACCATTACGGTCAAGGCCATTTTTATGGAATGAAGAAAAGCTGATTGTGCATAAGCCAAGCCGAAAAGGAACAGGGAAACACCACCGGCGTTTCCCTGCTTATTATCTCTTGAGCTTAAAAGAGTTTTCTATAGCGCTTACATCCGCACCGAAGGCCTTGTCCACCTGCATGCGCCTCTGTACTTGCGCACAACTGTGAATGACGGTGGAATGATCTCTGTTTCCAACTAATTTACCGATTCGTCCAGCTGGCATTTTTGTGTATTTTTGGGCTAAATACATCGAGACTTGTCGTGCCCTGACATAGTCTTGCTTACGGCTACGAGAGTTTACCTGCGCCGCGGTGACATTGAAGTGCACGCAAACCTTGTCCAAAATATCGTCGACAGTAAGCGGCTCGTCATCCAATTTGACCGCACGCTTGATGACTCTCTCGGCCAAACGCATGTTGATATCACTGTTATAAACAATGGAATATGCCATCAACGAGTTGATAACACCTTGTAAATCTCGCACACTTCCACTGGCGGTTTCTGCTATAAAATGTATTACGTCGCTCGGAATATTAAGTCCATCGCGGCGTATCTTGCTCTTGAGAATGTCTATACAAAGCTGTTTGTTAGGCTTTTCAAGTTCCGCAATCAGGCCGCATGAGAAACGCGTGAGCAACCTGTCGGGCATGGTCTTGAGCTCAATGGGTGGACGATCCGAGGCCAAGATGATGCGCTTGCCGTTACGAAAGAGGTGGTTGAAAATGTGAAAGAACGTTTCTTGCGTCTTCACCGCTGTCATCCACTCCTGTATGTCGTCCACGATGAGCATGTCTATCGTTTGGTAAAATGCGATGAAATCGTTTATACTATTTTTCAACATCGCATTGGAGAACTGCACTTGAAACAATCGTGCGCTGATATAGAGCACTCGTTTTTGCGGATAAAGCTGCTTGGTATGCAGACCGATTGCGTTAATAAGATGCGTCTTGCCACATCCCGACGGTCCGTAGATGAACATAGGGTTGAACTGCATCGTATTGGGATGCTCCGCAATGGACAGTCCGACGGATCGTGGCAACTTATTGCTGTCGCCCTCAATATAATTGGAAAAAGTGAGATGAGGATTGAGCTGGGAGTCTATTTCTTGAGGGCGGGCAGCGTCAAGAATGGTCGGAGACTGGTTCGCTCCCACGCGATTGCGTGGTTTTTCCATCCCCGTCGAGGGTTCCGCCTCAAGCTCTTGGGAAAGGTTATGCTCCTTATCGGTAACGACTCGATAGGACAATCCCACCCCCTTTCCAAAACAATGGGTGAGAGACTTGCCAAGTAAATCCACAAAGTTTTCTTCCAAATACTCATACACATAGTGGCTGGGTACCTGTACAAGGATCATTTTTCGAGCTTCGTCGAAGTGCTCGAAAAGGATTCGTTTGAACCAAGAGTTATATACTTGCTCGGTGACATTCTTGCGGATAAGCGCAAGTGTTTTGTCCCAGCGAGCGTCAGGACTTACTTTCATTAGCAACTTTGGATTGAGACATGTAGTCTGTTTAGACAGTTCTTAGTCTTTATTGCAATTGCAAATTTAGCAAAGATTTTGCGTATTGGCAAATCGATAAAAGAGCCGTTTAGTATCTAATGGGATGTAACTAACTAAGATTACGAAGATTAGCCAAGATTAACCATAAGTGTTAAAAATAAACAACATAAAGGAATATAACATTTTGATAATGAAGATTATATCCCAAATCGTACATATTACAATTCCATTACGTGAAACATACGAATATAAAAGACGTTCCTTGTCAGTACACACAACTTCAGATTGTATCAAAGAGCGTGAAACATAAGGAACGTCTATTTAGACTGATTTTATATTAGCACTGGATAAATCTTTTTTATTTATCCCTTCTTCCAAATATCGAAAAGTGTATATAGCGTTTAGGATGGGCCTTGAAGTTGGTGACCAAGGAGTCTGCGCTCATCAATGTGGAATTGAGATTATTGTATAGCGTTGGGTCGCTAAGCAGAAGTCCTAACGTGCTATGTTTGCTATTCATCTTGGCTGTGATGTTTTGTACATTGTCAAGTGTGTTGTTCACCTTGCTCATCGTGCCCTCAATGTCTATTGCTGCCAAGTTGGCTGTTATTTGAGATGTGTTGTCAAGGGTAGTGTTGGCCTTGCCGATGGCCATCTCTGTTTTGTTCATAATCCCTGGCATGCGTGTGTTGAGATTGGTTATCAACCTGTTTAGGCTTGCTGTAGTGGTAGTTAGTTCGGCCGAAACACGCTGCACATTGTGCAACGATTTTGCGATAGCAGGGTCGGCCATAAGCGTGTTAACACTCGTCAAAATGCTATCGGCTTTTGGGATAAGCTGCTTGATGGCTGGCATCAATTGGGCCACAGCCTCTTGCAACCCAACTTCTAAAGAGCCTGAAAGTGTATCGCCGGGCTGACAAATTCCATTGGCGGGATCAGCCAGAAGAAGGTTCATCTTCACATTTCCCATTAGATCACTCGATATCACCGCTTTGGAACCGTGGGGTATTTTGAGATTTTTGTTTACATCCAAAGCGACAATTACCCCTTGCCCTCCATCGTAATCGTAACTAATACCATCAACTAATCCTACCTTAAAGCCATTGGCATAGATTGGGTTGGAGTTTGAAAGCCCACTAATATCTGCAAAGCGGATATAGTACGTGTTATTGTCTGAAAAGACGGAATGGCCTTTCATGAAGTTGATTCCGAAAAATAACAGTACCACACCAACTATGGCTACGGTGGCAATCTTAACCTCGTTTGTAAAAAATTTCATACGTAATATTTTTCAATGATATGTTAACGGTTGGCTTTGAACTCTTCTATGGCCTGATTGACATTCATTCTCTTGCCATCTTTGAAAGCGATGATAAAACATTCTGGAAACTTGTCGAGGATTTCCTTGCGTAATCGGTATATCTCATTATAATTGTTACTTGCACCATAGGTGTATTTATTGAACCCGCCGTCTTCATAAAACTCGCAATCCTTAAGCCCTTTAAAGTTGGTGTCATCAGCTTTCAACGTAAATTTACTGGCAAAAATTTGGATCTTGAAAACAGGCTTGGATTGGGTTGTGGATGTTGGCGAAATGGATGCTTTAGATGCCTTTTGCCCACTCCCGGCAGTCTTTGGACGTGTGCCTGACGTTTGGGGGGATGAAAGTGTAGGGGCGTCAACAGGCTGCGTGGGTTGTGAAGGGCGTGGCTCTATGGATTGTTTGGCAGGAGCTGGTGGATCTACTGGCACGGTTTTAGCCCTGCCGGCAGCCTTGCCTGTACGGTAAGGCACATTGATATTGTCGTCATACTTATTCTTATAATGAACGAACGCATTGTACATACCCTTAACATAGCTATCAAGCCCAGCATCAGAATTCAAGAAGTTTTCTTCTTCCGGGGTGGAGATAAAGCCCAACTCGAGCAGTACGGCAGGCATAGAGGTTAGCCGTAAAACCGCCAAATTGTTTTGATGCGATCCGCCATCGCGACGGCCCGTGGCTTTGCACACTTCACGCTGCATGAGCCGAGACAACTCAATGCTGCGCTCACGATTCTTGTCTGCGATAAACTCAAACATGATATCACTTTCCACAGAATTGGGATCAAAGCCCTTATAGACCGTTTTATAGTTATCCTCCAAATAAATAACTGCATTTTCTCGCTTGGCCACATCAATGTTTTCGAGTATGCCCCCGTCTCCAGTTCTCTGTCCTCTACCTAATGTATAACTCTGAAAACCGCTAACCGCACGATTGCCCGTGACCGCATTGATATGCACAGATATAAAAAGATCCGCTCCCTTTTTATTGGCAAACTCCGCCCTTTTCTTTAGAGGCACGAACTCATCCGTCTTGCGTGTGTACGAAACGCGCACGTCTGGACAGTTGCGTTCAATCATGCTGCCAAGAGCCAGAGCATACTTTAAGGTAAGGTTTTTTTCATGAGACACAGCTCCCGGGGCTCCCCAGTCCTTGCCGCCATGCCCAGCGTCTATGACAAGTTTGAACTTGCCATTAGCCCCCAAACACATTGGCGTAAACGTCATCAGTGTTATCAAACAAACAAATAGCCTCTTGAGCATAGTGAAAAAAGTATTTTGCAAATGTAATGAAAAACTATTTCAAAACCCAATTCTATCTTTGGGTTTTATCATTTATTAAATATAATTCCACTCCAGCACCGTCACAATCGGCTCCCATGGGCGGATTAAGCTTGGTTAAACGCAACAAAAGCGAGACCACTTCTGGCCAACGACAGAAAATACGCTCACCAATTCGCCGCGCAACATGTTCTAAAAGCTTTGAGGGAATACCCATTTCGCGCCGCACTATGTCATAAACTTGCGCATAGTTCACGGTGTCAGCGACATCATCGGAGACCATCGGGCGCTCTAAATCAACTTGCAAACGCAAGTTTAAGACATAGTCATTGCCCGTTAATTGTTCCTGCGCATCCACGCCATGATAAGCGTGGAAACGCAGGTTTTGAATATAAATATAACTGTCTTTTAGCATGTACACGTTCTATCCACAACGGCTTGCGCCACAATTGGTACAGATGAGGCATCCTTCTTGGTACACAAGTGTTTCCTGTCCACATACCGGGCATGTTTGTCCCGGTGCATTGGTGCCATCCACGACATATTTTTTTAGGGCACGCTCAACGCCATTCTTCCATGTATTAATGCTCTCGTCCTTGAGTTGCAAAGAGCCAACGAGTTTGATAACATGGCCTATTGGCATACGGTACCGTAACACGCCAGATATTAATTTGGCGTAATTCCAATACTCTGGATTAAACTTAGAGCTGAGCCCTTCTACCGTAGTCTTGTAGCCACGCTTATTCTCAAACTGGAAATCGTAACGATGAGTGCCATCCTCGCAGGTTTGCTTGATAATTTTTCCCTTGACAACAGACTTGGGCAATACAATGCCCTCGTCATCGTCTTGCAAGCCAGTGAAGATCTCATAAGGATACCCATCAAGCAGGCCGACAAACGCAACCCATTTGTCTTTGTTGTTTTGGAAGCGCACAACGTCGCAATCTAACACCTTGGGACGAACCTCCTGAACAAGTGGGAGACTTGGAATTGGAACTGTAATAGGTGCTGGTGCCTCTCGATGTTCATCTTTTTTCTTGTCTTTTTTTGATGCAGCGATCATCACTCCAGACCTACTTCCATCCCTATAAATGGTACATCCCTTGCAGCCCGAGCGCCAAGCCTCAACATAAAGATTGTTTACCAATGTTTCGTCTACGTCGTTAGGAAGGTTCACCGTAACCGATATGCTATGGTCTACCCACTTTTGAACGGCTCCCTGCATACGCACTTTCATGAGCCAATCCACATCATTGGCAGTGGCCTTATGATACGGTGAGCGTGCCACGAGGGCGTCTATCTCTTCTTGTGAATACTTCTTGGAAGTGTCAATTCCATTCATTTCCATCCACGTGAGGAACTTTTGATGGTAAACTATGTACTCCTCGAAAGAGTCGCCCACCTCGTCGACGAAGTCCACATGTACGTCAGTATCGCCCGGGTTGACCTTGCGGCGACGCTTGTAGACTGGCATAAACACTGGCTCAATGCCGCTCGTAGTCTGTGTCATGAGCGAAGTGGTGCCCGTTGGAGCAATGGTTAGGCATGCGATATTGCGCCTACCATATTTTGTCATGTCCTCGTAAAGCTTTGGGTCCGCAGCTTTCAAGCGGTTCACAAAAGGATTGTTTTTCTCTCTTTCGGCATCGTAAATCTCAAATTTACCACGCTCACGCGCCATGTCCACAGACGAACGGTAAGCGTTCAGAGCTAAAGTTTTGTGTACATTCACAGAGAAATCCGTGGCTTCTTGAGTGCCATAGCGCAGCCCCATGGCTGCCACCATATCTCCTTCGGCCGTGATACCCACGCCCGTACGGCGTCCAAGCCCACTCTTATGCTGTATCTTTTCCCAAAGATGGTACTCGGTAGCTTTCACCTCCTGACTTTGTGGGTCCTTTTTTATCTTAGCCATGATCATGTCGATTTTTTCCATTTCAAGGTCGACAATATCATCCATGATACGCTGAGCCAACTGTACATGTTTGGCGAATTTGTCATAATCAAACCGCGCCTCCTTGGTAAAGGGCTTGTCAACATAGCTGTACAGGTTTAGACTTAACAACCTACAGCTGTCGTAAGGGCACAGTGGTATCTCACCACAAGGGTTTGTGCTGACCGTGCGGAAACCCATATCGGCGTAACAATCAGGTATACTCTCACGCTCGATGGTATCCCAAAACAGCACTCCCGGCTCTGCGCTTTTCCATGCGTTGTGCACTATTTTCTCCCACAACTTACGTGCTGAGATTTCTTTTCGTACCTCAGGTTCATTGCCTTTGATAGGAAATTGCTGCTCGTATGGTTTGTCACTGACGGCAGCTTCCATAAACTCATCGTCTATTTTAACGCTTACATTAGCACCTGTCACTTTGCCCTCGGTCATCTTGGCGTCTATGAACGCTTCCGAATCTGGATGCTTAATGCTCACCGACAACATCAAAGCGCCACGGCGTCCATCTTGCGCCACCTCTCGAGTGGAATTGCTATAGCGTTCCATGAAAGGCACAAGCCCCGTGGAAGTAAGCGCAGAGTTGTTCACAGGACTACCTTTTGGGCGTATGTGACTGAGGTCATGCCCCACTCCGCCGCGACGTTTCATGAGTTGCACTTGCTCTTCGTCTATTTTCATAATGGCACCATAGCTATCGGCATCTCCATCAAGTCCAATTACGAAGCAATTGCTCAGCGAGGCCACTTGATGATTATTGCCAATACCTGTCATCGGGCTTCCTGCCGGGATAACATAGCGGAAATGGTCCAGCAAGTCGAACACTTCTTGTGCGCTTAACGGATTTTTATACTTTTTTTCGATACGAGCTATCTCGTTGGCAATACGCCAATGCATTTGCTCGGGTGTTTTCTCAAAAATATTGCCAAAACTATCCTTCATGGCATATTTGTTCACCCATACACGAGCAGCGAGTTCATCACCGCCAAAATACATAAGAGAGGCCTCGAAAGCCTCGTCGTATGAATAAATTTTTTGATTTTCCATCAGATATATAGTAAATATTATATCAACATCATATATATTGCAAAGCTACAAAAGAAAAATGAAAAAAGAATAACTTTTAAAGATTAAAATCGCAGAAGTATTACCTTTATATATAATTTTTATATCTTTGCATCAACTAAAACTTTCCAAAATGAAAAACTTAAAAGAGCGTAGAACCATTCGCAAATATTCTAAAAGGGAAATTCCTGACACGTTGCTCCACGAAATGTTAACACTTTCTGAGCGCACTCCCACTATGGGCAATCTCCAACTTTACAGCGTAGTGATAACCCGAGACAGCAAGATGAAAGAGAAATTATCACCTGCTCACTTCAACCAGCCCATGGTAAAAGCTGCACCCGTAATACTCACTTTCTGTGCCGATTTCAACCGAACCACTCGCTGGGCCAATGAAAGAAAAGCGCAACCAGGTTATAATAATTTTCTGAGCTTTATGAACGCGGCCACCGACGCCTTGTTATATTGCCAAACATTCTGCAATATAGCCGAAGAGAAAGGACTTGGCACATGTTTTCTTGGCACTACCGTCTACATGCCACAAATGATCATTGACACTTTACAACTACCCAAATTAGTATTTCCCGTGGCCACAATCACATTAGGTTGGCCTGACGAAATGCCATCATTAACAGATCGATTGCCTTTGGAAAGCATCATTCACCATGAAAAATACAAAGATTATTCTCTTGAAAAAATCAACGATTACTACGCCGAAAAAGAGTCGCTCGAGGAGAATAAAAATTTCGTCGCAATCAATCATAAAGAGACATTGGCGCAGGTTTACACCGACATGCGATATACTAAAAAAGATAACGAAGCCATGTCAGAGACCTTTATAAGCACCCTTAAAAGCCAAGGTTTCTTACCTTAAGAGAAAAAACGTCTCTAAAAAAATTATCTCCAATTTTACATTGCTTATAAAAAAATCACCTCACCCGTATTCATTTCGTACGGCAAGGAAATTTACTTGCAAGCCAAAGCTACGTTATAAACAAATTTTTTAAACAATACCAGCCAGTTATTCAACTGCGATTGGTTTGTATTATGGAGCTAACAGCTTCATTCATATCCATCCTACGAAGCATCTTAGCCTTCCCCATCTCCATCCAGTGTGCATGGTCTAAATAGTTCATCGTGGTCGCCAAGCATGGCAAACCACAGATGAACCATCAGAAGTTGGGCATTTCTTTATTTGTTTAGCAGAGATTTTTAAGCATTATTCTTCTTGTTTTATTGCAAATCAGGAATGGCAACTACTTGCATATCCGTGTAAACAAGATTCTCACCGCACATGCCCCAAATAAAAGTATAATTGGAAGTTCCGGCTGCGCAATGTATGCTCCATTGCGGAGAGATAACCGCCTGCTCGTTATTGATCCACATCGGACGCGTCTCTTGCGGCTCACCCATCACATGAAGAATTTTTTGTCCCTTAGGCACCTTGTAATACAGGTAAGCTTCCATACGACGAGTGTGCGTGTGCGCGGGCATGGTGTTCCACACTGAGCCTTCTTTAAGTTCAGTAACACCCATTTGCAACTGGCATGTACGAACACCCGCAACGCCATCAATGATGAGTTGGTGTATCACGCGATCGTTGCTTTCTTTCAAGCTACCGGCTTTGATATTATTGGCATCTCTCAGCGTCACCTTTTTCGTGGGGTAAGTGGTGTGTGCGGTTGCCGAGTTCATATAAAACTTGGCAGGCTCAGCCACGTTCTTGCTTGCCACAACAATGTCCTTGGCACCACGGCCAATGTACAGGGCCTCTTGGAAACCAAGGTCATACCGTTTTCCGTCCACGGTAACCGTACCATCACCCCCAATATTAATGATACCAAGCTCGCGGTTATCCAAAAGCGTGCGCCCGCTTGTTCCTTTGCTAATGTCCACGTAGAGCGGTTCTATCGACACCAACTTAAGTGGCGTTGCCATAGGCTGCGCTCCACCAATGAGGAAACGGTCATAGAATGTATAAGTCCAGTTCACCTCTCCCGGCGCAAAGACTTTCTCAACGAGGTATTCCTTTCGCAAGCGATCCGTAGTGTAGTGTTTAGCATCCTCTGGACCAGTGGCCCAACGCACATTATAATTCGTGTACGCGTTCTCGGCCTTCACTTCATAACCCTTAGAACAGCACTGTGCCATGCCGTAGCTGGCAACCAAACAAAAAGCGATTGTAAATAGTGTCTTCTTCATTATTTTACAGATTAGTGATTAATTATTTATTCATGGAAGCCAACGCCTCTGCCGCAGTCTTTTCATCCTTGATGATAAGACGACGGTTCCAAAGCATCATACATACCATTATGATTACCAAGATTGCCGCCCCTATAAATTTAGCGTATTTTGTAGCGGCATAAATAACATACCCAAAGAGCGAGCTGGCAAAATCCATGCTACCGGCCATAAAGCCCTCGGGCACATGGGCGGCTTGGTCACCAGTGGCGGCGTATACCGCGGCGGCAGCCTTGGTAAAGTCGGGCGCCATGTCGGTCACAAACCAAAGCCCCACAAGCAGAGCCACCAAACCTATGATATACGTGCGCACAACATTGCCCTTGGTGTAAGGCAGCATGATTGGGAAGATATAGAACAAACCAGCCAATGAGGCCAAAGGCAAGAACTGATTACCCGGCAGAACCACCGAGATAGCGAGATAGGTAGGGATGAGCAACAGCGTACACACCAAGGAGGTGGGATGACCAATCACCAACGCAGGGCTCATGCCGATAAACACTTGCTTGCCATGGAAGCGCTTGTTAACGATTTCCTTGGTTTTCTCGGATATTGGCATCAAGCCATCGATAAACAGTTTTGTGATGCGTGGTATCAATTCCATCACCGCTCCCATCGTAACGCCCAAGAAAAGTATCTTTTTAACCTCCATCTGGGCCACCAAACCGATGAGCGCCCCAACGATAACTCCAAGTACCAACGGTTCCCCGAGCACTCCAAATTTCTTTTTAAGGCCCTCCGCGTCAATATCCAATTTGTTAAAACCGGGTATTTTTTCCAACACCCAGTCCATGCAGAGCGTGAAAGGAACAAAACTTTGGCAGAATGGCTGTGGCACTGATATGCCATCCAAACCCTCATAGTAGCCTTGGAATTTGGAAGCTGTCAAGTCGGCCATCACCAGTGTGATGATGTAGCAAACTATAGCCGCAAAATACCCCCAAGCCAAACTTTGGTCAAACACAAAGTACACCACGGCTCCAATAAAAGCAAAGTGCCAATAGTTCCACAGGTCTATGTTGACCGTACGCGTGGTTTTGGTAATGAGCATCAGGAAGTTCACGCCCAAGCATATAGGGATAATCAGCGCGCCAACAGCAGTGTTGTAGGCCACCGACGCGGCCGCGGGCCATCCCATGTCAAACACGTTCAGCTCAAGATGGTATATTTGCGATATAAGCGTGAGCGGATCTCCAAAATTTGACGTTAGAAGAGCCGTCACTATACCCAAGCCGACAAAGCCGACACCTACATATAGGCCCGACTTTAACGCCTTGCCAAACTTCATGCCAATGCATAATCCGATAATCGTGAAGATTATAGGCATCATCACACTTGCTCCCAAGCTGATGATATAACTAAAAACATTTTCCATAAATTATTTTAATAGATTGTATTTTAAAAGCTAAACGCAAATTTACAAAATAAAATCGTAAATCTGCGCCTTTAAAGTAACTATTTGCATGTATACATGTTTCGAACCCTAAAAATAAACAAAAACAGCGTTCCACGCAAGAGGTTATCTCTGTTCCGCTATAACAAACATGCACGTTGCCATATAATTTTAGGGCAGAGGAAATATTTTCTCGAAACCTCAATCTTGGAAGTAAACGCGCTTCACCCTATTGCTTATTCCCGTGAGCACCTCGTAGGGAATGGTGCCCAAAATGTCGCTTAGCACCGTTACGGGCAGGTGGTCTCCGAATATCTCCACGCTGTCTCCCTCGGCGCACGCGATGCCGGTCACGTCCACCATAGCCACGTCCATGCAGATATTGCCCACGTACTCAGCCTTTTGGCCGTTCACCAAGCAGTAGCCTCGACGATTGCCCAACCGCCTATTCAGCCCGTCGGCATAACCTATAGGTATGGCAGCGATAACGCTGTCGCGTTCCAGCGTTCCCTTACGGCTGTACCCAACGGTCTGGCTCGCGGGCACGTGCCGTAGCTGTAAGATGGTGGTCTTAAGCGTGGACACGTTGTTGATGATGGTGTTGGTGCGGCTATCCACGCCATAAAGGCCTATGCCCAAACGGCACATGTCCAACTGTCTGTCAGGAAAATGCTCTATGCCAGCCGAATTGTCCATATGCCGCAGTATCTTGTGCTCAAACGCTTCTTGCAGCCGTTGGCTCGCCTTGTCGAAACGAGCAAATTGCTCTGCCGAGAAATTGTCAAAGTCATTGCTATCCGAACCGACAAAATGCGAGAACACCGACCGCGGTATCACGGCGTCTTGGTGTTTCAGGCGGTCTATTAACTCATCCATGTCGCGCTCTGGGTTGAAGCCCAATCGGTTCATACCGGTGTCTATCTTGATGTGCACGGGATAACCCGTGATGCCTTCTTTCTCCGCGGCCTTGACCAGGGCAGAGAGCAATCGGAACGAGTACACCTCTGGTTCCAAGTCGTTGTCAAACATGGTTTTGAAAGCGGAGAACTCCGGGTTCATGATGATGATGCTGTTCGTGATGCCCTTGCCGCGCAACATGGCGCCCTCATCGGCCACGGCCACGGCCAAATAGTCCACCCTGTGGTCTTGCAACGTCTTGGCTATCTCCACGCTGCCGGCGCCGTAAGCGTTGGCCTTAATCATGCATACCATCTTGGTCTCGGGTCTCAAGAACGACCGATAGTGGTTCAGGTTGTCCACCATGGCGTTCAGGTTCACCTCCAACACCGTCTCATGCACTTTCTGTACAAGCAGTTCTGTTATCTTGTCGAAGCCAAATTGGCGAGCGCCCTTGAGCAATATCACCTCGTCGCGCAGATTTTTAAACTCCTTACTATGGATAAAATCCTCCACCGTGGCAAAACCATATTTCTCTGGCGTGCGAGCGCGCGCGGCGTATCTCGATATCGTTGGGCCTATGCCTATGAGCTTGTGCACGCCGCGCTTCACGGCCAAGTCGCCCACATTCTCGTACAGTTTCTCAGGCTCCTCGCCACTTTGAAAAATATCGCTCAATATCAGCGTGCGCGACCTGCCCTTGTGATCGGGGCGGCGATTCATGAAGTCGAGGGCTATGCCAAGGGCGTTGATGTCCGAGTTGTACGAGTCGTTGATGAGCGTGCAACCGTGCCTTCCCTCTTTCACTTCCAATCGCATGGCCACGGGCTCGAGCCGCGACATGCGCTCTTTGAGCGCGTCGACGCCAAGGCCGAGCCGCAAAGCCACAGCCGCGCACACGATGGAGTTGGTCACAGAGGCTTCGTCGATAAAAGGTATGCTGTACTTGTTTTCCTCGCCACCTTTATATATATAGGTCACGGTGGTGGCGTTGCCCTCTTTCGCAATGCTTTTGACGTACATGGAAACGCTATTGTCGCGCGTTGACCAGCAAAGTTTCTCGCCAGTATAGGCAAGTTCGCCCACCACCTCGCTTATCATCCGGTCGTCAGCGTTGTAAACGATGGTATCGGCATCGTGGAACAGCAACACCTTCTCGCGGCACTTGGCCTCCATCGACTCGAAGTTTTCCTGATGGGCCGCGCCAATGTTCGTAAGCACGGCTATCGTGGGCTGGATAATGTCTCGCAAGGCCGCCATCTCGCCTTTTTGGCTGATGCCTGCCTCAAAGATGCCCAAGCGCGTGCGCTCATTCATCAGCCACACCGACAGTGGCACGCCTATCTGCGAGTTGTAGCTGCGCGGGCTGCGGGTGACATACATGTCGGGCGACATGAGCTGATG
This sequence comes from Hallella colorans, assembly GCF_003096815.1. Taxonomy (GTDB): domain Bacteria; phylum Bacteroidota; class Bacteroidia; order Bacteroidales; family Bacteroidaceae; genus Prevotella; species Prevotella colorans. The sequence continues at coordinate 55,781 of NZ_QENY01000015.1, forward strand.
GAGCCATTCTTTCACCATCGTTTTGCCATTGGACCCCGTGATGCCCACGATGGGTATGTCAAATGCGTCACGATGGCGCTCCGCCAAGCGCTGCAACGCTTCGAGCGCGCTCACCACCCTCAAGAAATTGGCGGCGGGATAATCAGCGGCGTAGTTGGCTGGAACGTCTGTCACCACAAAATTTCTCACTCCCCGGCGATACAACTCGGGTATGTAACGATGGCCGTCGTTGCGCCTCGACTTCAAGGCGAAGAACAGAGTCTCCTCCGGAAAGCAGAGCGACCGACTGTCGGTGAGCAGAAAACCTATTTTTGACTCATGGCAGCCATAGCGGCGAGCGCCTATCAAGGTGGCTGTCTTTTCAATGGTATATGTCATTGTCTCTATATGAAAACCTACTGCAAAGTTAATAAAAAGATAAACACCAACAAACAAAATACATCTAATCGGATAATAATAATTGGCGAACAGCGTTTTTTAGAAAACAACAAAGGCATTTCTTGCCCATCCAATGACAATGAAAAAACTCTTTTTTACCCTTGCCATCACCAGCGCAGTCGTGGCATCGCGCGCCCAAAGCGAAGTAAGGACCCTGTCCATCACGCCAAGAGTGGGCACCATTTTTTCCAACATCTCAAACGAATCGATGGGCTTGGGACTTCCTGGCAACTTAAGCAAAGGCAAAACCAAGGTGGGCCTTTGGGCCGGAGCTGACGCGCGCTACCAAGCCACCGCAACCTTGGCTTTCTCCGTCGGCGCATACTATGAGCGCATGGGCTGCCGATACGACGACACCGACCTGACACAAGCTACAGCCGGTAAGCACATCGCTTTTAAGAACAACTACTTCCACTTGAACTATCTCGGCATGCCTGTTATGGCTCATCTCTACGTGGCCAAGGGCTTGGCCATCAACGTTGGCGCGCGAGTGGCTTTCTTGTTAAGCAACACCATGCACTCTGAGGAGACCTCGGTAACCATTGGCGAGGATGGAAGCTACACCTACGCAAGGAATGTGGACGTGATGAACGCGGAGAACAAATTTGTAGAAAAAACAGACATAAGCGTTCCGATAGGTGTCTCTTACGAGCGTCAAAACGTGGTGTTGGACGCGCGATACTCGTTCGGGCTAACCAATCTGTACAAAGGATCGCTTGACAAAAAATGCAAAAACAGGGGCGTGACAGTATCCGTTGGCTACAAATTCGACTTGACGAATTTGTAACCCACCATCTATCAAAGCGGACAAGACCACGCCAACGCTTAACGCTTGATCCATGCCGCCCCAAACGCAAACACATGGACACGCCACGAAAGACGCCGCATATTCAAGAAAAAATACCAAAAAAAGTTACTTGCAAAACGCTTGTTTTAGAATGTTTTTAGCAGAGAACCATAGCCCTCAAGCGCCAAACGCGGACGATTTGCCCATGCGTCACCATGCGTTAGGTATCTAATGGCGTGGCGTATAGGCTCGAAACGCGACATGAACAAGGCTTAAACGGAGCGTGATTAGAGCCTAATCGGAACGCGAATAGGCCTTAAACGCGAAGGCGAAGCTGTATTCTCCGTGCGCGTTTTCTGCCGTATCTCCACAACAATCTGTTTTATAGCCGATTAAGAAACACGGCCCATTTTGGCGATATTTGGAGCAATCTACTTATAATTTTCAAATATGGCTAAAATAAAGGGGCGTTTGTACTTTTTTTTCAAAACGTTGAAATTACCCGCCAACGCTTGCGAAAGAGCGCGCGCGACCACCGCGCGGCAACAATCGGCAAGGGCAAAGGCACGCCATCGCCCTTCACAAGCTAACACATTCAGCGCCACCCAGACCAACGGGGCGATACCTGCCGGCCCTGTCACTCTGGATAAACGAGGTTCTCGGGCTTGATGTTCTCGAGCACTTCGGTGAGGAATTTGCGCGACTCCCACTTGGCCATAGGCAGGTCATGGAGCAGGTAGTTACCACAATCGCGAGGCCCGGCGCCAGGTATATCCCCCTCGTAATCGGCCACGAAACGAAACGTGCGTTTCATCAAGTCTACAATATCGCGCGACTCCAAGTCGCCGCGAAGCAACAGATAGTTGCCCGTCAGACACCCCATAGGGCCCCAATAGATGACCCTCTCTTTCCATTCAGGATCGTTTCTGAGGTAGGTTGCGGCCAAATGTTCCATGGCATGGATGGCGCCATTGTGCAACACGGGCTCGCGGTTAGGTTCTTTCATGCGAATGTCAAAAGTGGTGACCACCTCGCCACCAACCTCATCCTTGCGCGAAACATAGATGCCCCGCAAGAGTTTCTCGTGATTTATCGTAAACGATGGAATTTTTTTCATGATAGTATGGTTTAGTTGTTATTATATCCCTAAGATTTACAGGATGGCGCGAAGAAAGGCTTTGGTAACCTCGAAGCTCCCCTCTGCCATGCGGTTCCAGAAGTCAAAATATTGCGCCGCCTTGTCGTCTTTTAGTGGTACGTCGCTGATAACGCGAAATGATATGAACGGCGTTTGGTAGATATGGCATGCCTGCGCGATGGAACAGCTCTCCATGTCTACGGCCAGGGCTTCAGGAAATCGCCCCAGTATGGCGCGCATCTTCTCCTTGTCGTCCACAAACCATTCACCGCTCACGGTCAGGCCAGCCCTCACCCGTACAGCCGATTTGCCGGTGTTAAGCGACAAAGCCTTTTCCACCAACTCCTTGGGCGACTTGTACCGGGCGGGCATACCCATAATTTGGCCATACTCCACCTCGCTGCCACAATAGGCGTCATGATAGACACAGGCCTCGCCCACCACAACGTCGAGCGGATTTAGCTCCACGCTGGCTCCACCAGCGACACCCGTGGAGATGACAAGGTCAGGACGGTAGCCATCTATCATCTCAACGGCACCAATGGCCGAGTTGACTTTTCCGATGCCACATTGCTGCAAGATAACGTCCGCGCCATCCAGTTTGCCAACAACAAAATCCTTGAAACGACGGCGCTCCACATGTGCGTCATCAAGCAATGTCCTAAGTTGCGCGAACTCTTTGTCCATCGCAACGATAATTCCAATTCTATTCATACCGCAAATTTACAAAAAATGAAGCGTTCCTTACTTTTAACGATTAACTTTTAACTATTCAGTAAAAAATATATACCTTTGTGACATCAATAATTAATGCACACACCATACTTATGGAAACCTTGAAAAAATGTCTGCCAGACTTGATGGCAGTGCTCTTGTTTGCCATCATCTCGTTCGCCTATTTCACACCCGCCACGTTTGAGGGGCGCATACTGTACCAGCACGACTCATCGGCGGGCAGGGGCGCTGGGCAAGAAGCCAAGGAATACATGGAACGAACGGGAGAGCGCACCCGATGGACAAACGCCACCTTCAGTGGCATGCCCACATACCAAACATCGCCATCATACAAGAGCACCGACATACTGAACAAGGCCTCCAACCTGTACCACTTGTGGTTGCCCGACTATGTGTGGTACGTGTTCGCGTATCTTTTGGGCTTCTATATCATGTTGAGGGCTTTTGATTTCAGGCAGCATCTGGCGGCGCTTGGCGCCATCGTATGGGCGTTTTCAAGCTATTTCTTCATTATCATTGCAGCCGGACACATTTGGAAAGTATGGGCGTTGGCCTTCTTGCCGCCCATGATAGGCGGCATGGCGCTGGCCTATCGAGGCAAATACTTGTGGGGATTTGTCGTCACGGCAATCTTCGCCGCTTTTGAGGTGAACGCCAACCACGTGCAGATGACATACTATTACCTGTTCGTCATTTTCTTAATGGTCATTGCCTGGCTCGTCATGGCTATCCGACAAGGACAGATGGCGCGTTTTTGGAAAGCGTCCTTGGTGGCCCTGGCAGGCGGATTGATAGGTATATGCCTCAATCTGTCAAACCTTTACCACACGTGGCAATACTCCAAAGAAACCATGCGAGGCAAGAGTGAATTGGTGAAGAAAGACGGGGCCAACCAAACAAGCAGCGGGCTTGATAGAGACTATATCACCCAATGGAGCTATGGCATAGGAGAGACATGGACCCTGTTGGTGCCCAACGTGAAAGGCGGGGCAAGCGTGCCACTGGCGCAAAACGCCAAGGCCATGGAAAAAGCCGATCCCAATTTTATACAGATTTATCAACAGATGGGGCAATACTGGGGTGAGCAACCCGGCACCAGTGGGCCCGTATACGTGGGCGCCTTCGTGCTCATGCTGTTCTTCTTGGCGCTGTTTATCGTCAAGGGTCCCATGAAATGGGCGCTGCTGGCGGCCACTATCATATCCATCACGCTGTCTTGGGGGCGTAACTTCATGTGGCTCACCAATCTCTTTATAGACTACATGCCCATGTACGCCAAATTCAGGACCGTAGCCTCCATACTTGTCATAGCTGAGTTTACGATACCACTATTAGCAATGATGGCACTGAAAAAAATCATCGACAAACCCGAAACACTCGCCCAAAACATGAAGTGGGTATACACGAGTTTTGCCCTTACCGGTGGCGTGGCGTTACTGTTCTATTTGGCGCCAACACTCTTTTTCCCTAACTATATATCGAGCGCGGAGTCCCAAGCCCTGTCGCAGATACCACAAGAATACCTCGTTCCGCTGAAAACAAACTTGGCAACCATGCGCGAGGCCATTTTCAAGGCAGACGCACTACGGTCGTTTGCCATCGTGGCGGTGGGCACCCTGCTGCTGCTACTCTTCAAGGCGAAAAAACTGAACGGCAAGTTATTGGTGAGCTGCATCGCCCTGCTGTGCCTTGTGGACATGTGGCAGGTAAACAAACGCTATCTATACGACGACATGTTCGTGGAAAAGAGCGTACGCGACACGCCACAACCCATGACGGCCACCGACAGGCAAATTTTACGTGACAAGGCGTTGGACTATCGCGTGCTGAACCTTGCGTCGAATACTTTCAACGAGAACGAGACGTCTTATTATCACAAAAGCATCGGCGGTTACCACCCGGCTAAACTGCGCAGATACCAAGAAATGATAGAGGCCTACATCGCACCGGAAATGCAAAAAATAGCGCCCGCCATCACCAATGCGGATGGAGACATGACCAAAGTGGACGGAGACTCCATCTATCCTGTAATCAACATGCTCAACGCCAAATACTTTATACTCGGCCTTCAGAACGGACAGACTGTGCCAATACAGAACCCATACGCGGCAGGAAACGCATGGTTCGTGGACAAACTGACCTACGTGGACAACGCAAACGAGGAAATCGAGACCGTGGGCAAAATCAACCTGAAACACGAGGCCGTGGCCGACAAGGCATTTGAGAGCCAACTCGGGCGAGCCAAGCCACAGCAAGGCACCTCCATTGTCACGCTCAAGGCCTACGAGCCCAACGCCCTTAATTACGAGGTGAACTCCGAAAAAGGAGGCGTGATAGTATTCTCAGAGATATATTATCCCGGCTGGACCGTCACCGTGGACAACCAACCCGCGGAATTGGGACGGGTGAACTACGTGCTGAGAGCCATGAGCGTTAAGCCCGGCAAGCACGAAGTGACAATGAGTTTCCACCCAGCCTCCATACGAAAGACAGAGGCCGTAGCCTACACTTCGTACGGCATATTGTTGCTTCTCATCGCCATTGGGTTGCTCGTGGAATGGAAAAAACGCAAGAAAGGGGCAAAAGCATAGGACCGACAAGGTGGCTCATACGACACAAGAAACCATAACGCGCGTGGAAACACAAAAGAAATGGAGTTTAGGACAAAAGTAGAAATAACACCAAACGAATGGAAAATAGAGCCACGAGAGCGAATGTTGTTCGTAGGTTCGTGTTTTGCCGACAACATGGGCAAGCGTTTTCAGGAGAACAAATTTCGCGCCACGGTGAACCCATACGGCGTGATGTATAATCCGGCGAGCGTTCTACATACCGTGGAGAGACTTTGCGACGAGCGTCTTATGCCCTTCGACCCGAACAAAACAGGCACGGCCGTTTTTACCCTCGGCACCAACCACGTGTACATACTCAAAGAGACGGGAGAAATTGTGGACAATTGTCGCAAGAGGCCTCAATGCCTTTTCGAGGAGCGAACGCTTGGTGTTGGGGAGTGCGAAGACTATCTGCGCAAAGCCATTCGATGCATCCACCAACAGTTTCCGCTTGTGAGATTTGTGTTGACAGTAAGTCCCATACGCTACAAGAAATATGGCTACCACGGCAGTAGGGTGTCAAAAGCCACACTTTTGCTCGCCATAGACAAACTCTTGGATAGTCCTGCCACCCCAAACCATGATGCGGAAACATGGCGTGCGACCTACTTTCCCGCCTACGAAATAGTAGACGACGAATTGCGCGACTACCGTTTCTACGCCCCTGACATGCTCCATCCCACCGAGCAAGCGGTCGACTACATCTATGAGCGCATGGCGGAAACTTTTTTTTCAGAAGCCACTGTCAATTTCATAAAAGCATGGAGACCCATCAAAGACGCGTTGGCGCACAAGCCTTTCAATCCAGACAGCGAAGAGTACCAAGCCTTTTTAAAAGATGCCAAGCGGCGGGAGCAAGAACTGATGAGCCATTACGAATAAACAAACGGGCTTGTCCAGCATGCGCCAGACAAGCCCGAATTAACTAAATTCAAAATAAATGATAATAAAAGTCTGTGTTTATACTTACGAGACGTAAGTGTAAAATCATGGATTTAAATATTCCATCATTCCTTGTTTGAGCGTTTACGCTCCAAGTGGTCGAGTATAATCTTTCGCATACGCATACTCTTAGGCGTCACCTCCACATACTCATCCTCCTTGATATATTCCAAACATTCCTCCAAACTCATCACCACTTTTGGAATGATACGCGCCTTGTCATCCGAACCTGAAGCGCGAACGTTGGTGAGCTGCTTGGCTTTCGTGACATTTACTACAAGGTCATTGTCGTGCACATGCTCTCCAACCACCTGGCCTCCGTAAACCTCCTCGCCCGGGTCTATGAAGAATTTGCCACGATCTTGCAATTTATCTATGGAATAAGCGAACGCCGTTCCTGTCTCCATGGCTACCATAGAACCATTAATACGACGCACTATGTCGCCCTTGTACGGCTGATACTCCTTAAACCGATGGGCCATAATGGCCTCGCCCTGACTGGCTGTAAGCACATTGGTGCGCAAGCCAATGATGCCACGCGAGGGTATGTCAAACGTGATATTGACGCGATCACCCTCTGGATCCATGCTCGTAAGCTCTCCCTTGCGACGTGTCACCATGTCGACCATTTTACTGGAATAGTCTTGCGGCACATTGATATCAAGCTCTTCCACGGGCTCACATCTCACACCATCTATCTCCTTGTAAATCACTTGCGGTTGCCCAACTTGTAACTCAAAGCCCTCGCGGCGCATGGTTTCGACCAATACAGAGAGGTGCAGCACGCCTCGACCACTCACTATCCACTTGTCTGTAGAGTCCTCCATCTGGCTCACTCGCAAGGCCAAGTTTTTCTCCAACTCGTTTTTTAAACGGTCTCCGATTTGACGAGAGGTGCAGTATTTGCCTTCCTTCCCAAAGAAAGGAGAGTCGTTAATCGTAAACAACATACTCATCGTTGGCTCGTCCACGGCTATCGGAGGCAACGCCTCGGGATTTTCATAATCAGCGATAGTGTCACCAATCTCAAAACGTTCCAACCCTACCACGGCGCAAATGTCTCCACTTTCAACCTCTTTTGTGCGTTTGTGTCCTATTCCCTCAAAAGTATGAAGTTCCTTTATCTTGGTCTTTTCGGTTGTTCCATCGCGATGGCAAATAGTAATGTTCATTCCATCTTTAAGCACGCCACGATGTACGCGGCCTACCGCGATACGGCCCGTATAGTTGCTATAGTCAAGAGAAGTGATAAGCATTTGTGGCGTGCCATCAATGTGTTTAGGAGCTGGAATAGACTCCACGATTTTGTCCAAGAGATATTCTATGTTATCAGTTGGTTTCTTCCAATCGTCACTCATCCAGCCATTCTTGGCAGATCCATAAACCACTGGGAAGTCAAGTTGATCTTCGGTAGCGTTCAAATCGCACATTAAATCGAAGACCATCTCGTATACTTGTTCCGGCCTGCAATTGGGTTTATCCACCTTGTTAACCACCACGATGGGCTTAAGACCTATCTGAAGAGCTTTTTGAAGTACGAAACGCGTCTGCGGCATAGGCCCTTCGAAAGCGTCCACAAGAAGCAAACAACCATCAGCCATGTTGAGCACGCGCTCCACCTCACCACCAAAATCAGAGTGGCCCGGCGTGTCGAGTATGTTTATTTTTGTCCCTTTCCAACTGATTGACACATTCTTCGACAGAATGGTTATCCCTCTCTCACGTTCCAAGTCATTGGAATCCAATACCGTGCTGCTGTTATCCTGACCCTCACGGAACAGTTTTCCAGCAAGCATCATTTTATCCACCAAGGTTGTTTTACCATGGTCCACGTGTGCGATAACTGCAATATTACGAATGTCCTGCATTGATTAACCTTAAAAGTACGCTAAATTTACTGCTTGCAAAATTACAAAAAATAAAGGAGAAAGGTGTTGAATACAGATTATTTTTAGTAACTTTGCAACGCATTTTCGGACAATCCGATGCATTCAACGTCGTTAATCGTTGTGATTAAGGCGATTGCTCGACAGAAGAATGTAATGATGCGACAACAATTAATCATTTTATAACATGTATTTAAACAAAGAGAAGAAGACAGAGCTCTTCACCCAATTCGGCAAGTCGGCAACCGACACAGGATCTGCCGAAAGCCAAATTGCGCTTTTCACCTATCGCATCGCTCACCTCACTGAGCATGTCAAGAAGAACCACAAGGATTTTGTCACCACTCGTTCCATCACCAAATTGGTAGGAAAACGTCGCGCTTTGCTCGACTATCTTAAGGATCGTGACATTGAACGCTATCGCGCTATCATCAAGGCGTTGGGTCTTCGCAAGTAAAAGGGCTAAGAGCCAAGCCTGCGTTAGGCGGCAAGCCACTATATGGCAAGAAATATTAATGCCACGTGCTAAGTTTCAGCGCGTGGCATTTTTCATATCCAAAACAAAAGGATAATATTCCAAGCTCTAATATATTAATCCTTGTATCAATATCAAGACAAATCAGGGCAGATTTCTCTTAAAGGTATCATCACGAAATTCCGGTCTTTCATTTTGGGGTGAGGGACAACAAGGTCAGTGTCGTTTATGTGCCAATCGTCATAGAGCAATATATCTATGTCTATTGGCCGATCATGGTACACGCCATCATGACTTTTGGTGGAACGCCCCATCTCACGCTCTATCTCTTGCGTCTCACGCAGCGCCTCGCGTGGCGAAAGTTGGGTTTGGCAGGCCACACAACCATTGAGGAACTTGTTTGGCGAGCTAAATCCCCACGGCTCGGTTTCTATCAAAGAAGATTTTCTTGTCACGCGCCCCACCCGATCGTTTAGCAAGCAGACAGCTTCTTCTATGAGACGCCGCTTGTCGCCAAGGTTAGAGCCTAACCCTAAATACAGAGTGTGCGATGATTTCTCACTCATAACGTACAGCCTTAACAAACATTATTACACGATAAGCAAGCTATCGCCAAAACATCCGAACTTGTAACCGTGCTCCACGGCCAACCTGTAGCATTCCATCACCTGCTCATAGCCACCAAAAGCTGCAGTTGACATCAGCAAGATTGACTCTGGATGGTAGAAGTTGGCAACCATAGAATCGGCCAAACCAAAGTCGTATGACGGGAAAATGAACTTGCTTGTCCAACCATCATATTCCTTCAACAAGCCATCCGTCCCAACCGCAGTCTCGGTCGCTTTTACCACACTGGTACCAACCGCGCACACGCGATGTCCTGCCATCTTAGTCTTATTGACAATATCGCAAGCCTTCTTATCAATAATCATTTGCTCAGAATCCATCTTGTGCTTGGTCAAATCTTCCACCTCTATGGGAGTAAAATTGCCCAATCCGCAATGCAAAGTAATGTATGCGGCATTGATACCCTTTATCTCCATGCGCTTCATCAGCTCCCTGCTGAAGTGCAATCCTGTGGCCGGCGCCGTGACGGCACCCACGTTTTTAGCAAAGACGCATTGGAAATTCTCCGCGTCTTCAGGCAAGGCATGCGAGCGAACGTGCATGTCTTTCATAGCAGGATCAGCTGGACGCCCATTCAATATATACGCCGGCAGGGGCGGCTCGCCCAACGCAAAGAGATCTTTTTTGAACTGCTCATGCGAGCAATCGTAAAGAAAACGAAGCGAACGGCCACGGCTGGTGGTGTTGTCATACACCTCCGCCACCATAGTACCCACCTCGTCGAAGAAGAGTTTGTTGCCAATACGTATCTTGCGAGCAGGCTCCACAAGCACGTCCCAAAGGTGCGTCTCCTCATTCAGCTCGCGTAAGACGAACACTTCTATCTTAGCGTCAGTCTTTTCTTTGGTGCCGTATAGACGCGCGGGGAACACCTTGGTGTCATTTAATATGAAAGTATCATGCTCATCAAAGTAATCGAGTATATTGCGAAAATCAAGATAGTCGCCCTCAATGGGTTTGCCCTTGGCGTCCTTACGATACATTTCTATTTCCCCAGTGGAGCGATGCAACACCATCAACCTCGACTCGTCGCGCCGTGTAACGCGAAAGGAACCTTTCGTTCCATCGTCGTTCGTATACTCACGCTCAAAGCTATGAGGGTAGAGAGCCACCAACTCTTGGGGCAATTTAAATTTGAATTGTGACAGTTTCATATCTATTTTTTCTTTTTGTTTCTACAAGCCTATCAGCCTCACGAGGAGTCGTCAGGGTTTCATCACGCTATCAAGCCATTCGTCAAGACTATCAAAATCTATACAATTTTGCTCGTCGAACTGACCCACGCGCGTCCTTCTAAGCGCCGTGAGATATGCGCCGCTATCCAGTGCGCGCCCCACGTCACGCGCCAAAGCTCTGATATAGGTACCTTTACCACATACCACCTTGATAGACAAACACGCAGTCGAAGCGTCAAAATCAGTCAGTTCTATGCTGTCTATATGCACCTTTTTAGGCGAGAGCACCACTTTTTCGCCTTGCCGTCTGAAGTTATAGGCACGCTTGCCGCCCACCTTTACCGCGCTATACGTGGGAGGTGTCTGCTCGATGTCGCCCACGAAACGCCCCAACACGTCCTCTACCATATCCCGAGTGATGTGCGAGGTGGAAAAAGTTTGATTCACGGGATGCTCCATATCGTAACTCTCGGTAGTGGCCCCGAGTTGCAAGGTGGCAGTATACTCTTTGGTGTGATTTTGCAATTCTTCTATTCGCTTAGTGCATTTTCCAGTGCAAAGCACCAATATGCCTGTCGCCAAAGGGTCGAGCGTGCCAGCGTGTCCTATTTTGAGTCTACGCTCCAACCTATGCGAAATGAGGTATCTCACATGTGCGAGCGCACCAAAACTTGTCATGCGGTAGGGCTTGTCAATAGCAAAAATCTCACCCTCTATAAAGTTCATGCCCATCAATCCACCATCGCTAACGACTGTCCACAAAACAGCAGCACCAAAATGACTCCTCCCACGACTATACGATACCAGCCGAAAGCTTTGAAACCATATTTCGCAAGGAAATTAACAAACCATTTCATAGCTACCATAGCTACCAAGAACGCCACCACACAACCCACCACCAGCATGGTGATATTGTGCGACGTGGCCCACGTTGTATCCTCGCCAAACATCTCCAAAAGGTCGAGCAGTGTGGCGCCGGCCATAGTAGGCACAGCCAAGAAAAAAGAGAACTCGGCCGCATTTTTTCTGGTTAGCTTTTGTTGCATGCCGCCCACGATGGTCGCCATGCTACGACTCACGCCCGGTATGACCGATATACATTGAAAAAGGCCGATTAAAAAAGCGCGACGTGCGGTAACCTTGTGTTCGTCTCTGCCTTGATTAAAGATCTTGTCGCAAAACAACATGAACACGCCTCCCAACACCAACATGACAGCCACTACCTGCACAGAGTCTAAAAGCCAGTCCAACAAGCCACTCTTTTTGGCCGCCAAACCAATAAACACGGCAGGCAAAACACCCACGATGAGCAAGCCATAAAACCGCAATTTTGCAGATACCTCATCAGCATTGCGCATCTGGAAAAAACGTTTCCAGTATAGACACACCACTGACAAAATGGCGCCAAACTGTATAATAAAGGTGAAAGCATGCACGAACGGGTCGCCGGGTTCCACTCCCAACAGATTTTGGGTGATAATCATGTGCCCCGTAGACGACACAGGGAGGAATTCCGTGAGCCCCTCCACGATAGCAATAACAATGGTTTGAAACAGATCCATGCCCTTGGCTTGTTAGTTTTGTATGGCTTTATTTTTCTTCTTCTCTTCGACATCGCCATCCAAGCCAACCTCAACCTCGGCGTCAACGGTGTGCCCGGGCTTGCGGATGACAGCATAGATCATAAAGATAAAACCTATGAAGCACACCACTGGAGCCACCTTGATACGTCTCACGCTGAAGATATCAGGATTGAAAGCCACCTCTGTTGAGGAACCTCCACTCATAAGAACAAACCCGATAACGACAATGGCAAAGCCGATACCCAACAAGACAAAATTGGTACGGCCCAAGGCTAAATTTCTTTTATCCATTATAATATGTATTATTTCTTTATTGATGATACCGCTAAATATTGTACAGTTCGCCGGCCTTCATCTTCAAGAACTTGTTCACTGAGATATTAGCGCACAATGCCGTGATGATAATGCCAAAGAGCACTACCGCCCCCGCGGTAATGGCCATCTCACGCCAAGTGACCACATTGAGTATCTCGGGCTCGTAACGGTACAAGGCATAAATGCCTCCGCCCAAAACGACAATGGCTAACAAGGCGGCCAACAAGCCTGTAAAAACCGCTCTGCGTATGAAAGGCCCCCGTATGAAGCTCCATGAGGCACCCACCAATTTCATGGTATGAATGGAGAAGCGCCGCGCATAAATATCAAGTTTAACGGTGTTATTGATGAGCGTGAAAGACACAAAAGTGAGCAAGATGGCCAGCACAAGCATGCCCAAGCCCATTTTGGCGAGATTTCTGTTCACAGAATCGACAAGGTCTCGCTGATAGTTTATCTCCGACACTTTAGGGTATTTCTTCAGCTCCGCGGCTATCCATGTCAACGAGTCATTATTGGCATAATCGCTCTTCAATGTCAGCTCGATCAACGAAGAGAATGGGTTAACACCATCGGTAAACTCGGCCGGATTTATGCCCATCTCCTTGGTAGCCTCCTTGAGCGACCGCTGCTTGTTTATAAAAACAACATTTTTGATATACGGGCGCATTTCAAGCCGTTTGCACACAGCCTGTGCCTCATTATCCATCATGTCTTGCTCAAGCATCATGGTTACCACCAAATTCTCTTTTACATAAGACGACAAATTACGCCCCGTGAGCGTTGAGAACACAACAAGTCCAAGCAGGATGAGCACCAAGGCGGTGCTGATACAAAGAGTAACGGCCTGCAAGCCTGAATGCCTGCGGGGTTTTCTACGATTTTTTACCATGTACGGATCGGCGTTAACTTACCAACTTTTGCACAAAAGTAACAAAATAATGATAACAAAACAAGTCTTTAACGTGCATTAACCAAATATTGCTAACACAAATGGCTATTATCATGATTTTTTACTAACTTTGTTCATAATTACACTTTATCCCATTAGCACAAGCATTATGAGCACAATCATTTTTCCCAGCCCCATCTACGGCCCAGTTCGCAGCCGGCGGCTTGGCCTGAGTTTAGGCATAAACCTGCTGCCCGGCGATGGCAAGATATGCAATTTTGACTGTCTGTACTGCGAGATTGGTTTCAACAAAGATGGTTTTACACGCACTAAGCACCCATCGCGCGAACTTGTAGCCGAGAAGCTGGAGCAACAACTCATCAAAATGCACGATGCCGGAGAACATCCAGACGTGCTCACATTTGCTGGCAATGGAGAGCCAACCACCCACCCCCACTTCACCGAGATTATCGCAGATACCGTCAAGCTACGCGACAAATGGTGCCCCAAAGCCAAGATCAGCGTGCTCAGCAATGCCACTTTTACAGGCCGACCAGCCATAAGAAAAGCTCTGATGATGGTGGACAACAACATCCAGAAACTCGACACCGTGGATAACGACTACATCAAAAAACTCGACCGCCCCACCCAACCGTCTTACGACGTAAACAAAGTGATAGAGCACCTTAAACTATTCAATGGGCATGTCATCATCCAAACCATGTTTCTCAAAGGCGACGGCACTGACAACACGAGCGACAAATATGTGCTACCGTGGCTTGACACACTGCAAGCGATAAAACCAGAGAGCGTGATGATCTACACTATAGACCGCGAAACCCCCGACCACGAACTCCGCAAAGCCACGCCAGCCGAACTTGACCGTATCAAAAGCATGGTAGAAGCAATAGGTATTTCATGCTCGGCGGCCTATTAAAAAAATTGTACCTTATGAGAATGGGTTAATAAAGTGGATGACAGTGGAAAAGTTAAGGGAGCTAAGAGCTATCGTGATTTTGTTAAATTTAAATCACGAAAACAAGCCCATGAAAATCTATCGTTCTACAGAGGAAAAAGCCAAGAAAATTTCTTTAAGGAGACTTCTGTCGCCATTTTCGCATACGGCATGACGCGATGAGTGTCCATTTAATGTGTGATTACGCCTTAATCGCAACATGATTAGATGTTAGTCGGCTCGCGAATAAGGCTCAAATACGATGCGACTGGGTATTAAAGGGGAGCTTTAAAAAAGGACTTTTTATAACAAAATCACAAAAATGAGCGCAAGCATCAGAGTTACAGTCAGTTAGCAGAAACGCTCATTTTTCGCATATTTGCGAGCGAAGTGTACGCCGTTTGCAAATACGCGAAAGACAAGACATATTTTGTCCGCTTTTTTCAAAACGTTCTTACAATGGCTATCAATACGCTCGGACACATACGATCAAGTGGTAGCACTCTAAAAGCAATCAAGACACACGCGCCTTACCATTCGTCACAAGACAGTGGCGAGAACATGGCAAACTTTCACCCACGCATAGGATGGCAAATGGTTGGAAGGTGGTTCTATTTTGGAAAAAATCGGAAGAATGAGCCACAAAGCCAAATTAAATATTTATATTTGCAAAAAGGGCATAAAGAATATGGACACGACAAGGTTTTGGGAATGCAACAGCATGTTCAAACGACAACTCAAAGATGGCAACATCGTCGAGGCGCGCCGTTTGCTCTACGCCATGACCCAATTGTATCCTAACATCGAGGATAACGATATGGCTGGCAACAAGGCTATCTTGCACAACGCATTGGGTCTGGACAAAGTCATCGCAAATTTCAACTTGGCTTACTTCGTGCCATACGCCATACGATTGGCAGACTCTGACTGGCAAGGCACACGTCGAGGCGGATATGTGGTGCCATCAATCGGTCAGCGCATCACCAACAGATTGATGAATGGTATCACCGAGAGATCAGACAATTACATAAAAGCCGTAATGCCTTTTTTTAGAAAATCGCTGCAACACAACCCGAGTAACAAAGATAACCTACGGCACTTGGCGCAACTCTATGTTAGGGTACGACTCAAATCGCAGGCCATCGCCATCTACAAGCAATTGCTCCGAAAATATGACGACAGCTATCTTTACGCGGAATTGGCAGAGCTGATGCCCAACGCCGCCGACCGTGTGGCCCTACTATGCCAAGCCGTAGCACAACAGCCCAAAGAAAGCTATAACATGGCCAACCGCTACCATCTGGCCGAACTGTTGCAAATGCCATCGCCCACCCGAGCGGCCTACGAGATAAGCAAAAGCGTGGAGGCTCGCAAAAAAGCCAAACAGCCTATACCCGCCGACGTGGATCGCATGGCGCGTATTTTGTCAGCCTACACACCTGTGACAGAGGCCGAGCAAGTGCTTTTTTACCAAAAACAAAAAAATATCGCTAAACAGATTATCAACAGATAAAACACGTACCAACGACGCGAAGATCGTTTAAGAAATACAACATCATCTATGAAATCGAATTTCACTATTGTGCCTGCCAAACCCGAGCAGGCGTCAGAAATAGCCACGTTAGTCATGTTAGCCATGAACCACGATTGCTGCCAAAACTTCTGCGGAAACCAACACACACTTGACGAATTTCACCGCATGATGACAGCACTGGTGAATATGGACGAAAGTCAGCACAGTTATCGCAACACATTGGTAGCCATGGACAACGAGGGGAAAATCGCTGGAGCCTGTGTGGTATACGATGGCAAGGACCTTAAGCGTTTGCGCAAAGCTTTTTTCCAAGCCGCGCGCACGCATTTGGACCAAGATTTCGAGGGCATGCTTGACGAGACCGGCCCCGAAGAATATTACATTGACTCGTTGGCCGTCAAACCAGAGTTTCAGAAACGCGGCATCGCCACCCTGTTGTTACAAGCCGTCATCAAGCGGCATGGGGGACAAAAACCGGTAGGGCTACTTGTGGACAAAGGAAATCCAAAGGCGGAGCGACTCTACAACCGAGTGGGGTTTGTGCACGTGGACGACTCCGAGTGGGGCGGTCACGCTATGAGACACCTGCAATACCCCATGAAATGTGCTTGGGCCAAGCATGATGAACTATCCGAAAAGTACCACGACGAGGAATGGGGAGTACCCGTGCACGATGAGCGAAAGCATTTCATGTACCTGATTATGGAGACCATGTCATGCGGTCTCTCTTGGCAAATGATGTTGCAACGCAGGGAAGTGTTCGGCCAATGCTTCGCCAACTTTGACGCATCCAAGGTGGCTGAGTTTACAACAGACGACGTAGACCGCATCATGCAGACCGAGGGGATGATACGTTCGCGGAGCAAGATAGAAGCCATGATTGACAATGCCAAGGCTTTTATGAAGGTGGTAAAAAAGTTTGGCAGCTTCGACCAGTATGTTTGGTCGTTTACACAAGGGCGGTCGCTCATCTATCCATCACACCAGCGAGAGGTCCCCAAAAGCAACGACCTGTCAGACAAAGTGGCGAAAGACATGAAAAAAAGGGGCTTTAAATTTGTCGGTTCGGTTATCATATACAGCTTTTTGCAGGCCATCGGCATCATCAATGACCATGAGAGCACGTGCTGGCGTTATGACAGTTTGAGCCGCAACTGCACTATTGTGGACGACAGAAGCCCAGTGATGTGATCTGTTCCTAAATTTATTCTCATCTATTTTAGAAGGATGAAACTTGGAGCAGGCTTGAAAGAGCATAAGAAGTCTGAGTTTATGTGGGATTTCCTGGATATAAAAATTATAGTAAAGATTTATCAGTAATCTACCCCTAACTCTATCAGGAGATCCCTATATATAAATAGGATTAGGTTTATATTTCATTTTCTTTCCGTCAACCCAAAATTCCACTTTTATTGCATAAGGACGTAAGTTATTACCTTTATATAATAGCGTTCTTGAAGATAGTACCAAATGGTTTGATTTTATCCTCAAATCCGCAACTAAACCCTTGAACGTCCTTATTGCGTGTACACATCCTCTCATTACTGATTTTGCAGATGATTTGAACTGGAACACCCGCTTGCGGCCTACAATATATCCCCTTACCCCACAATGTGACTTGAGGCAATACAGATGATAATGTGGAGTCAAATTGCTCCATGATTGAAAATAATCCCCCAAAAGGAGTGAGTCTCTCAGATTTAATTTGTATCTTCGCCATGTCTATCGTCGGATTCTCTTGTTTTTTGCAACACTAAGATAAGTGGAAATTCTGACATGGCAAAATCCTGAGAATTTTTTTGTTGCTCAGGTACTTAAAAAGTTTAATTTATAATAGTGTTGCGGAATTAAGGATTTCTTAGGGCAAGAGTAGTTTTTGCTTGTTATGGGTATTTCGATACAGCATGAAGTTTTTCTATAAAAAGTTTGCAATAATCTCATGCAGATAACGAATCTGTCATTAAGAATACGTCTGTAATCATAGATTTTTAATCTTTTTCCAAGTTTTTCAAAAAAAAGTTCCTGAATCCGTGCAGTCTTTTAAACAAAACATACTCCTCTAATAAAAAGGTATGGTATATCTATGAAAGTAGATGTTAATATAGACGCATGCAAACGGGGAGAAAGAGAAGCTCTCGGAAATTTATATAAGGCATATTCTGACAGATTGTTGCGGATATGCCTGCACTATGTGACAGACGAAACCACGGCAGAAGATATTCTGCATGATGCTTTTATTATTATCTTCACCTCCATCAAGTCGCTGAAAGACAACTCAAAATTGGAGGGATGGATGATAACTATAGTAAGGAACCTGTGCCTAAGATTCCTGCAAAGTACAGAAAAAGACGATATTCCTCTATCCAGTCTGGGTCTTGAACTCTTGAGCGAGGAAGATGAGAAGGAAAAGAATATTGACATAGAACTATTGTTGGAGGCGATAGAGTCGTTACCGGATGGGAACAGAGAGGTGTTCAAACTTTCTGTTTTGGATGGTCTTTCCCACAAGGAAATCGGAGAACTGCTTGGTATCAATCCTCACAGTTCTTCTTCACAGTTGTTTAGGGCAAAGAAAATGCTACGCACCATACTGATTAATTATTGGATGCTCTTCTTGCTTCCTATTCTTACACCAGTCTATATCTATTTCGTAACGAGGGACGAGTCTGCCAGCATTTCTGATGACAAGCCAACAGCAGTAAACACTCATAAGGAACTTCCAAGACTGGCTCAAAAAGGCACAGCCCCTCAAAAGAAAGCGCAACCAAACTATTCAATCCCATCAACTACCAACTTGAATGATGATCATATTTTGGCAAAAATAGTTGTTTCTGCTGAAAAGATTTCTTCACAAATAATAACTGATAGTGTAAAATCTGGACATCAGACAGTACCAATCTGTGTAGATTCCTTACAAAAACATCTGGCAGTAAAGGACATCAGCATAGAAGACTCTGTGTTCCGTATTCCACAAATTCCAGAAGAAAGAATGATGGCATTGAACGAAAGAATGTCGCCTGATGTCCGCAATAAGAAGAAATACCCATGGACATTTAACTTCGGTTATTCTTCCAATGCCGGAGCAAATGGAGCCATGTCCAACCTGAACTACCTGTCGGTAGTAGATTACGCTAACGGTGGGGCTGCGGCAAAACTATATACATGGGATGATTATGCAAACTATCTCGCCCGGAACAATGCCTTGATGGATTCTGTCGAGATGGCAAAAATGTCATGGATAGCACTCAACAATGCAACAGATGGCAACGCATCCTTAGGTGAAAAAGCGCATCACTACCGCCCAAAAACATTTGGATTATCGCTTAATAAGCAATTAAGTTCGCATTGGACTTTTAGCACGGGTTTGACCTATACAAGGTTGAAGTCTGATTTTGAGAGCGAGTTTAATGGTGCAACCTTGTTGAAAACCCAAAAGATTGATTATGTGGGCATTCCTTTGCGATTGAACTATCGTATCTGGAGCAAGGGGCGTTTAAATGCCTATACAACCGGTGGTGTGACATTCGAGATGCCTGTCCACAGTTCACTTGACAAGAAGTATATCATAACGTCTGACTCGTCATACACGCTGAGGGGTGACATCAAGGCCCGCTATCAGTGGTCTGTAAACTTAGGCATAGGTGTACAGTACAAGCTATTCAAGTCGTTCAGCCTGTATTTGGAACCAAATATGTTCTATTACTTTAGGAATGGTAGCGGGCTTGAAACCTATCGCACGGAGCATCCGTTCATCATAACGGTGCCATTCGGCCTGAGGCTTACTTGGTAAATGGTAGGAAATGAATAGATAAGGAAAAGTTATAAATATAGTGCAGTCTTTCCGTAGTTTTCTGCTCTTAACAATAAAAGGCAAACCTCAAAAGAAAGAATGTACAGTATTTATGACTACATCCACAACGGAATAGCGTTTGTCAACAATGTAGTACGCAAGCAGCATAAGGAACTCACATCCCTGATGATATATTCCACAACAAGCTGCCAGTCACGTTGTAAGCACTGCTCCATTTGGAAGAAACCTACGGAAAACCTAAGTTTAGATGACATCATCAAAATAATGAACAGCAAATGTGTAACAAAGCGCACGATGGTCGGCTTGGAAGGAGGAGAGTTCATCCTCCATCCCGAGGCCGACAAGATATTGGGATGGTTTGACACCAACCATCCCAACTATACATTGCTGTCCAACTGCCTTGCAGCTAACAAGGTAATAGTTGCCGTAAAAAATCATCACCCCAAACATCTATACATTTCACTTGACGGCAATCGGGAAACCTATCGCTATATGCGTGGACGGGATGGATACGACAAGGTTATCGAGGTTATAGAGGCATGTAAAGACATCGTGTCCACCTCCCTGATGTTCTGCCTTTCTCCGTGGAACTCGTTTAATGATATGGAATTTGTTATAGGCCTCGCCAAGAAATATGACATTGATATTCGTATTGGCATATACAGCACGATGTCGTTTTTTGACACGACCAAGGACTTGATGGAAGCTGATGATGCGGATTTCATCGGTCAGATACCATCCTCCATACATCAAACGGACGAAAACTTTGACTTCGTCGCCCTGTATGACGAGTGGAAGAACAACAGACTGAAGCTGCGGTGTCATAGCATTCTCAGCGAATTAGTTGTCCATTCTAATGGCGATGTTCCCCTGTGTCAAAACTTGGATGTGATATTAGGCAATATTCATGAGAACACGCTTGACGAGATATTCAATTCAAGGAAAACATGCAAAATTCAATGCCAACACTCCAAGGAATGTAATCAATGCTGGATCAACTATCATCGTAAGTACGATATTATCCTGTTGAGAAATTTGGAAAAAATACTGCCCAAACGACTGATAGAGTTGTTTTACGGGAAATACCAATGGACAGATGACAGACATACCACCTATAAGAAGCATTTTAAGAAAATAACCGCATAACGAATGAACATGGGATATTATTTAGATAACATCATTGGTAGATACAAGAATATGCGCAGCATCAGGGAACTGAGACATACCTACACACAGCAATATGCTCTTGTGGGTATTGGAAATCATTGTGTCAGCAATCTTTTGCCTGTCATACAGTATCTGCAACTGCCACTGAAATACATCTGCTGCACCTCGGAGAAAAAAGCCAAGTTGATTTCTCAAAAGTATAAGGGAGTCAAAGGTACGACTTCATTACAGGACATTCTGCTTGATAACACGGTTACAGGAGTCTTTGTGGCAGCTCATCCACATTCACATTTCCACATAGCAACCGAAGTCATCAAAGCTGGGAAATCCTTATTTATAGAAAAACCACCGTGTGAGAATGAAAGAAAACTAAAGTCTTTGACCGATACCGTCAAACTATATGGCTCACAACATGTCGTCGTCGGACTGCAAAGACGTTTTGCCCCTGCCACTCAAATTCTGCAAAAGCGATTGAAAGGTGATGGCAAACGACATTATCATTATCGCTATCTTACGGGGCTATACCCAGAGGGTGATGCCCTGCTTGACCTGTTCATCCATCCTCTTGACTATGCAACATTCCTTTTCGGAGAGGCAAAGATAAAGAGTTGGGATGTTATTCGCAGTAGAGATGGTGGACAGACCTTATTTCTTGTATTGGAGCACCAAGATATAACAGGTATGCTGGAACTTTCAACAGATTATTCGTGGCAAAAGGCAGAGGAATTGTTGAGCATCAGTACAGACAAAGGGGTTTATGTATTGGACAGAATGGAGCAACTCGATTTCACACCGAGACGCTCTGCAGTGTTTGGGGTTCCATTGGAGAAAATATTCCGAAACAATACAACCGTAGTCAATCTCTACGGAAGAAACGGCTTTGTTCCAACGATTGGGAATAACCAAATCGTTTCCCAAGGATTCTTCTCCGAAATCAAGACATTTGCTGATATGGTTGAAAACGGGTATGAGGCTAATCACATTTTGGGGGTGGAAAGCGTTAAGCACGTTTATTCGTTAATGGCAGAAATACACAAATACACAAGCAAGAAATAATAGACAATCACGTTTATATAAATAATAACATCCTAAATCCATGTAATTATGAAAAAAATATTTTATAGTCTTCTGTGCATCATTGGACTGTCTGCATGTTCATCAGAAAATGTCGTCCTTGATTCATTAAGAGTTTATGATGTCGCAAATTCTACTTGCAAGTCGAGCCTCTCTCTGACAGAAACACGTCCTGATTTCTATTTGGAGAATGATGCAGTACCAGCAACTTTAAGCATAGAGCTGGGTAAGGATGGCATAGCCCAATGTGTGCTGGAAGATGTGAAAGCCAACTGTGCCGTAAGAAATATCTATGTGAACATCGCTAATCAGGATAATCAGATTACCCTTGTTGTGTATCACAATGTCCTTGATGCGCTTGCAG
This sequence comes from Hallella colorans, assembly GCF_003096815.1. Classification (GTDB taxonomy): domain Bacteria; phylum Bacteroidota; class Bacteroidia; order Bacteroidales; family Bacteroidaceae; genus Prevotella; species Prevotella colorans. The sequence goes on from NZ_QENY01000015.1 coordinate 78,291, forward strand.
ATTGCATTTGCAAATATGATGTCAACTTTAAGATGAGCAAAGTAATCCCCGGGAATTATCAACTGAAAGTGTACTATGCCAAACCAAATATGAAATATGAAGCTTCCGATATTGCATATAATGGGCAAGTCAATCTCGTGCAGAATAAGAAGGCATATATAACTCTCAATGCTGACAAGGTGTTGCCGGAGTCAACTCCTATAATACAAGGAGCGAAAACGGAATTGTTTGCCGTTGGGACAACTCGCATAACAAGGGCTGCTGCAAAGCCCTATCTTTTTACGCTTGAGAATATCAACTCTTTCAATGTGCAGACTCGTGAGATTGTCTTCCAAGATTTTGAGCCTACAAGTCAACTCTTTCCGATTTACCGTAATATAGAAGTACATTCGTATGGCAAGGTGCTGCTTCACATCACAACCTTTGTATCTTCGCTCAATAGTCAAATATTTACAGATTTATCATTGGTCTCGGAATCAGGTAAGTTTTATCTTAGCGACTGCTACCCACGAAACATCGAGAACGACAGTCACTATGCCAAAGATAACAAGGCTATTGCGGAATCACGAGAAAAACGAGCAACAGAATGGGGAGAGTTTCTCTCAATACTCAGAAAACATGGAAAGTTGATAGAATAGTGAATAACGCAAACATATCTATCTAAAGGAGTATGTCTTTATCACGACTTTTAGCCCTTTTTGGTCTTCGAGATCAAAAAGGGCTAAATTCATAGTTAGGGTCTGCTAATTTATTTCTTTCATACAGCCTTGTGGTATGGGTAATACAGCCTCCATGCTGTCAAAAATGCTCATCATTCTCTTTTGGAAGGTCTTCAAGCCCGATTTTTCGAAAATAAGACAAAGAAGTCCCCTTAGGAACTTCATGATGTTCTTAGCGAAGAAGCAAACTCCTATCCAAGTGTCAACCGTTTGGTCAAGTTTCGATCGGATGTCGTTGGCTCGGTAAACTCTCTTGGTTGTTCCAAATGTGCCTTCTATCTCATTTCGCTCGCCGATGGTTCTCTTCTTATCCTCTGCGTGTGTGTCGTTCTCTTCCTTGGGAGGTCTGCCTGCAGGCATCGTATCTGGATCACTTTTGTCTTGTCAATGAGTTTCTTCCCCTTGCGTTTCTTCTTAATCAGCCCGATGAAGGCCTGGCGGGCTTCCGCACGGTGGGTCTGCGGTTTCTTCACCTTGTGGCGTGCGCAGAACTTGTCAAGCAGGCGGTCTATCAGCCTGCTGCCGTCCTCCAACAGGTTGGAATCCGTTGGATAGCGTACCTCGGCGTCGCTGCATGTGGCGTCAATCTTCATCGTACCGCCGTGATCGTTGCCGTCCTCGTCGGTGTGTTCCTTCTTCGGCTTGCTCCCATCTGTTTCCGCCAGCATCAGGGTCAGCATGTTGAAGAAGTCATGGTCGAGTCGCTTGCGGACAAGGACGAACAACTCTGGAACGAATACCGGCTTTTCCGTAAACTTCTCAAGCCCAAGCAGGTACTGCATGTAGGGGTTCTCCTAAATGGCTTGGATGGTCTTCTCGTCGCTCAGTTTTTCCACATGCTTCACGATTAGCTCTCCCACCACCATGCGGGCGGGCTTGTTGCCGGCGCCATTGTGACTGTTCCTCAGGCGTTTGTTGTATTCTCTCTCTATCCTGCCCCGGGGAAGGTGGTCGGCCAGCTTGACCCAACGGTTGGATTTGCTCAATCCCAAAAGTGACTCCTGAAGTTCAAACAGGTCGTGACTGCGATATTGTGAGTAGTATTTCATCTCGATTCTTGAATGCTTTAACATCCAAAGGTAGTCATTGTGGGCGAATTGGCCAAATTTTATACAACATAAATAGTTAATTATCAAATAGTTAAAGTTATTTAGCAGACCCTAATTAGTGTTCGCCGAATTAGTTGAAAAACGTCTGGCACTAGTCTTTGTCAGAGGTTATGATTTGGCCCAACTCCTGATAGAACGTCTCTACCTCGCCCAAATAAGTTTTCAATATCTTCCCATCGGGACCTATCAGCACCTTATAAGGATAGCCTTTCACCCTATATGCGGTCTCGACCTTCGCATCGGCATCTCTCACCTGCGGCCACGGCAACTGGTATTTCTCCAAAGCCTGTTTCCATTTTTCGGATTTGTCGTTGCAATCGATGCCCACAAACTCAATGCGGTCGCCGTATCGGGCATAGCATTCTTTCATTTTGGGAAATCCCTTGATGCACCATGTGCACCATGAGCCCCAGAAATCCAGCAGCACATATTTGCCCCGCAGGGAACTGAGCGTGAGCGTATCACCCTGTGGCGTGGGGAGGGAAAAATCGGGGGCCATCGCGCCGACTTTAGCCGTGTCGGCCACTTCTTTCCGAGCTTTCCTCATCACGGCTATCCGCTCGAAGGCTTCCTGCCACATATCCAAATATCCTTTGAAACGACCGTTGCGCACTGCGGGACTGAGCTTCCGTATGACCGGAACCACACGGTCCATATTCACGTCGAGCACCAAAGTCGCCGTGGCGTCCTCGTCGGGATGCTGTACAATGTACTCCTCGACCACAGGGTGCTTGCGCCGATTGATGTCACGGTTGGCGGCTTTGCGTATGCTGTCGAGACGAACAGCATTGCCACCGGCAGCCACTCCCGCCACATACTCTTTTAGGGCGATGTCAAATTCCTTATGGAAAGGCCTTCCCACGTCCGTCACTTTGGCGTACTGCTGATAGAACGCGCTGCCCGAAATGCGAACGCTGTACAGGTCGATGAAATCTCCTTCTATGTTGACAAATTCGTCGGGGACAAAGAAAAAGTACATGACCTTTTTGGGACTGGATTTCAACCGTAGTGACCCTTGATAGGCCTTGTCTATAGAAAGCGAAAAATTGAAATGGCCGTTGTTGACGGGCGTAGCAAAATTGATGATCTTCTTGTCCGGGTTTCGCTCTACATACTCCACGAGGATGGAGTCGTTTCCAACGCCGGTCAGCGCGCCGCTCATCGTGAAATTGCCCTGTGCCGAGGACCCTGACGAAAACAGCCACGTTGCCACCGACAAAAAAAAGAATTTCAATTTACATGCTCTTTTCATCTTATTGGGATTTAAAGTTGTTTTCCAATGTTTCGGCTAGCAGCCTCATTCACGACAAAATTAGGTAAAATAGTTGATTTGTCAAAGTGTTTTCGTTTTGCTTCTTTAATGTTTTAGCACCCAAAGATAGTCATTTTTGGTGAATTATACAAATATTACGATATATATCATTGAATATCAAAAACTTATATTTTTTTTAGTAGACCCTAATTAATATATGTGAATGGGTTTGGGCGAAGGTAAGCTATATTGCAAGTAACTACTTGGATAAATTTATGCAAGTAGTTTTTCAGTTAAGCAAAATGCTGCGATAGAAGAATTATCATCATGTATTCAGCAATGAATTAAGGTTATCTTCCCTAATTACCTTGGGTTCTGCTTTACCAGCCAGGACAAGGATCTTCTTTCCATCACGGTAGATGTGCAGCTGACAGTTACGCAAAACGGCAGTCAGAGATTCGTCTTCCTCCATTGCTTGCCATATAGCATGGTAAATGCCTTCCGGCTCAAACAGCTTCTTCTGAAGGTGCAAGCACATATTGGTGGTATCTATAGCGTTCATTTATCCTATGAGTTTATTGATTTGCTTGTCGGCTGCCTCTGGCAATAGGCTTTTGAAATGGTTGAGAAGTCTTAGGTATGATTCTTCGGGCGTACAATCACATCGGCAAGCCTCTCTGCCATAGAGTGCTTCAGGGGTAGATAGCAAAGACCATCCCCAACCGTATTCCTTGCCATGCTTGTCGGTGGGATATACGAAGTTCTCTACTACGATGTAAGTTGCCATCTGGAGGCGTGTGATGTAACTATCAAATTTGCTTCGCATTCCTTTGCCTTCGAAACCACAGGCTGAACGCAACTCGCGAGTGATCAGGCTTTCGTTCATGCGAAGGGTCGTAAGAATGGCATCCTCAATGGTGCCTTCTGCTGGCAGGGGGAATTTACTACGGCGATAGTTGCAGAAATCAGCCCACCATTCCTTGGCAATGAAACCTGCCTTCCTGTTGAAGAACTTGCCATATACAGTATCGCCTTCGGTAACGATTTGTCCCTTCCACTTCCATAGTGGCCAGTCCCAACCACCATCTGGAAAGACCACATAACGGCAGTCGTCATCAACGATCTCTTCTGCAGAATAGCTGCTGATGCCACTATCAAGCAGAGGAAGGAAGCCGACCTCGTGGATAAAGTCCGTGAGACCAGTTGGTGAGTATATGTCTGGATGATTCATCTTGATATTGGTTTTACAAAATTGCTTTTAGTACTTATACTAATGGTGATGTTACTGAAATTTCAGTCCTTCTTCAAACCTATCAACGAAATGAGTAACTTCACCTCTCATCAGTCCCACATCCTTAGCCATTCTTTCCCAATCCTTCATAGAGCAAAGCACATCGGTGATGATTGCTTTAGCAGTACGCTCGTCAAGCATATAAAGCTCATTCGCCTTATAAAGATGGTCTAAAGAAGATTCATTCGTGTTACCATCGACCAACAATGCCTGGTACATGCTGTTGGTGGGGTTTATATCATAGGCAGGAGATAGCTCCCAACCTTCTTTATTGAGCAGAAAGGCGTGATTGCGGAAGTGGTCATCGGTATTGCCAATGCAGATATTGAAGGCTACACGTCGGTAAAGTTCCTGCAGGTTTTCCTCCACATGATTTCCTCCACCCGATATGATGAAATCTACAATGTCAAGATACCCTTTGCGTGTCCGCTCACCATCACCATCGGTCAGACCGAGTAAGGTGAGAGAAGAGGCCATATGTACCCTTTGCCCTTGGTCATTTCTGTCAAAGCGTTTTGATAACAGAATATCCTGCCCATTACCAGCCTTGATCACTTTTGTTTCAGCCACATTGATGCCACATTCCTTCGCCATCAGATGGGCAAAGTGCTCCCAGCGCGATACATTGATATTGTCGTTGATTGAGGGAAATTTGGCTATATATAGCTGGCCATCGCTCTGCACACAGACCTTGGGTCTAGCACCACCCATTGAGGAACCAGGTTGGAAGAGTCGTTGCACCCATTTCTTCTCTGGCTCCAAATGCTTGTACTCACTTTTCTCAATCTCTCTTGCAGCTTGCAAAAGTTCGTCGATGTGTATAGTAGAAGGTACGCTATAATCGAGCGAACAACTGATATACTCGCCTGTTGCAGGATCTCTGAAACGGAAGCCGCCCATACGCAGTTCGTCTTCCACACCTTTGAGATAATCCCAGTCGGATAAAGAATAGTTCGTTTTCCCTTTGGTTTCCAGTTTAGCACGGAGGTCTATCAGTCGCCGTCCCCAGCGGTCTGGCAACGCATCAGAGAAGCAGCCAAAAATATGATTACCCTGGCTATATTGAATACCTGTATAGGGGCGAAGGTCACACCCGAAGTCGATCTTAGGATAGCGTTTGAGCCAGTTCTTATCAAACTCAAAGGAAAACACGTCAGAGCCTCTTAGGTATTCATGCCCAAGAGTGCCAATTTTTTCTTCTTTGCCTATCCAGTCGAAACTGGCTATTACCTCTAATTTCTCCATACCTTATCTCTTTGAAGCTCGTTTCTTATTCTTGATACCTAAGTCCTGTACCATGTGCCCTAACTCATCGTCTTGTGCCAAATACAGAATATCATCTTCAAGCTGCAGTGCATTAAGTACACGCATCACCACACCGAGCGACACCGTAGGCTCACCCTTCTCCAAACGTGAGAGGGTAAGTCGCGTGCATTGCGCACGTTGTGCCACCTGATCCATCGTCAGGTCTCGGCGCAATCGTGCAAGGCGGAACTGCTCACCCACTACATTCAACTTCTCTTGCAGTGCTCTGGTCATCCAGTTAGCTTTGGTAAACTTCGTCATAATGTATCTTTTACAGTGCAAAGATACGACAATATGTTTAGTTTATAATACTTTATTATGATTTTCTTTTATCTTTCGGATATTTCTTTCCAATATTGCCTTCCACATCTTTCTCCCCGTTCATAACTTGTTGGCTTTAATTCTATTTCAACATGTTTGGGACACCAATGTATATTTTCTATTTCAACATTGTAGCCATCATATAGCATGTCATACATACTTATCTTAATGCCATGATACTGCAAACACCCTTCGAAGGTTTTATCCTTGAAGTCTTTAACTAGGGTCTGCTAATTTATTTCTTTCATACAACCTTGTGGTGTGGGTAATACAGCCTCCATGCTGTCAAAAATGCTCATAATTCTCTTTTGGAAGGTCTTCAAGCCCGATTTTTCGAAAATGAGACAAAGAAGTCCCCTTAGGAACTTCATGATGTTCTTAGCGAAGAAGCAAGCTCCTATCCAAGTGTCAGCCGTTTGGTCAAGTTTCGCTCGGATGTCGTTGGCTCGGTAAACTCTCTTGGTTGTTCCAAATGTGCCTTCTATCTCATTTCGCTCGCCGATGGCTCTCTTCTTGTCCTCTGCGTGCGTGTCGTTCTTTTCCTTGGGAGGCCTGCCCAGTGGACGGTTGTAGCAATTGACATGGCAGGACTTGATGTGCATCCTATTCTCTTTCCCCAGATAGAGCTTGTCGGCCTGTATCTCCTTGGGCAGCATTCCAAAACGCCTTTTGTAGAGTTCCAACTGCATGCCGAGGTCGGATGATTCGTTATAGGCATCCCGGCTGACATGGTCCACATAGGTGTAACCGCTCACGATGCTAGCACCGATTTTCGCACCGAACTCAACCGTGGCCTTCGCCTTGCCCCTGACAATGGAACGGAGATGCGGCTGGTAGATGCTGATGATGCGATCGGCACATCTGCGGACGTTCTGCTCGAACATCATTTTTTACTATTACTGTCCGCTAAACTTTTGGGTAAGATACAAATTTAGGGCTGACACTTCTCACGAGGTATCAGCCCTTTTTGTTATCTTTGCTTTTGTTCCCAAACTCAGATAACATGGGCAAAAGTACACATTTCTTCGGACAGCCGGTATATGGTCAGCTAATAAAATCTCTCGACCATGACAAAATAGTTGAAATAAGCCGCCAAAACGGCGGTGAGCGGTATGTGAAGACCTTTGACGGCTTCACCCATCTTCTTACGATGCTGTATGCAGTCATCATACGTTTCGACTCCCTGCGCGAGATAGAGGCGGCAATGACGGCCGAGGTGCGCAAGCTTCACCACATAGGCATTGACAGGGTTCCTAAGCGCAGTACCCTGTCAGACGCGAACGCCAGACGCTCGGAGAAGTTCTTCGAGGACGTGTACCGCGACCTTTACGAGTCCAATAAGGACAGACTTTCTTCGGACAGCCGACGCAATGGTACGGAGGAATGGATAAAACGTCTGAG
>NZ_QENY01000016.1 GCF_003096815.1 Hallella colorans
GGGGCTTACTTTTGAAAAAATAAACCCCGAAGTCCAATTTTACTGGGCTTCGGGGAGGATATTTATGCTCTTTTGAGTTTTACCGGACAGCAATAAAATTTTTTCAATATAATTAAAGATCTCAGTTTATTCATTATTAATAAAAATTGCTTAGTATGAAAAAGTTTATTTTAGCCGCTGTAGTGACATTGTTTAGTATTGCCGCTAACGCACAAGAGGGTAAGTTTGCCGTAGGCGCACAGGTGTTGTATCCCACAGACGTGAAAAGTCTTGGTGTGGGAGCAAAAGCTTCTTACGGTTTCACCGACGCTATTCAAGGCCAAGCCTCGTTCAACTATTTCTTAAAGAAAAATTACACCACCGTATGGGATGTGAACGCCGACGCTCACTATCTTTTCAATATTGGCAACAACGCCAAGATATATCCCTTGGCAGGTCTTACCTACATGCGTGTAAGTATTGACAACAAAAGTTTTGCCAAGGAACTTGGCAGTGCAATATCTGACATCACAGGACAAGATGTTAACAAATCGCTCCCCCAAGTAGGCTCATCAAGCGATGGAAAGTTTGGCGTGAACCTTGGTGGTGGCATCCAATACGCTCTCACCGAATCACTGCTGCTCAACGCCGAAGTTAAGTTCCAAATTGTCAGCAACTACAATCAAGCCGTGCTTTCAGCTGGCATCGCTTACGCTTTCTAAAGACTCGTATTTACTATCCATCATAACGAAATCCCGAACCATCTGCGTTCGGGATTTTTTGTTGTACACTTTTGATACCAAACGGCCTCGCAAGCAGTTGCGCAAGCGCGCGATAAAGACACCATGCACGTATCGCGTGCCAAATATTACAGCAAACACATAGACCATTGGCATAGACAAACCAAGCTTGCCCCTCCAAAATCGCGAACACGACAACCTGCATGAAACAAGCTACAAACGTCTTTCGGGCAAGTGAACAACAGATAAAGCTGTACTTAAAAGAACTTGACGGAAGCCTCCATAACACACTGTTGGTGATACGTACTTTTATAGAAACGGCTCAATATAAACATTGAAAATATCTGACAAAACATCGCTCATATCTCGCCTATTCACAACCAACAGAACCATCGCGCGCAAATACGCGAAATATGAGCCTTTTTAACAACACGCTGATAATCATGTTTTTAGGCTCTTTTTGCCTCTTTCCCTTAAAATAATTCTCTTTAAGGGCTTGCGTTCAGTACTTATTCATCATGCGATTAAAGTCTAATCCTAACGCATCCGCAACCTAAACGCACAGCCTATACGGCCTAATCACACCGCCAATAGATAGCAATGGTAAAAAACAAGTTTGAAAATCGTGATGCAAAAGAGAAAAAACGCAAGTACAGCCTCTTTTTTCTCTGTAGAACAACCAGTGCATAAGGCGCTTTTTTTGTGACTTTTATTAGACAATCATATCCCTAAAAAACAAATGCCAACCAGTTGGAAAGCTACGCTCCAAAGTGGTTGGCATGTAATGTCACAGCCTAAACACGATGACATGTACTCATCAAATGTGAACTGAAAATTGTGAGTTGTGAAATGAAATTACATCATCAACGGCACTAAATATTTGGCCATGCAATAGCCGCCTCCTATCAACCACACATAGAGCATTGCCGCAAGTAGGAATGGTTTGAAGCCTGCCTTCTTGAATTTCTCAAAATTTGTCTCTGCGCCCAATGCCGTCATAGCCATTGTTAGCAGGAAAGTGTCCAACGTGTTAATCATGTCTACCACACACGTAGGCAGCAAATTCAGAGAGTTGAACGCTATCACCACCAAGAATAGCACGGCAAACCATGGTATGTTTATTTTGCTTTTCCCTTGGCTTTCTCCACGTTTAGCCACATCTTTGGCCACGAAAAAAGCGATGACCAATAGCACAGGCACAAGCATCATCACACGAATCATCTTGACGATGATGGCCGAGTCGCTCACGTCGGCCCCCATAGCGTTACCGGCTCCGACAACGTGCGCCACCTCGTGAACTGTAGCACCGGTGAAGATGCCCATTTGGCCAGGGTCTAAATCAAAGATACCTGCACGGTATAGCACGGGGTAGAGAAACATTGATAACGTACCAAAGATTACTACCGTGGCCACCGCCACGGCTGTTTTATAGGGTTTGGGCTTGATGGCTCCGTCCACGCCCATAACGGCTGCGGCTCCGCAAATGGCACTGCCCGATGCCGTGAGCAAAGCGATACTACGGTCCATCTTTAAGATTTTGCCCAAAACGATGCCTATAAGAATGGTGCTCACCACAACGATGGCATCTATCACGATGGCCGGAATGCCCACGGCCATGACATCTTGAAAGGAAAGTTTGAAACCGTACAAGATAATACCGAAACGCAGAATACGTTTCGAGCTGAACACTATACCTGGCACCCATGTGTCGGGCAGATTGTTGCGAAGGCTGTTCGCGTATATCATACCGAGGATAATACCCACCACCATAGGGCTCAACGACAAGGCTTTGACCCAGCTCATCTCGCCAATGTAAAATGCGGCACATGCGAATAGTGCCATCAGTAGCACGCCATGAAGCATGCTGCCTCTTTCTTCTGATAATCTCATTGTATCTTTTTTATATAAAAACTACGTGCAAAAGTAGTGAAAAACAGATAAATTGGGGGATAATAATAGAAGAAATTTTTAATACATTTACAATAATGACAATATAAAAATCAATGCGAAAAAGCATTAAATACACATGAAATAGTTGAATATTAGGTGTTTGTATATAATGTTTCGTTCTTTTGTGCAGATACATGAAAATAGTCTTGCTTAAAGGAATAAAAATGGCGCAACGCAACTTTGCAACTGGGTTGCAACACTTCTTTTATAACTTTGCCATGAATACAATCACATACATGTGTGACGCGAGCCATAAGATATAAAATTTCAAGACTATGAATAAAAAATTATTAAGACTGATTGCCTCAGCAATTCTGCTTTTGGCAGCTTATTTGTTGACGGAGAACGTGGAGATGCCAATGGTCGCACAGTTGGCTATTTATTTGGTGCCATACCTGCTCGTGGGCGGTGGTGTGCTGTTTGAGGCCGTGGAGGGCATTATGGATGGCGACCCGTTTGACGAGAATTTTCTCATGTCGGTGGCCACTATCGGTGCTTTGTGCATAGGCTTCTTGCCAGGCGCGGAGCCTCAGTTTGTCGAGGCGGTGTTCGTGATGCTGTTTTTTCAAGTGGGCGAACTGTTCGAGGACTTCGCTGAAGATAAAAGTCGCGACTCCATTACAAGTTTGATGGACATTCGCCCCGACACGGCCACGGTGGTGCGCGAGGGGGAGACTATCGCCATGAAACCCAATGATGTGAACGTGGGCGAGATTGTATTGGTAAGGCCTGGAGAGAAAATACCATTGGACGGTGTGGTAGTAGACGGCACGTCAAGCCTCAACACGGTGGCACTCACGGGCGAGAGCGCGCCACGTGACGTGAGCGTGGGCGACACAGCGCTGTCTGGCTGCGTTAACCTATCTGGCTTGCTCAAGGTCAAGGTTAGCAAACCCTACGAGGAGTCAACAGCGGCGAGGATTATCCGACTGGTAGAGGATTCGTCCGCCAACAAGTCGAGAAGCGAGACTTTTATCACGCGTTTCGCGCGCGTGTACACGCCTATCGTGGTGTTCTTGGCATTGGCCATCGCCATCGTGCCACCTTTTTTTGCCAATGGCTACAGCGAGGCTTTCCCCACTTGGCTCTACCGAGCGCTGACGTTCTTGGTGGTGAGCTGCCCGTGCGCGTTGGTCATATCGGTGCCTCTGACGTTTTTCGCCGGTATCGGTGGTGCCTCCGCTAAGGGCATCCTGATCAAGGGCGGTGGCTACATGGACACGCTCTCGAAGACCAAGACCGTGGTATTCGACAAGACGGGCACGCTGACCAAGGGCGTGTTTGCCGTGGATGCCGTGCACCCAGGGCTCCTGAATGATACAGAGCTGTTACATTTGGCGGCCCACGTGGAGCGCCATTCCACGCACCCCATCGCCGCCGCGCTACGCGAGGCTTATCCCAACGAGCATGATAACTGCTCCATAGAGATGGTGGAGGAGATAGCAGGGCATGGCGTGAAAGCCGTGGTAAATGGAAAAAATGTGTGCGTGGGCAACGAAAAAATGATGGCAGAGGTTGGAGCGCAGCCTACTCATTGCGACAAATGCGAGTCGATAGTGGGCACGGTAGTGCATGTGGCGGTGGATGGAAAATACGCCGGGCACATAGTCATCTCTGACCAAATAAAAAACGATGCCATAGAGGCTATCGACCAATTGAGGAAGATCGGCGTAAGCAAGACAGTGATGCTGACGGGAGATCGTGAAGAAGTGGGACGGTTTGTGGCCGACAAGACTGGCGTGGATGAGGCATATTGTGGCCTTCTGCCAGACGACAAGGTGGCTCATGTTAAACAGTTGCTGAACGCCGGAACATCTCGGGAGCGCCTCGCTTTTGTCGGAGATGGCATCAATGACGCACCGGCCTTGGCACTCGCCGACGTAGGCGTGGCAATGGGAGCGCTCGGAAGCGACGCCGCGATAGAGGCGGCCGACGTGGTGCTCATGGACGACAAGCCATCCAAGTTGGCACAAGCCATTCGTATAGCAAGGCATACTATTGGTATAGCGCGGCAAAACGCGTGGTTTGCCATTGGTGTAAAGGTATTGATATTGGCGTTGGTAGCCATCGGATTGTTGGGCGCTTGGGCCATGCCCGTGGCTGTATTTGGCGACGTGGGCGTAATGGTGCTGGCCGTGCTCAATGCCATGAGGGCTTTGCGGGCATAAGGATAGCCTCAAATAAGCAGAGCTACGGGTTGGCTATGGCAACTTTTGTTGCGGCGCAAGCCAACGTAGTGTAAAAAACTTCTCTAAACGAACCAATATGCACGGATATATAAAGGCATATTGGTTCGCTTATTTTTTGCGTATAATGGTTAGCCCATCTCGTATGGGCAGGATTGTGACCTCCACCCGACTGTCCTGTCTCACATAATCGTTGAAGTGGCAGACGCCTTGTGTTTGTTGGTCTTTAGAATAGGCATTGTCCACTACATGGCCATCCCACAAGGTGTTGTCGGCCAGCATAATGGCACCTTTTGACATAATTGGTAGCAGCTTGTCGTAAGCCTCTACATAATGGCGTTTGTCTCCATCTACAAAAACCATGTCGAAAAGCACTCCTAAGCGTGGTGCCTCCACAAGGGCGTCGCCAATGCGGAAATCGATGAAACGTGCCACTGAGGAGCCTTCAATCCAAGGGCGGGTGAAATCTTCCATCTCATCGTTTATCTCAAAAGTGAAAAGCTTGGGCGCGCCACCGTTGTCGCCTCGTGCACCCATGATAGGTGCTATCTCACTCAACCCCTCGGCCATGCAAATGGCTGAATAACCCGAGAAGGTACCCACCTCGAGCACATAGCGTGGCCTTTGCATCATCACCAACATCTTGAGCAGTCGACCTTGCAGGTGCCCACTGGCCATTCTGCCGTGGATAGTATGAATGTTAGTGGCTCGATAGAGGCGGTACAGGTAGTCGCCCTCCGGCTCGATATGGTTGAGAATATATTTTTCTAATTCAATATCCATTATTCAAAATCAATTTTTTTTGTAAGCATTGCGCTCTTCACTTCGTGGCATGTGCCCACAGCCGCGACAACGCGACGCAATATCTCACGGCGCAGCCAATTGGAATTGAAAATAGTGAATTATGAATTGAGAAGTGCCTCTATGGCCAAACGATAAGAGTCGAGCCCAAAGCCACATATCACACCTTTGCAACTGGCCGCTATCATGGACCGATGACGAAACTCCTCACGTTGGTGCACGTTGGAAATGTGTACCTCGACAACGGGCGTCTTGATAGAGCGAATACAATCCAGCAAAGCCACTGACGTGTGCGTGTATGCCCCGGCGTTGAGCGCTACGCCATCGTAGCTGAAGCCCACTTCCTGCAATTTGTCAATGAGGCATCCCTCGATATTGCTCTGATAATACTCGATGGCTATTGCGGGATATTGAGCGCGCAGCTTGGGCAGATAGTCGTCAAACGAGGTTGAGCCATAAACGCCTGGCTCACGAATACCCAAAAGGTTGAGGTTGGGACCGTTCATTATCAATATCTTCTTCATTTTTCTTGGACGTTTGGTCGTTTTAACGTAAATTTGCAAGTAAAGATTTGCGGAGCTTTATTAATAAATAATGTGTAAATTGGTTGGGCGTGGTCTATGTGATGCAAAGATAATGCAAAACAAAGACTATGCAAAGCATTCTAATAAATAATTCTTGGATAGTCGCCCAAAGTGCCGTTCATGACATGGAGAAATCAGAATTTTCAAATATCATCAAACGCTACACGCGTTATCTGAAACTGCAACGCAGCTACTCGGAAAACACCATCGAGGCCTATCTGCGAGACCTTGCCCATCTATCATTTTTTCTTTCAAGACTCAATATTGCTCCATTGGAAGTGAAATTGGAAGATTTGCAGACCTTCGCCGCATCTTTGCACGACCATAACATCGGCGCGAAGTCACAGGCTCGCATACTTAGCGGAGTGCGGTCTTTCTACCGTTTCCTTGTTATGGACGGCTATTTGGAGGTGGACCCTACCGAACTGTTAGAGTCGCCACACTTACCCAAGCATTTGCCAGAGTATCTGACCACCGATGAGGTGGACGCTTTGGAAGATGGAATAGACCTCTCCACCAACGAGGGACACCGCAATAGGGCTATTATCGAGACACTGTTCTCGTGCGGGCTACGCGTGTCGGAACTCACTAACCTGAAACTCTCCGATCTCTATTTGGAAGAAAAATACATACGCGTATTGGGCAAGGGTGACAAGGAGCGGTTGGTGCCTATCTCTGATAAAGCTATCCACGAGCTGGAACTGTGGTTTGACGACCGTCGGCAAATGTCCATCAAGCCCGGCGAAGAAGATTACGTCTTTCTCAATAGAAGAGGTCATCACCTCACCCGTACCATGATCTTGATTATGATTAAACGCCAAGCGGAGGCGGCAGGCATTAAAAAAAACATATCGCCGCACACACTCCGACACTCGTTTGCCACTGCATTGCTGCGCGGAGGGGCGGACTTGCGTATCATACAAGCGCTGTTAGGGCACGCCGATATCGGCACCACCGAGATTTACACACATCTTGACGATTCGATCCTACGGCGAGAGATACTCGAGCATCACCCACGCAACATCAAGTATGAAACTGAAAATCACAAGTGATGTATATGGCATGGAAACGACAGAAAAGAGGAGCAAAAGCTACTGTTTGCGCTTGGGTTAACATAGTCTGTATGCGCACACACCTATTAATAATAAATACACGGCCTACTTTTTCACAACATTAACGGTGATAATCATTGTTAAATGCTCCAAATAAACTATCTTTGTGGAAATATTATACGAATTATTTAATAATAAATCAACGCTTATATGAAAATCAAAAACATTGTCATCGCATTGCTGCTGCTTGTTACAGCAGGTGCCAATGCACAAGTTCCAGGCATGGGCCTTCCCGTAGACAAGAATGTCAGAATGGGTAAACTCGACAACGGATTGACCTATTTTATCCGTTACAACAACTGGCCGGAGCACCGGGCCAACTTTTATATAGCCCAAAAGGTGGGTTCTATACAGGAAGAGGAAAGCCAGCGAGGACTGGCTCACTTCTTGGAGCACATGGCTTTTAACGGGTCAGACAATTTCAAAGGCAATAACCTCATTGAATGGTGCCGCTCGAAAGGCATCGAGTTTGGCGGCGACCTGAACGCATATACCAGCATAGACCAAACGGTGTACAATATTGACAACGTGCCCACGAAGCAACCAAGCACCATCGACTCTTGCTTGCTCATCCTGCGCGACTGGTCTTGCGGGTTGTCGTTGGAGCAAGAAGAGATAGACAAGGAGCGTGGCGTGATACACGAGGAATGGCGCCTGCGCACGTCGGCCAACAGCCGCATGCTGGAGCGCAACTTGCCCAAACTATATCCCGGGTCCAAGTACGGGCTCCGATTCCCTATCGGACTGATGTCTGTGGTGGACAACTTCAAACGCCAAGAGCTCGTGGACTATTATCACAAATGGTATCACCCTTTGAACCAAGGTATCATCGTGGTGGGAGACGTGGACGTGGACCGTGTGGAAGCGGAGATTAAACGGCTATTCGGAAGTATCAAAGTGCCACAAAACCCAATGCCTATCGTAGACGAGAAAGTTCCCGATAACGACAAGCCTATTGTCATCATCGACAAAGACAAGGAGTTTAGAAGCAGTGTCATTGAGTTGATGATCAAGCACGACGTGTTCCCCGACAGCATGAAGCAAAGCGTCGATTACATGGTGTGGAACTATGTCAAGAGCGCGGCGTTTGGCATGCTTAACATCCGCTTCGTAGAGGCTTCGCAAAAGGCCAACTGCCCCTTCGTGAGCGCAAGCGCAGACGACGACACTTATATTTTCTCCAAAACAAAAGACGCGTTTGGCCTGAGCGTATCGCCCAAGGATATTAGCCAGTGCGCTGCCTCGCTCAGAGAGGCTTTCAAAGTGGTGAGACAAGCTGCTAAATTCGGTTTCACTCCCACGGAGTACAAACGTTTCCAAACAATCATGTTAAGCTCGCTCGACAAGGAATATTCTAATAAAGACAAGCGCTATAACAGCGAATTTTACAGCAAAATATTGGGATACTTCCTTACCAATGAGCCTATGCCCGGTATCGATTTCAAATATCAAACCATGAAACAGGTCATTCCGGCCATACCATTGGAAGTGATCAACCAAGTGTTGCCAGAGCTTGTGACTGAAAACGATAGCAACTTGGTCATCTTAAACTTTAACAATGAAAAAGCAGGTAATGTCTATCCTACCGAGGCTCAGCTACTTGGCGCTGTGAACGAAGCTCGCCAAGCCAAGCTTGAGGCTTACGTGGACAACGTGAAAAACGAGCCTCTTATGACCACGTTGCCTACACCGGGAAAAATTGTTAAGGAAGAGAAGAGCAAATTGTTCGATTATGATATTATCAAGCTCAACAATGGTGTGACCGTGCTGTTGAAGAAGACTGACTACAAGAAAGACCAAGTTGTCATGCACGGTATAGGTGGCGGCGGACAGTCGTTGTACGGAAAAGCCGATTTCGCCAACATGAAAGCATTCGACGAGGTGATTGATATTTGCGGATTAGGCAACTTCTCCAACACCCAACTCATCAAGGCTTTGGCCGGAAAAATAGCCAATGCGTCGCTCTCCATGGGCAACCGCCGCACTGTCATCAACGGCAACTCCACGCCCAAGGATGTGGAAACGATGCTGCAATTGACACACCTCTATTTCACTAACATCAAGAAAGATCAAGACGCTTACAACAAACTCATCCAGCAATACAACGTGGCGTTGAAAAATAGGGAGCTCTCTCCTGAGACCGCTTTCGGCGACTCCATCTCAGCCGCTATATATAATCGCGGATGGCGCGAAGCTCCTTTCTTGGCCAAAGACATCAAGGACGTGAACTACGACCGCATACTCGCCATGGCCAAGGAGCGCACAGCCAACGCCAACGGATGGATATTCGAAATCGTAGGAAACTTTGACGCGTCCACCATTCGCCCCCTCATCTGCCAATATCTTGGCTCCCTGCCATCTAATGGCAAGAACGAAGCCAGCCCACGCGCTTCCATACCGACGACCAAGAGCGTGGACAACACGTTCCATCGCAAAATGGAAACACCCAAGGCTAATTCCTTAGTGATATGGTTCAACCACAAGATGCCTTACTCTTTGGACAACGCTATCAAGGCCGACGTGGCCGGACAGGTGCTCTCCATGGTGTATCTCAAGAAGATTAGAGAGGAGGCAAGCGCCGCCTATACATGTGGTGCGCAAGGCAAGTTGACCGTGGCGGACGACGGATACCATATCGGACAAATCTTGGCTTACTGCCCTATGAAACCCGAGAAAAAAGACGAGGCGCTTAGAATCATCAATGAGGAGATAAACAACTTGGCCAAATCGTGCGACGCCGAGATGCTCGCCAAGACCAAAGAATTCATGCTCAAGCAGGTGGACGACAATGCCAAGACCAACGCTTATTGGAGTAATCTCGTGTTGGACAACTATATGATGAACCTTGACGACCATACCAATTACAAGCGTATCGTTCAGGCTCTCACCCCAGAGAGTATCTCCACGTTTATAAAAGAATATCTTAAAGATGCCAACAAAGTGAGCGTTGTGATGCTCCCACAAGAATAAAAGAGCGTCATGCCAATCACCATCACTATTTACTAATAGTGGCACACAACTTAAATCCCCGTTTTTCCGCATTGGCAAAACGGGGATTTGGCATATCCTAAAAGCTGTCATACGGCAAAAACTATTGCCTTTTTCTTTGCCCATACTCATTTTCTTCGTAACTTTGCACCATCAAGTAAGCGGCCGGCTGCATACGGTCGCGCTTCCCCTCAGAATATAAATCAACATTGTATGGGCACGGCATGCAGGCTGACCACATTTTAATCATTGTATTTATGTCATATTTATTTTCATCAGAATCAGTGTCTGAGGGGCATCCAGACAAGGTTTCGGACCAAATATCAGATGCCATTCTCGACCAGTTTTTAGCCTACGACGACATGGCGCATTGCGCTGTCGAGACTTTCGTCACCACTGGACAAGTGGTCATTATGGGAGAGGTGCGCTCGGAAGCTTACATCGATCTTCAGACCGTGGCACGCCGAGCCATCAAGCATATAGGCTACAGCAAGGGAGAATACCAATTTGACTATAACTCCTGCGGCATCCTGACGGCCATCCACGAGCAGAGCGACGACATAGACCGCGGTGTCTCACGCGAGGAAGAAGACCAACAAGGAGCCGGCGACCAAGGTATGATGTTCGGCTATGCCAGTAACGAGACCGACAATTACATGCCCGCTACGCTCGACCTTGCGCATCTCATTATGCAAACATTGGCGCAAATTCGCAAGGAGGGCAAGCAGATGACCTACCTGCGCCCCGACTCCAAGAGCCAAGTAACCATTGAGTACGGCGACAACAACGAGCCTTTGCGTATTCGTACCATCGTTGTATCCACGCAGCATGACCCATTCGTAGTGCCAGAAAACGACACCCGGGAGGCGCAGCTCAAGGCCGACGAGGCCATGCTATCAAAAATTCGTGAAGATGTCATCAATGTCCTCATGCCACGCGTAAAAGCTGAGGCGGGAGACAAAATGCGCAAGCTCTTCAATGGCGACATAGAATATTTGGTCAATCCCACAGGCAAATTTGTTATTGGTGGCCCCCACGGAGATACCGGCCTTACGGGTCGCAAGATTATCGTCGACACTTACGGCGGTCGTGGAGCGCATGGTGGTGGCGCTTTCTCGGGCAAAGATTCGAGCAAGGTGGACCGTAGCGCTGCCTACGCGGCGCGACACATTGCCAAGAACATGGTGGCCGCTGGCGTGGCCGACGAGATGTTGGTGCAGTTGGCCTACGCTATCGGCGTGGCTGAGCCAGTGAGCGTTTATGTCAACACTTACGGCCGCGGACATGTCGGCATTTCTGACGCAGATATAGCCAAAAAAATACAACAGCTTTTCGACTTGCGCCCCAAAGCCATTGAGCGTGAGCTCAAACTGCGCCAACCCATGTACTTCGAGACAGCCGCCTACGGACATGTAGGCCGTCGCAACGAGGTCGTGAAAAAGACTTTCAGCAGTCTTTACCACGACACAAAAACTATCGACGTGGAACTTTTCACATGGGAAAAGCTCGACCAAATAGATCGAATCAGGCAAGCTTTCAACCTTTAAGGCTCGCCTAATCTCATACTATCCGCAATAGTATCATAGGTTGCCGCCCTGCGGCAACCATCTTTTTTCAATATCCATGACCCAACAAGATACTCTCTCCACAGCACAAACCGCCCCGCAGGAAACGGCAAACCAAGTTTCCGCGCACGTTTATGGTGGCTATCACACCCCTCGAGAGATTATCAGTTGGCTTCCACGCACGGCCACTCCATGGCAACAAGACTCTGCCATTAGGGCGCATTACCAATTTCAGAAGATTGATTGGACCAAGCGTCCCAACTCCATGCGCACGCCACAGACACGTGCCGACGCCGTATCGGGCTTCTCGTTGCGCAAGCCCATGTACCACAACAAGTCACTTGTGCAGCCCGACTCCATCTATCGCCCAGAGTATGCGGTGTATCATCAGGGGGTTTCTGGCGACCCTGTGCCTTACAATATTGCTAATGACAACCTCATCACATCCATCCTGTTGGGGTGTTTCATTTTAACAGCAGTGTCTATAGCCGAGTCCGGACATTTCATACAGCGTCAGTTTAAAAACTTCTTCCGTATCCAACGAGAGGGCACCACTGTTATCACCGAGACTGGCAACGAATGGCGCTTTCAACTGTTTCTTGTTCTACAAGCATGTTTGCTGCTTGCCCTTATCTTTTTTTTCTATACCAAGACATTGACTAATGGCGTATCAACATTGCCCCATTATCTTGTTATAGGTATCTATACAGGTATTATCGCCACCTATTTCATCGTGAAAAACTTGCTTTATACACTAACGGGATGGGTGTTTTTTGATAAGAAAAAAAATGAACAATGGACCAAGTCGCACCTCTTCCTTATAGCCTTTGAGGGCATAGCACTTTTCCCTGTTGTCATGCTCTTGGCCTATTTCAATTTTTCTATAGAAAGCACGGTTGTTTACACCATTTTTGTTATCATTTTGGCCAAAGTGCTATCATTGTATAAGATCTTTAATATCTTTTTCAAAAAAAACGCCGATTTTATGCAAAGTTTTTTGTACTTTTGTGCCCTTGAAATCATGCCACTTGGCATACTGTGGGCAGTACTCGTGTTCATGGACTATTATTTTAAAGTAAATTTTTAATACAAAAGATGATAAAGAAGATCATGATATCGCAGCCTAAGCCTGCGAATAAGAAATCTCCTTATTATGAACTCGAAAAAAAACACGACATACAATTTGTGTTTCGCCCTTTTATCAGAGTCGAGGGACTTTCTGCCAAGGAGTTTCGTCAGCAAAAAGTGAGTATTCTTTCGCACACAGCTGTTGTCTTCACATCGCGCCATGCTATAGACAATTTTTTTAAACTTGCCAAGGAGCTTCGCATCACCATCCCCGAGGATATGAGATATTTCTGTGTGACAGAGACTATTTCGCTTTATATCCAGAAATATGTACAGTACCGTAAGCGTAAGGTTTTCTATGGCACCACCGGCAAGATAGACGATCTTATCCCTGCCATGTTGAAACACAAGACCGAGAAATACTTAGTCCCTCTGAGTAGTGTGCACAACGATGATGTCAAAACGCTGCTCGATTCTAAGGGTCTCGAGCATACCGAGTGCGTAATGTACCGCACCGTAAGCGATGCGTTCACGCAAGAAGAGGTGGACAATTTTGATTGTGATATGCTCATATTCTCCACTCCCACGGGAGTGGACTATCTCACCAAGTCGTTTCCCAACGTCAAGCAAGGCAAACTTAAGTTAGGCGCTTTTGGTCCCGCTACAGCCAAAGCCATTGAAAAAGCCGGTCTCAAACCGTCATTGGTGGCGGGCACCAAGGAGTATCCCTCGATGATTAGCGCATTGTCAGATTTCCTGGACAAACAAAACAAAAAGTAGTTACCCATTTCAATGCCATCACTACCCTCCACACTTCGCAAGGAGGAACGTATATATAGCAAGAAGACTATAGACGCCCTCTTCCAGGGAGGCAAGAGCCAGTCCATGCTGGCTTTTCCCCTTAGGGTGATTTATATGCCCCTGCCGAACGATTTCGATCGGCAACCGCGCCACGATAAGGAGGCGACCATGAGCGTCAAGGCCCAATTTCTGATCAGCGTGCCCAAGCGATGTTTTAAACGTGCCGTAAATCGCAACAGGGTGAAACGGCAAGTGCGCGAGGCTTACCGCAAAAACAAAGTCATCGTTGCGCACCACAATGTGGCCATGGCTTTTATATGGCTATCAGACAGTCTTTATAACAGTAGCCGCGTGGAGGCCACTGTCATCAACCTTTTAAATCGAGTCAACGAGCGTCTATCGGGGGAGGAAGCCCTATGAAAGATGCCGCTCAAAAGATGCTTCACGCCATTGGGCGCGTTTTGGCTTGGTTATTGGTTCAGCCCATAGTCTTCTATCAAAAGTTCATCACGCCCTATACACCACCATCGTGCCGCTTCACGCCTACATGCTCAGAGTATGCCCGACAGGCTCTTCTCAAGCATGGACCTATCAAAGGGCTGGCGCTGGCGATATGGAGAATACTTAGATGCAACCCTTGGGGTGGAAGTGGATACGACCCCGTTCCGTAAGTTGTCCAAAAGCCACCCCAACATTTTCAATACATCCGGTCAAATCATTATATCGGCCGGAAATAACCCAAACAACAAGAACAACGCATATGAAAAACTTTGTCGAAGAACTGAAATGGCGCGGCATGTTGGCCCAAATCATGCCAGGTACAGAGGAGTATCTCATGGAGAACATGGTTTCGGCTTATTTAGGCACTGACCCCACGGCCGACTCGCTCCATATCGGCCACCTTTGCGGCATCATGATGCTACGCCACTTGCAACGCTGCGGCCACAAGCCCTACCTGCTGGTGGGAGGAGCCACGGGAATGATAGGCGACCCATCTGGCAAAAGCCAAGAGCGAAATCTGCTCGACTCGGAAACGCTCTACCACAACCAAGAGGCCATCAAGAGGCAGTGCGCCAAATTTTTGGATTTTGACGGCTGTGAGCCCAACAAGGCCGAGTTGGTGAACAACTACGACTGGATGAAGGATTTCACTTTTCTCGACTTCGCCCGCACCGTGGGAAAACATATCACTGTAAACTACATGATGGCCAAGGAGAGTGTGCAGCAGCGCCTCAACGGTACGGCTCGCGACGGCTTGAGCTTCACCGAGTTTACCTATCAGTTACTTCAAGGTTACGATTTCTTGCATCTGTACCAGCACAATGGCGTGCGGCTTCAGCTTGGCGGCAATGACCAATGGGGCAACATGACCACCGGCACGGAGCTTATACGCCGCACGCTTGGCAACGAAGCCCAAGCCTACGCCCTGACCTGCCCGCTCATCACTAAGGCCGACGGCAAAAAGTTTGGCAAGACAGAGAGCGGCAACGTATGGTTGGACCGCGATCGCACCACGCCCTACACCTTTTACCAGTTCTGGCTTAACGTGTCGGACCAAGACGCCGAGCGCTACATCAAGATATTCACAGACCTTGACCGGCAAACCATCGCCGACCTCGCCGCGGAGCACGCCCAAGACCCTGGCCGCCGCTCGTTGCAACGCCGACTGGCCGAGGAGGTCACCACTATGGTGCACTCCAAAGAAGACCTCGACATAGCCATTGCTGCCTCGAACATACTTTTCGGCAAAGCCACCAAGGATGAACTCGCACGGCTTGACGAGGCAACGCTCAACGACGTGTTCAAGGATGTACCTCATTACGAGGTCGACAAATCGCAACTTGGCGCCAAGGCTATAGACCTGTTTTGTGCCGACGGCATGAGCATCTTTCCCAGCAAGGGAGAGATGCGCAAACTTGTAAAGGGTGGTGGCGTGAGCCTCAACAAGGAGAAACTCACCGCTTTTGACCGCCCTGTCACCACAGACGACCTTATAGACGGCAAGTATCTCTTGGTGCAGCGCGGCAAGAAAAACTATTATCTCATCACCGTGAAGTAGTCCATACACATTTGAGATACCAGAAACGATGTCCCGCAAGGCTTTTCGCCGATGCGGGATGTCGTTTTTTTATGGTTGCCCAAACTGCCCCCAAAGCCACGGTGGCTGCCATCTCATTCACTCCCCAAGTATCGTCACCTCTCATTTTTTATCAAAAAATAATCACAAATAAAGTGATACTAAAATTCATCATTCCGCACAAAAAAAATGTATTGTCGGGCATAAAACACATGAGCGCTCACCCTTTTTTACATGCACGAAACGCCATTGGTACCTTTTCAGGCTACGTTTAAGGCTTATACGCGCGCCGTTTGCGTGCTATACGTGCTGCGTGTAGGGCCTAATCATGACGTGAATAGTACTCAATGGCGAGCATTTCAGAAAACTTATTTTTAAAAATAATATATTTTCTTTATTATTATACTGTATTTCAAAGCTTTACAGAAAACCCTCATTTTTCTTGTTTTTGTACGCAACCATTCGTTCGCTTGCAAATAAGCGAAAGATTAGAGGGTGTTTGTCTTGTATTTTCAAGCACTTTTAAATTTAATTTTTAAAGTTTTTCGTATCATTGTCTCTATTTCGTACCACCGTTCTCGAGCAAGGCTCAATGGCATTTCGAGTCTGGTATGCCAGTTTGATCAGAACTGGCGCACAAGACCACTTGGTGCCATTCACTCCATGATACAGATGTGACGAATCGTTGCTCAATATGCGCCATAATGAAAATTTACAAGCGTGGCAAGAAAAGATTTTGATTAAAAATTTGGTTATAGGCCAAAAAAACACTACCTTTGCACCGCTGAAGTAGACAGCACTATCTATGCGATTGTCCTATGGTGTAATGGTAGCACTAGAGTTTTTGGTTCTCTCAGTCGTGGTTCGAATCCGCGTAGGACAACTCTAAAGCCGCAATAAGTATCAATGCTTATTGCGGCTTTTTGCTTGTAAGGCCTCTGTATGGGCATAGATGCACTTGTAATCATGGTATATTTTGTAAGGTGCTCACCTAACATTCCAACCTCGTTATAATGCCACATAAAACATGATACCCCATCAATATTACAAAAATTACAAATATTTCATTTTAATATAATTTATTATCACGAATAGTTTGCGTAAATGAGAAATAAAAACTATTTTTGCAATATAACATTATGAAAATTTAAACACTATGGCAAAAAGAAACGACATTTACAAGAATACCAAAACCGGTAGTATGGTTGAGGTGATGGTTGCTGGCGAACTAAACCTTGATGGTGACTGGAAAGCAATGACCGAAAACACTGTAGACGCAGCCAAAGAGAAGCATGTGCCTGTTATAGAGGCTATCGAAGGTGGTTATCGTGTAACGGTAGGCTCGGTGGAGCATCCCATGACTGAGGAACACTATATACAGTGGATAGAGCTGATGACAGAAACTGAGGTGTTGCGCAAATATCTCACCCCCAACGACAAACCTGTGGCCGAGTTTAAGACAGACGCTAAAAAGGTTTGCGCGCGTGAGTATTGCAACCTGCATGGCGTGTGGAAAGCCGATCTTTAAGCCACTTGCAAAACACGGTGGTATAATGTTTACACCATAAGCCGCTCGAGCCACATAGCCCTGAGCGGTTTTTTTATGTGTCATATACGTGAGATAGGTGTGAAAGATTTTTATAATTAACATTCATTAATCATAACAATCGCATGCTGAAAGAAAGTTTTACAATATAAATAGTCTTTATCATAAATAAATCGTTAACTTTGCAAAGTGACGAAGGCAAACACTTTATGATAACAAACTATATCTTCGCTACGCGGCAAATCTCGCTGACACGAAGCACTATGATACTAAAAGACTATGCCAAGACTCTCTGATAGAACTACTTTCTGCGCAAAACGAGATGAACATGGTGTACTCGATATACCACCGCATGATTGTTTGAGACGCCGTATCCATGGGATATCCGCTGCCATTAGATCGCATTGACACGCTGAAAACCGGTCGTTTCGCGCGCTTTGGGGAAATGGGCGTGCTCAACGCGGGGCCCGAGGCCGAATGGAGCGTACACGGCGTGGCGGACGCCGCTACTATACGTTCGTTTAGCCAAAGGGCGAGGAGAGCGTCGACTATGGCGACAAAGAATTTTTCGGGATAACAAACTTGAGATTACAATTTGCAAAACTATATTAATCCCCTTAATAAATAATAAAAATGGACAACTTAAACATTTTCTCACTGAAAGGTAAGAACGCTTGGATCACGGGCGCTTCTTATGGTATTGGTTTCAACATCGCCAAGGCTTTTGCGGCCGCCGGCATTGACCACATTATCTTTAACGACATTAACCAGGACCTCGTGGATCGAGGCATGGCCTCATACAAAGAGGCAGGCATAGCCAACGTGACCGGCTATGTGTGCGATGTGACCAAGGAAAATGACGTGAAGGCACTCGTGGAGCGCATTCACAAGGAGGTAGGTAACATAGACATTCTGGTGAACAACGCCGGAATTATCAAGCGTATACCCATGCACGAGATGAAGCGCGAGGAGTTTCAGCAAGTGATAGACATAGACTTGGTGGGCCCATTCATTGTCTCTTCTGCCGTGCTGCCAGAGATGATGGAGCGCAAGGAGGGTAAAATCATCAACATTTGCTCGATGATGAGCGAGCTGGGACGTGAGACGGTATCGGCTTACGCGGCAGCGAAGGGTGGATTGAAGATGCTCACGCGCAACATCTGCTCAGAGTATGGCGAGTACAACATACAGTGCAATGGCATTGGCCCGGGTTACATCGCCACACCGCAGACGGCTCCGCTGCGCGAGCGTCAGGCTGATGGCAGCCGTCACCCATTTGATAGTTTCATCTGCGCAAAGACCCCAGCGGGTCGTTGGCTTGACCCAGCTGAGCTTGGTGGCCCCGCAGTTTTCTTGGCCTCTAAAGCCTCTGATGCCGTGAATGGACACGTGCTCTATGTGGATGGGGGTATCTTGGCCTATATAGGCAAGCAGCCAAAATGATGAGAAAGATCTCATGACAACCCATAAAAAAAAGGTTTACGCATGGCGTAGACCTTTTTTTATAACTGCAAAATAAATTTACATTATTTGTTTACAGCCTCTTCAAATTCAGAACCTGCGTTGAACTTAACGACTGTCTTGGCAGCGATTTGAATCTTTTTACCGTTAGCAGGATTGACACCTTGACGTGCGGGGCGCTCTTTGGTGGCAAAAGTACCAAAACCTACAAGCTGTACTTTTTCTCCAGCTACCAAGGCTTCTTTGATTGCACATGTTGTGGCATCAAGGGCTTTTTTTGCGTCTGCAGCGGTCAAACCAGCAGCATCAGCAATCTTTTTAACTAATTCTGACTTGTTCATAATATTTGTTATTAAAATGGATATAATCGTAGGATAATTTGTTATTTACTCGCAAATATAGGCTATTCATTTCACAATTCAAAAAAAAAAGATAGAAAAGTTATACACAAACTTAAAAAATGCCGTAAATAGCTTGCTTTATGATAAACTAACGGAGTTTTTTTGTAATTTTGCATCAATTGTAAACGATTTAGAACGATATTTCAAATATATGCTAAAAATTCCACCTATCACCAAGAATTTGCTTATCATTAATGTCTTGGCATTTGTCGGCCTGCTTGTGGCACAACAAGTATGGGGCATCGATCTGAACTATGTGCTTGGCCTACACTTCTTCATGGCGTCTGACTTTCATCTCTACCAATTGGTTACCTACATGTTTATGCACGGTGGATGGGAACACATTATCTTAAACATGTTCATGCTGTGGATGTTTGGATCGGTGGTGGAGAGAACGTGGGGCGAGAAGCGATTCCTTTTTTATTACATTTTATGCGGTATTGGCGCGGGTGTCATGCAAGAGATAGCACAATTTTTTTATGTGTATTTTATGCTCGACGCACAGCAGTCGTTGGGCATCGTCGAGTCTTTCTCGGTGATGCGCCAGTTGGGCGATCAGCTCAACAATCTCACCACTGTGGGAGCGTCGGGAGCCATATATGCGCTGTTATTGGCTTTTGGCATGATGTTTCCAAACGAGAAGATGTTCATTATACCCATTCCTATCCCCATCAAAGCCAAATGGATGGTGATGGGAGCCATAGTCGTGGAACTATTCTCGGCAATGGCTGTGTCCAATTCGAACGTGGCCCATTTGGCTCATTTGGGCGGCATGATATTCGGATTTTTTCTCATTCGCTATTGGCAGAAGCATCCTGAAAATTACTATAACAGTAGCAACGGCACCTCGTTTTTTGACAATTTGAAGTCGAAGTGGGAACAACGAGGTGGAAATCGCTCTTTCGGCAATGACTCCCGTTATCACGACACGGGCAATTCTGACTGGGATTATAACGCTCGCAAACAAGCCACGCAAGAAGAAATAGACCGTATTCTCGACAAGATAAGGAAAAGTGGGTACGACAGTTTGAGCAAAGAGGAAAAACAGACGCTCTTTGACCAAAGCAAGAAATGATCAAAAAACTGAAAACATTTACGTTGCAAACTATAGCCGGGGCAAATATTGTCACTATTATCGTGATGCTTGCCATGGGCTATTCGGATAGGCTCGATCCCACGTCGTTCCCCATCTTGAGCAAGGGAGGGCTGGCGTTTCCTGTTTTCTTGATACTCAACTTTGCGTTTCTCGTGTTTTGGATAGTTTTTAAAACGAGGAGGGCGATTATTCCATTTGCTGGATTTTTGCTGTGCTACGCACCGATTAGGATATACTGTCCACTCAACATTACGCATACACCACCCCGCGATGCCATCAAGGTGCTGTCTTACAATGTATGGCTATTTGCAGGATGGGAGACCCCGGGAAGCAAGCCTAACCCCATACTGGAATATATAAAGGAGCAAGATGCGGATATCGTTTGCCTGCAAGAATCGAATCTTACGGAAATAAAAAAAGCCAAGGTTGACTCGGTGCTCAACCCCATTTACCAGTATCAAGACACCGCCATGCACCAAGCTGGCAACTGTATATCTATTTACAGCAAGTTCCCAATTCTTTCAAAGGAACGTATCATGTACGAATCTAAGGGCAACTTGAGTGCCGCTTTTAAGTTGATGGTAAATGGGGAGGAGGTGTTAGTGGTGAACAATCATTTAGAAACCACGGGGTTGACAGTGGAGGACAAAGACCGATTTAAAACGATGATGAAAGGTGAGATGAAAGTGGATACGGCAGGGCTGACATCCAAAACGCTCATCAACAAGCTCGGCAAGGCTATGTCTATACGAGCCCGACAAGCAGAAGCCGTGGCACGCTATGTGGCCTATCACAGCGACATGCCGGTCATCTTGTGCGGTGATTTTAACGACAGCCCTATCTCATACGCTCGTAGAACCATCGCCAAGGAACTAACCGACTGCTATGTGGAGGCTGGAAACGGGCCAGGTATCAGCTATCATCACAACGGATTTTATTTTAGAATAGACAATATTATGTGCTCGGCTCATTTTGAGCCAGTTGTCTGTCGGGTGGACAATAAAATCAAGACATCCGACCATTATCCTATCATCTGCTGGCTGAAAAAACGCCATAAACCGTAAAAAATGAATAAATAAGACCTTAATCTTGCTTAAAAAGTGAAAAAGTAGTATCTTTGCATGTCATCTATGCAAAATATCTTTGTGCATCATCAAAGTGAAACAATAGAAAATAAATATCAACAATAAAATGCAAAACAAAGGAATTGTAATTGTAACCGCCGTCTTACTGACGCTTGCAAGCATCTTTTATTTGTCTTTCTCGTTTGCCACGAGATATTATGACAAGCAGGCTGCCAAGCTCGGCGACCCCATTGCGCAACAGGATTATAAAGATTCCGTGAAGTATTTGGGAATTTACAGCTATCAGAAGTGTCTCGAAACACAAATTGGTCTCGGCTTGGACTTGAAAGGTGGAATGAACGTTATCCTCGAGGTTTCCGTACCCGACGTAGTGGATATGCTCGCCGATCATAAGACCGACGCAGCCTACACCAAGTCCATGAAAGAAGCGCGCCAAGAGCTTGAGACAACGCAAGGTGACTTCATCTCGCTGTTTATCGACGCCTATCACAAGAATGCTCCAGGACGTAAATTAGCGGAAGTGTTTGCCACGCAGCAGTTGCAAGGCAAAGTATCGCCCACAAGCACTGATAGCGAAGTGGAAAAAGTGCTGAGATCGGAGGTTACATCGGCCATCGACAACTCTTTCACAGTGGTGCGTACTCGTATCGACCAGTTTGGCGTGGTTCAGCCCAACATTCAAAAAGTGCAAGGCTCGGAAGGTCGCATCATGGTGGAAATGCCTGGCATCAAGGAGCCGGAACGTATTCGCAAGTTGCTTCAAGGTAGTGCCAATTTGGAGTTTTGGGAGACCTTTAACGCAGCAGAGATAATTCCGTATCTTACACAATTAGATACGCGATTAGCCAATGGAGACAACGCTTCTTCAGATGTGGTAGACTCTGCCAAGGTGGAAACCAAAGACACGGTGGCTGCAACAACAGCCAAACCCAAGTTCCAACTCAAGAAAAAGACCAAAAAACAGGATATAAATACTACGCCCGACGCCCAGTTGGAGCAAGCTAAGAAACTGCATCCACTGCTCGCTATGCTGCAAACAACAGGTGGTCAGAGTCTTAGCGTGGTGGGATACGCAAGCATTAGAGACACCGCGAATATAAACAAGATTATCTATAGCGAGCTCGCCAAGCAAGTGTTGCCAACCGATTTGAAACTCCTTTGGAGCGCGAAACCAGCCGATGGCATCTCCGCAAAAAACATATTTGAGTTGCATGCCCTCAAGATTACGACCACCAATGGCCGTGCACCATTAGAGGGTGGTGTGGTGACGGAGGCGTCAGACCAGTTTAATCATCTTACTGGCCAACCAGAGGTGAGCATGACAATGAACTCTGAAGGCGCCCGGCGTTGGGCCGAGTTGACCAAGGCCAACGTAGGAAAAGCCATCGCCATTGTGCTTGATGGCGTAGTTTATTCCGCTCCGCGAGTGAACGGAGAAATATCCGGCGGACAATCGTCCATCAGTGGTAACTTCACTGTGGAGGACACTAAAGATTTGGCTAACACCTTGAAGTCAGGACGTATGCCTGCTCCTGCTCACATCGTACAGGAAGAAGTGGTTGGTCCTACGCTTGGAGCGCAATCCATACAGCAAGGTATTATATCATTCATTATAGCCTTTGTGTTGCTTATCATCTACATGCTCGCCATGTATAACATGATTCCTGGCTCAATCGCCGTGGGCGCATTGCTTGTCAATGTCTTTTTCACGCTTGGAATTCTGACGTCTTTTCAAGCCGCGCTCACCATGTCGGGTATCGCTGGTATGGTGCTATCCCTTGGTACCGCAGTAGACGCCAACGTGCTGATTTACGAACGCATAAAAGAAGAATTGCGTGCCGGCAAGGGCATGAAACAAGCTATCAGCGCTGGATATAGCAATGCATTCTCAGCTATTTTCGACTCCAACTTGACATCATTGATAACCGGTGTCATCCTCTACGTGTTTGGTACAGGTCCTATCCGCGGCTTCGCCACAACATGGATCATCGGTATTGTTTGCTCATTCTTTAGCGCAGTTTATCTCACTCGTCTCGTTTACGAGTACAAACTGAACAAAGACAAGTGGCAAAACCTCAAATTTTGGACTGGCATCTCCAAGAATTTGATGCAAGGTACTGACTTTAAGTTCATGTCAATGTATAAAACCACCTTTACGGTAGCTATTGTTGCCGTGGTTGTATTCTGTGGCAGCTTCCTCGTTCGAGGCCTTGCCAAGAGTATCGACTTTACCGGTGGTCGCAACTATGTCATTGTATTCGAGAAAAACACCCAGCCCGAACAAGTGCGCGATGTATTGACAAAAACTTTCCCCAAGGCCACTACCAGCGCATTGTCACTGGGTACCGATAACAAGACCATTCGTGTCTCGACCAACTACAAGATAGAGTCTAACAGCCCTACCGTGGACGATGAGACGGAGGAGATGCTCTATAAAGGATTGAAAAACGCGGGATTGGTGACACAAAAGAGCGTTAACGATTTCAAAAATCCTGATATTAGGCAGGGAGGTTCCATTATAAGCTCATCCAAGGTAGGACCCTCTGTAGCCAAGGATGTGACGTACGGAGCTATCATCAGTGTGCTCATAGCTTTGATAGGCATCTTCCTTTACATATTGCTTCGTTTCCGTAACGTGGCGTTCTCTGTGGGTTCCACCGTGGCATTGACTATCGATGCCCTCACCGTTATTGGTTTATTCTCGTTGCTGCAAGGCTTGTTACCTTTCTCGCTTGAGGTCGACCAGACTTTCATTGGTGCTGTGCTGACCGTTATCGGCTACTCAATCAATGACAAAGTGGTGGTATTCGACCGTATCCGAGAAAACCTAAAGCTACATCCCAAGCAGGATATCCAGATACTATTCAATGATTCTATCAACCAAACCTTGGCTCGTACAATCAACACCTCGCTATCAACGTTGATCGTGTTGCTTTGTATCTTGTTCCTTGGTGGCAAGAGCATTCAGCCATTTGCCTTTGCCATGTCGTTAGGTGTAGTGTTCGGAACATTGAGCTCTATCTTCATAGCATCTCCCATCGCATATCTCGTGATGGGCAAAAAGATACAGAATCGCCTGCACAGTCAAGAAGCAACTACAGTAGCACAGACTGTATAAGTCAATGCTATGATAGTTTAAACGCACTTCTTTCCAAAAAGTGCATCATATCAATAAAAGCCATCTCCCACGTTTTTGAATGAGGTAGATGGCTTTTATTTTGATTATTGGTAGTCTGATAATTTGCTCATTTTTCGCGCTTTATCAAGGCAAGCAGAAGTTATTTCCATCTCTTGCCAAGATAAACAGGCAAAACACAATGGTATTTAGTGGAATTAAGCTAATATAGAAACATATATAGCTTGAGAATAAAAATGGCTTTACATTAAAAGACAATGTAACGAAGCCTATAATTTGGTATCTCTTTTAATATATAGATATAAAGAGATTTTAGTGCCAGATGATTACCAATTTCATACAAAAAAGCTGCAATTGCTTGACAAACAGGAAACAAGCACGATATGATTATGTTTCATGTCACATGCCTTTCAAATGCGCTGCTAACATTCTTACGGCTTTCGCGCGATGGCTTATTCGATTTTTGACCTCTTCGCCAAGCTCTGCGAAACTCTTGTCATAGCCATCTGGTATGAACAATGGGTCGTAGCCGAAGCCCTCTGTGCCGTGTTTTTCAGTGTCTATTCGGCCGCGCACCTCGCCCTCGAATTGATATTCCCTACTACATAGAGCATTGTCTCCCTCCATCGTTATAAGCGATATAACCGTCCGGAAGCGAGCCTTGCGATTGGCTTTACCATCAAGCTCACGCAGCAATTTGGCTATGTTGGCCTCGCTGTCGTGGTCTGTTCCATCGGCATAGCGTGCCGAATGCACTCCCGGCGCTCCCCCGAGAGCCTCCACCTCAAGTCCCGTGTCATCAGCGAAACAATTAAGGTGATAATGGTCAAAAACATACTCGGCCTTAAGATGCGCGTTTTCCTCAAGCGTATTTCCCGTTTCTGGAATGTCCACGTGACAGCCAATATCAGCCAATGACACGATGTCAAATTCATGACCGAGTATTTCTCTTATTTCTTGCAACTTATGCTCATTATTCGTGGCGAATACTATTTTCATATCTATTCTAACGCTTAAAGTTTAGAGATGGTGGCGATGGACAAGTGGCATAAGTCCATCATTCCAATGGAGGAGCTGTTTTTTGCTCTTGTCTTTTCTTTGGAATTTTCACCTTTATATTTTCAAAACCCTCGCCGTAAACACCAATGACAGAGCTTTGGCTCACAAAAGCGTTGGGGTCGGTTGTTTTAATTAGCCTGAATATCAATTGGCTTTCGTTCTTTCGAGCCAACAAGCATATCACTTTGATTTCTTGACCGGTGTACCATCCGTGTCCATCGAGTATGGTCAGTCCATGATCGGTCTCCTTGGATAATATCGTGGCTATCTCCTCGTGCTTTCTCGAATATATCATGAACTGGACCGACTGCCGTTGCCTGCTGTGCACGAAGTCGAGCATGGAACATTCTATAAAGATAGTGCAAAAGCCGAAAACCACCTTGTGGGCCCTTTGTGCCATATCGCCAAACTGTGGAAAAAAGAAGCAGCTGCTTACTATAAACACGTCTATGAGGATAAGCACTTGACCTAATGAGAGGTCTTTGTACTTATTCACCACGGCCGCAATGATGTCCGATCCACCTGTACTGCCATTGTTCAGAAACACGATAGCGAGCGAGCTTCCCGTCAAACAGCATCCGATAACCATAGACATGAAGTCCTGTCCTTCACCTAACATCTTGATGAATGAGCCGTCAGGGTTCAATGGCATAAGCTCTTGCGCGTATTTAAGCATGAAGTATAGCGCGAAGATGGCATATATTGTTTTCATCATAAACCTAAACCCCAGCACTATCAATGCCATGATTAGGAGCGACAGGTTGATAATCATATACGTGTATTCTATCTTGAATCCCGTCGCGTAGAATATGATGGCCGACATACCAGTAACGCCACCCGTTACTATTTCATAGGGCATCAAAAAGATGGTAAATGCGCTTGTGTAAAGCAATAAGCCAAGCGTGATGAACACATAGTCTTTTACTTCACCGATGATAAATTGTTGACGACTGTTCATTTGAGTACGATATTTATTATTTTTTTAGGGACAATGATGGTCTTCACAATGTTTTTTCCCGCTATATATTTTTGTGTTCGCTCATCTTTCATCACTTGTTCCTGTATAGATTCCTTACTGTCATCCACGCCAAATACCATTTGAAAGCGAGCCTTGCCGTTGAAGCTTACGGTCATTTGCATCTCATTTTCCACCATGAAGGCCTCGTTCCATTTCGGCCATTCTGCGTCACAAACGCTGTCCTTGTGGCCCAGTTGCTCCCACAATTCCTCGGCTATGTACGGTGTGAAAGGCGCGATGATGGTCACGAGCAGCTCCAGCAATTCCTTGCTGTGACACTTTTGCTGCCCCAGCTCGTTCACGCAGATCATAAAGGCAGATATACTCGTGTTGTATGAGAAAGTCTCTATGTCGGCCGTCACCTTCTTGATGAGCTTGTGCACGCTTTTCAAACTGTCCTTGGATGGTGCCGAATTGTCCACTAAGCACTCACCCGTGCGGTTGTCAAAAAACAAGTTCCAGAACTTGCGTAAGAATCTGAAACAGCCATCTATACCGTTGGTATCCCACGGTTTGCTGGCCTCCACGGGTCCCAAGAACATCTCGTACAGGCGCAGGGTGTCGGCTCCATAGTCGCGGATAATGTCGTCAGGGTTCACCACGTTGTACATGGATTTCGACATTTTCTCCACCGCCCAGCCGCACACATAGTTTCCGTCCTCGCAAATAAACTCTGCGTTTTGGTATTCAGGTCGCCATTGTTTGAACGCTTCCATGTCGAGCAAGTCGTTCTTCACGAGGTTTACCCACACGTGTATGGGTGTCACCTCTTTGTATTCGCCACGCAGATTGTAGCTCACGAAGACAGGTTTATCCACTGTGCTAAGCTCTTCCACGCGATACACAAAATTGCTTCGGCCCTGTATCATGCCTTGGTTCACCAATTTGTGGTAAGGCTCTTCCTCGAAGCTCACGCCCAAATCAAACAAGAATTTATTCCAAAACCTGCTATATATCAAGTGTCCGGTGGCGTGCTCAGTACCTCCCACGTACAAGTCAACCTGTCGCCAATATTGAGCGGCAGCTTTCCCTACCAACGCCTTGTCGTTCCGCGGGTCCATGTATCTCAGGTAGTATGCGCTCGAACCGGCAAATCCCGGCATGGTGTAGAGGTCTATCGGGAATACCGTACGCTCGTCAATCTCACTATTAAGCGTCACTTGCTTCCTCTTCGTGTCCCACGCCCATCGCTCGGCTCTGCCCAATGGCGGCTCGCCCATCTCGGTGGGTTTGTACTCCTTTATCTCCGGCAACTCAATAGGCAGGCACTCCTCAGGTATCATCTTGGGCAACCCGTGGTCATAGTACACGGGGAAAGGCTCTCCCCAATAACGCTGTCGAGAGAATATGGCGTCGCGTATGCGGTAGTTCACTTTCACCCTGCCTATACCCTTGTCGCTCACAAATTGCTTGGTCTTGGCTATCGCCTCACTCACCGTCAAACCGTTTAACGAGAATCCGTCCGTGCTCCGCTTGCCCTTCATGGGCGAGTTTGTCACGATGCCCTCCTTGGCGTCAAAGCTTTCCTCCGACACGTCGGCGCCCTCTATCAGTGGTATGATGGGCAGGCCGAAGTGCTTGGCAAAAGCGTAGTCGCGACTGTCATGGGCTGGCACGGCCATGATAGCGCCCGTACCATATCCAGCCAACACATACTCAGACACGTAGATTGGTATTGCCTCTCCGGTAAGCGGGTTGATGGCGTTGGCACCCGTGGGCACGCCAGTCACCTTGTGGTCAGACATCCTGTCCACCTCGGTGCGCTTCTTCACGTATTCCAAATATCTCTCCACCTCGGCTCGCTGGCTGTCCGTGGTCACTTGTTTTACATAGTCAGACTCTGGTGCAAGCACCATGAACGTCACGCCAAACATGGTGTCGGCGCGTGTGGTGAAAATCGTGATGGTATCACATTCTTGCGCCGTGCCGTCCTCGTTCTTTTGGATTTTGAATTTCACCTCAGCGCCTTCGCTGCGCCCTATCCAGTTTTTTTGTGTCTCGGTGATAGAGTCGCTCCACTCTACGGTGTTCAAACCATCAAGCAGTCGCTGCGCGTAGGCCGACACCCTGAGGCACCATTGGCTCATCTTCTTCTGCACCACTGGAAATCCTCCGCGTTCAGACACGCCGTCCACAACCTCATCGTTGGCCAGCACGGTGCCCAGTCCGGCGCACCAGTTCACCATCATCTCTCCCCTGTAGGCTATGCGATAGTTCATCAGCGTCTTGGCTTGCCGAGTCTCGTCCATGGCATTCCATTCCTCGGCGCTAAAAGCGATGGTATCGTCGGTCTGCGCGGCGTGTATGCCATTGGTTCCATCCGTTTCAAAATGCTTCATGAGAACGTCTATAGGCATGGCCTTATGCAACTCTGTGTCGTAGTAAGAGTTGAACATTTTTTGGAACGCCCATTGCGTCCAGTGGTAGTATTGGGGGTCACAAGTGCGTATCTCCCTATCCCAATCGAACGAGAAACCCATCTTGTCCAACTGTTGGCGATAACGATTTATGTTTTGTTCCGTGGTGACAGCCGGGTGCTGCCCCGTCTGTATGGCGTATTGCTCGGCCGGCAATCCGTACGCGTCATACCCCATTGGGTTGAGCACGTTGTATCCTTGTTGCCGCTTGAAACGCGCGTAAATATCGCTGGCGATATATCCCAGTGGGTGCCCCACGTGCAATCCAGCCCCCGATGGGTAGGGAAACATGTTCAGAACATAGTATTTAGGACGGGATTTGTCTTCGTTCACATGATATGTTTTGCGTTGCACCCATCTTTGTTGCCATTTCTCTTCTATTTCCTTAAAATTATAGTCCATTTGTCGTTTTCTTAGTTTGGGTTTATGCTTTCATCGGTGTTTGTCAAAGATTAACACAAGTTTTATCTTTCACCAAGATATAAAATATATGCAAAGTTAATGCAAATAACATGATTTTCAAAGGAAAATCACAAAAATAAATCTATTACACCACGATAAAATAGTAGTTGAGGAACAGACATGATGGCATTGCTTCCTTATCATATTATTATCAAATAAAGTAAGAAAAATATGTTATACATGCACTTTTTTAATATTTTTCCAATCCATAAATATTGTCAAACTGTATATAAAAAATCACAAAAAAAGGTACGTTCGATTGGCGTGTTCTACAGCGATTAAGAGGAAAGATTTGATGTTTTCTTTGCCATGACGAGTGGCTCGCCGCAGCTTCGTGACGCCATTGGTATCTATTCGTCTTGCGTGTGAGCGTTAAAGGCATTGCGTTTAGGTCTCAATCGGTTTGCGTTTAGAGCCTAATCGAGAGACGATTAAGTACTTAAGACAAATCGTGAAGTGGTCCGTTTTCAGAAAATTTCTTAATAAAGATTGCAACATGTTGTGTGATAGCGTGTTGCGAAAATCGCTTATTTTTTGCCTATTTTCGCACAGGGAGCCTCTCGCTCGCGAATAGGCGAATTGTGAGCGGTGTTTTGTTAGATTTTTTCAACGTTTTTACAAGTGATAAAAATGGATGTAAGCGTCAACGATGCCAGGTGAATGATGTACCCAGCGTAAGCGAATGGTGCTCAGGTGGTTTTGCGACCACCCGAAATACGATCACCCTTGGTTATGGCGCCGTGGATGATCGTGACAGCCATGTTAGATGCCATGCGTGACGATGCTTCTACGGCACTCCGTGTGACCGCAATTTATGAGATGGCGTGGGGTGTGATGCCCGTTTCCCGTCGGTCCCGTTGGCAACCGCGAGCGTGGAGGAATAACTCACGATGGAGCCAATAAAGGCGGCGAGGTATGGTGGTGTCTACCAGCGTAATTAAATATTGTTAACTATGATACGGCAAGATAAAACATGGCGTTGTGGTATATTTTCATTATATTTGCGAGGCGTAAAGGCAGTTGACACGCTGCGCGAAAGGTCGACAATCTCGATTTTAGTTTTTCATCTTATTATTTGTCATGCTTACATTCACTACCGAAAATATATTTCTCTTTGGCTCGTTGCTTGTATTGGTTAGCATCATTATCAGCAAAACCGGGTATCGTTTTGGCATTCCCACGTTGCTGCTGTTTCTGTTCACGGGCATGCTTTTTGGAAGCGATGGCATGGGCATGCAGTTTGACAGTCCGAAAGACGCGCAGTTCATAGGCATGATAGCGCTGAGCGTCATTTTGTTTTCGGGTGGCATGGACACCAAGTTCAAGGATATCAAGCCCATCTTGGCTCCCGGCGTAGTCCTTGCCACGTTGGGCGTGGTGCTTACAGCCGTACTTGCGGGCGTGTTTATTTTCGCGCTCTTCTCTTGGTTTGGCATGGACACTCGGTTGTCGCTGATGGTCTCGCTTTTGCTGGCCGCCACGATGTCTTCCACTGATTCGGCCTCGGTTTTCAGCCTATTGAGGACACAAGAGATTGGTCTTAAACATAACTTGCGCCCCATTTTGGAGCTTGAGAGTGGCAGCAACGATCCCATGGCCTACATGCTTACCATCGCGTTGATGAATGTGGTGCTCTCTGGAGCAGACTTCAGCGCGCAAACGTTGCTGTTCGAACTGGGCGAGCAGTTTCTTTTGGGAGGCGCCTTGGGCTATGGTGCAGGCAGGTTTGCCGTGTTTCTTGTTAATCGCATCAACCTGCCCAACGCCTCGCTCTATCCCGTGTTGCTGCTGAGCATGGTGTTTATCACCTTCACGCTGACAGACACACTGCATGGCAATGGTTATTTGGCTGTGTACGTAGCCGGCTTGGTGGTGGGCAACAGTAGGCTCTCTTATCGGCAAGAGATGGAGACGTTTCTTAACGGTATGACATGGCTTTTGCAGATAGTGCTCTTTCTCACGCTCGGTCTGTTGGTCAACCCGGTGGAGCTGGTGGGGGTGGCACCGTTAGCATTGGCTATCAGCGTGTTCATGATTTTGGTGGCACGGCCAGTGAGTGTGTTTATCTGTTTGTTGCCCTTTCGCAAAATACCCATGCGCGGCAAGGTTTTCATTTCGTGGGTGGGACTTCGTGGAGCGGTACCCATCATTTTTGCCACGTACCCCATGATCAATGGGGTGGACGGTGCCGATATGCTATTTAATATCGTATTTTTCATTACCTTGGTGTCGTTAATCGTGCAGGGAAGCACCATCAGTGTGATGGCCAAAAAGTTGCGTTTGGACATGCCGATTGAGAAAACAGGCAACGAGTTTGGCGTGGAGATACCCGAGGAGCTTGGCCCGCAGCTCCATGAGATAACCCTTCGGGAGGACATGATTGCCAACGGCAACCTGCTCTCGCAGATGAATATAGCCACGGGCACGTTGGTGATGATGGTGAAAAGAGGCAAAAGTATCATCGTGCCTAATGGCCAGTTGCCTATGGAAGTGGGAGACATATTGCTCTGTCTGACCAACAACGCGGCGCAAAAAACGCCTGGCAAAGCTGGTGTCACAACCCGAGTGGATAACCCTAAACAAACTTAAAAATGCCCCTACAAATCAATATTTTGCATAATTAAGAAACAAAATAGATGATAAATTGAATAATTCTAAGTAAATTTGCAGCTAAATTCAAAATTAAACGTGCAATGATTAAGAAGTTATTGTCATGTGTACTTATGGCATCAGCCGTGGCCTCTCTCTCTTCGTGTCTTAAGGATAACGAGGAAGAGGTGAGATATTACAATGACACGGCTGTGACTTCATTCGCTATCACTACGGTCAACAAATACACACACACCATAGCGAAGGATGGTGTCACAGACTCAGTGTACAAATCGAGCTATGACGCCAAGCATCACTCATTCTATATCGACCAAGTGCGGAAGTTGGTTTACAACCCCGACTCGCTGCCATGTGGAGTGGACGCGTCCAAGGCCATTTGCGCTATCGCCACCAAGAACGGTGGGGCCGTGGTGCTGATGATGGCATCCAAGACAGGCAAGGACAGCATAGTGTATTACAATCCAAAA
Organism: Hallella colorans; assembly: GCF_003096815.1. GTDB lineage: Bacteria > Bacteroidota > Bacteroidia > Bacteroidales > Bacteroidaceae > Prevotella > Prevotella colorans. The sequence goes on from NZ_QENY01000016.1 coordinate 32,610, forward strand.
GACTCTTTGGACCTGACGCGGGTTCATAAGTTGTGGGTGTACAACACCAACGCCAGCGCGTACAGGGAGTATGCGCTCAAGGTGAACGTGCATCGTCAAACCGGCGAGGAACTGACGTGGAGCCACTCTGGCGCGGAGAGCCTTGCGGGCGTGAGCGGTCGCAGGTTGGTGACACGCCGTGGCGATGTCTTCTTGTTTGGCGTGAAAGATGGAAAAACCAAAGTTTGGAAGGGTGTGAACGGCAATTTTCAGCAGCTTGACGCCACGTTCTCTGGTTCGGCCTATAAGAATGTCGTGGCCATGGGCGACTATCTGTATCTGCTCGACGAGGGCAAGCTGACAAGGTCTGCCGATGGGACAAGCTGGCACAAGGTGGGCGTGGGAGCGCAACTGGAACGGCTGATTGGAGCGAGCGATAAAAAAATGTACGCTTTGATGGCTGATGGCATTGTGGTTTCTGACAATGAAGGCTCAACGTGGAAAGTGGCTACGTTAGACGACTCTCCTGACAACTTGCCGACGGAGAATGTCAATTTTATAGTAGTAGCGTCGAATATAAACCGCCAAACCTATAATCTGTTTATCATAGGAACGCGCGATGGCAAGACCAAAATATGGCGAAAGGTGGAGGAAAACGCTAAAAACTCACAAGAGCAGCCGTGGGCTTACTACCCCCCAGACGACTATAATAAGCTGGAGTTGCCCGCGCTTGCCAACCTGCAAGTGATAGGATATGATGGCGGGCTGCTGGCTTTGGGAGGCCATTTCAATAAGTTCTATTTCAGTAAGGACGAGGGTTTGACATGGCTTGGCAAGAAAGTGTACGACCTGCCCAAGACGTTCGGAAAGTCTGCGCGGCCGTTCAGTATGGCTCGCGACGATAAAAATATCATATACATCACCAAGGACGGCGAGCCGACCGTATGGAATGGACGGCTCGCCCGGTTGGGATGGGAGCAAAACCAAACGGAGTTCACGAAATGATGAGAATGCTCCTGCTGGTCTTTATGATGGCGATGGGCGCTGCCGCTCCGCTGAGCGCGCAGGACGATCCTGAATATCGCATGGAGATTGGGGCAGGAGTTGGCATGGCTGGATACCTTGGAGACTTCAACGGTAGCCTTGTAAAAAACCTCCAACCATGTGCCACCGTGTTGGGACGATATGTCATAGACCCATACATGGCGCTCAAACTGAACGTGGCATGTGGCAAAATGAAAGGCTCATCGGCCAATGCGAGAACATTCTATCCAGAGTTTGCCAACGCACCTTATACGTTTGACAACACGCTGTATGACATGTGTTTGACCTATGAGTACAATTTTTGGCCCTATGGCACGGGGCGCGATTATAGAGGCGCCAAGCGGCTCACGCCGTTTGTCTTCGCGGGCATCGGCACTACGTACATAGCCCAAGCGGGCAAGAGCGTGGTGGCCATGAACGTGCCATTGGGGCTCGGTGTGAAATACAAGATGGTGCGTCGGCTGAACGTGGGGGTGGAGTGGGGTATCCATTTTGCCCAAACCGACAAGATAGACGGTGTGAAAGATCCTTACCATGTGGAGAGTGGAGGATTGTTCAAGAACACCGATTGCTACCACGCGCTGACGCTTACCGTGAGCTATAGTTTCATGCCCAAGTGTACAACATGTAATAAGGAATAGAAATATGGTACAACTCGATATGACAAGGATACCCCGCCACATCGCCATCATCATGGACGGCAATGGGCGTTGGGCTGCAGAGCGAGGCAGGGAGCGCAGCTTCGGCCATCAGGCTGGCGTTGACACCGTGCGTCGCATCACCTCTGAGTGTACCCGATTGGGAGTGAAATACCTCACCCTTTACACTTTCTCGACAGAAAATTGGAGCAGACCCGAAGACGAAGTAAGCGCGCTCATGGGGCTCGTGCTAAGCTCTTTGGAAGACGAGATCTTTATGAAGAACGACGTAAGGTTCCAAGTTGTGGGTGAGATGGAGCGTTTGCCCAAGCCCGTGCAAGACAAATTGCGCGAGACAATGGAGCATACCGCCCAAAACTCCGCCATGACAATGGTGGTGGCCTTGAGCTATAGCGCGCGTTGGGAAATCACCAAGGCCGTGAGAGATATAGCTCAGTCGGTCAAGGATGGTGAAATGAATATCGATGATATAACCGAGGAGGCGGTGAGCCGCCACATGGCAACCAACTTCATGCCAGACCCTGAGTTGCTCATCAGGACGGGTGGAGAACTGAGAATCTCAAATTTCCTGCTTTGGCAAATAGCCTATTCCGAACTGTATTTTTGTGATACATTCTGGCCTGATTTTGGCGAGGAAGACCTGCGTGAGGCCATCGCCAACTATCAAAAACGGCAGAGACGCTTCGGAAAAACAGAGGCGCAGGCTGAACTCTCGACTAACAATAAATAATGAGAACAAGATTATAAAGGTATAATAGGTGCTTGCGCCAGTTACAAACGACCATCACCTGAGACCTAACACCTATATATCATGCACTATAACAAGAATAGTATACTTGCGGCTGTCATCGCTATGGCTTGCTGCGCAGGCGTGAAAGCTCAAGACAAAATAGTTTTTCCGGACATCACTTACGCAGGAACGCCACGAAATGCGGTTATTGGCGGCTTTAACGTTAGCGGTATGGACGGCTACGAGGATTACATGCTCACAAGTATTTCCGGACTTGCCGTTGGACAACACATCACGTTGCCGGGCAGTGAGATAACCGAGGCGGTGAAGCGATATTGGAAGCATGGCCTGTTCTCGGACGTGCAAATCTCTGCCGACTCGTTGGTGGGCGACAAGGTTTACCTGCATATAGCCTTGAAACCAAGACCCCGAGTGTCGCAAATCAACTATATTGGCTTGAAGAAAAGCGAGCGCGAGGACATGGAAAAAAAGCTCGGAATGATCAAAGGTGGGCAGATTACCCCCAACATGATAGACCGCGCGAAAATCCTCGCCAAGAAGTATTTTGACGACAAAGGCTTTCAAAATGCTGATATAGACATACAGCAACGTGAGGATGTCACGGCTAAAAATCAGGTGATACTTGACGTGATAATCGACAAAAAACAAAAGATCAAGGTCAGGAATATTATTATAGAGGGTAACGAACACCTCAAGGATGCCAAGATAAAAGGCAGGCTCTTCACCAAGGGCGTGTTCTCAAAGACCCACGAGGCGGGCAAACTGTCATCGTTCTTGAAAACGAAAAAGTTTACCCCAGAGCGTTGGAAGGAGGATAAAGAAAAACTTATCAACAAATATTACGAGTTGGGTTATCGCGATGCTGTTATCTTGAAAGACAGCGTGTGGAACGCCGACGATCGGCATGTAAACGTTTATGTGAAAGTGGATGAGGGACAGCGATACTTCATTCGGAACATACACTGGGTGGGAAACACGGTGTACAACTCTAATTTCCTGAACGATGTGCTACGCATGAGGGCTGGCGACGTGTACAATCAAAAGTTCTTGAACAAGCGCATTAACGAGGATGATGATGCCGTGCACAACCTATACTATAATAATGGATACGTGTTTTCCAATGTGCAACCTACCGAGGTGAATATCGTGGGCGACTCCATCGACCTCGAAATGCGTATCGTCGAGGGGCCTCAGGCGCACTTGAGCCACGTGCGAATAAATGGCAATGACCGCCTGTATGAAAATGTGGTGCGCCGTGAGTTGCACACCAAGCCAGGCGATTTGTTCTCGAGAGAAGCCCTCATGAGGTCTGCTCGAGAGCTGGCTTCCATGGGGCATTTTGACCCGGAAAAGGTCTCGCCCGATGTGGTTCCAAATATAGAGAACGGCACTGTGGACGTAAATTGGAACCTTGTGCAGAAGTCTAACGACCAAGTGGAGTTCTCCTTGGGTTGGGGACAGACTGGCGTCATTGGGCGAGTTGGCCTCACGCTGAACAATTTCTCCATGGCCAATCTCTTTAACAAGAACAAGGAGCATCGCGGCATCTTGCCTATTGGCGACGGCGAAAAGCTGTCTCTTGGTGTTCAAACCAATGGTTCGTACTATCAAAGCTATAACGCCGGCTACTCCACCAACTGGTTTGGGGGTAAACGACCAATCCAATTGTCCCTCGGAGTGTACTATTCCAAGATGACTGACATATCGGGCAATTTCTACAATCAGGCTTGGAACAACAGCTATTACTCTTATATGATGGGCAGTAGTAGCTATGGTTACAACTACACCAACTATGAGAACTATTACGACCCGGATAAATACTTAAAACTCTTCGGTGCCAATTTGGGGTGGGGAAAACGTTTGAGATGGCCCGATGACTATTTCATGCTCTCGCTTCAATTGTCTTTCACTCGTTACATGCTGAAGAATTGGAAGTATTTTATGATGTCGACGGGAAGCTCTAACAGTCTTAATTTGAGTATCTCGCTGAACCGATCGTCTACCGACAACCAACTGTTCCCACGACGTGGGTCGGAGTTTACGGCCAGCGCTACAATAACACCGCCATGGTCAAAGTGGGACAACAAAGACTATAAGAGCCTTGCCAACAATCCCTATTCGCCTAATTTCCAAAAAGAGCAACAAGAGAAATACCGCTGGATAGAGTATCACAAGTGGAAATTCAAGGCTCGTACATTCACGGCACTGACCAGTTCGCAGAAGTGTTTGGTGCTCATGACTCGTGTCGAGTTGGGTATTCTTGGCTCTTACAACAAGTATAAGAAGAGCCCATTCGAGACATATTACATGGGTGGCGACGGCATGAGCGGCTACTCTTCAAGCTACGCCACAGAGACCATAGGGCTTCGTGGCTATGAGAATGGGTCACTAACGACGGGCAACGGGGGCTATGCCTACGACCGGTTCACCCTCGAATTGCGTTATCCGCTCATGCTTGGCAATACCACGATATATGCGCTCAGCTTCCTTGAAGGTGGAAACGCATGGACAGAAACAAACAAGTTCAACCCGTTCGACATGAAACGCTCTGCTGGAGTGGGTGTGAGAATCTTCCTCCCGATGGTCGGATTGATGGGTATTGATTGGGCATACGGTTTCGACAAAGTGTCCAGTGGCAAGATAGGTGGCAGCCAATTCCACTTCATCCTTGGCCAAGAGTTCTAACAATTCATCGTCGACACGGTGGTTTGACTCTGTTAGCTTGAGTCCATCAAATGCCTGCCACTGTACCAAGGCCGACCATAATTCATGGCGTGGGAGCATGATGCGATGACATGTTAATAAAAAGTAAAACCAAACGTATGCGTAACTATGTGGCTCGAACGCTCGTCTTAAAAGGAACATAGGCACTTTAAAACTATAGCATGATGAAAAAAACAATGAACAAAACAATATCAGGAGTGCTCGCGAAAGTATTTTTGCTCACGCTGACGCTCACCTTTGGCACCATCAAGGGCAACGCTCAGAAGTTCGCCCTCATAGACATGGAATATGTGTTAAAAAACATTCCTGCGTACGAGCGTGCCAATGAGCAGCTCAATCAAATATCAAAGAAATGGCAGGCGGAGGTTGAGGCCCTCAACACAGAGGCTGCCACGATGTACAAAAACTATCAAAACGAGATAGTGTTTCTCTCGCAAGAGCAGAAAAAAGCTAAGCAAGAGCAGATCATGGCCAAGGAGAAGCAAGCCGCTGAACTAAAGAAAAGGTATTTCTCGCCAGAAGGAGAGTTGTTCAAAAAGCGTCAAAGCTTGATGACCCCCATACAAGAAGAGATATACAACACGGTCAAGGAAATATCCGACCTACGTGGTTACAGCTTGGTACTCGACCGTGCTTCGGATACCGCGATCATCTTTGGCTCACCCAAAATAGACATATCCAACGAGGTGTTGGACAAATTGGGCTACGGCAAATGAGCCGACATTTTCAAAACAACAATAATAAAGGCGACAGGGATAAGTTGACTATATCCTGTTTTAAAATAGAACAATTAACAATTAAACAATAGAAAACGAAATGAAAAAACTTATTTTAATGTTGATGCTGATGGCACCTTTGGCTACGTTCGCACAAAAGTTTGGTAAGGTTAATACCAATACCATCATGCAGGCATTGCCTGAAATCTCAAAGATCAATGGCGAGCTTGAGGCCACGGCCAAACAGTACGAGAACGAGTTGAAGACCATGCAAGACGAGTTGCAGCGCCAAGCCGAGGCGTATGATAAAGGTAAGAGCACGATGAACGCAACCGCCCAAAAATCCAAGGAGCAAGAGTTGCAGCAGCTCTACCAAAAGTACCAACAGACACAGATGGACAATCAAAAAGCCCTTCAGAAGGCACAGCAAGACAAGATGCAGCCCATTATCAACAAAGTGCGAAGCGCTATCGAGAATGTTGGCAAGACTGGCGGTTATACCTATATCTTTGAGGAGGGTGTAGCCATTTACACTGGTACAAACGTGGAAGACGTTACCTCCAAGGTTCAAGCAGAGCTCACCAAGATGAAGTAACGCATTGCGTTAAGCCAACCTAAGTTAAGAAGCCAAGAATGCCAATAGAAGCCACTGACGCAAGGTGACATCCATTGGCATCTTGACCATTTAACTTTTTATCAATTTTATTGCTCAATCTCACAAAGTAATTATCCACAATGAAAAAACTGTTCCTATCCTTATTTCTTGTCACAGCAACTCTGTGCGCTATGGCGCAAGATATCAACGTGGCATCCCAAACCATGCCCATGTCAAGACAGCAGGCGCAGAGTTTCCGTTTTGGGTATTTAAGCTATCAAACGGCCCTGCAATCCATGCCCGGTTATGCCTTGGCGCATCGCAATCTTGAAGATTTGCGTATAAAATACGATGCCGAGATGAAGCGAGTGGAGGAGGAGTTCAACAAGAAATACGAGGATTTCTTGGAGGGACAGCGAGATTTCGCGCCATCCATCCGCCAGAAACGCCAAGCCGAGTTGCAAGAACTCATGGAAAAAAACATTGCCTTCAAGAAAGAGGCCCAGCGCCTTTTGGCAAAAGCCGAAACCGAAGCCTACAAGCCTTTGAGAGAGAAACTCGCACATGTTATTCTCATCGTTGGCAAGGAAAAAGGCCTGGCCTTTATCCTTAACACTGACAACAACGCGGTGCCCTATATCAATGTAGAAATGGGCGAGAATGTGACGGAAGCCGTAAGTGCCGCCATGCGTTAACCCACCAAAAACGACAGCATGTTCCAAGCGTTGCCCATACAAAAAAATGGAGCCATTGGCGTTTTCGATTCAGGCTATGGTGGGCTTACCATACTGAGCGGAATACGCCGTCTGTTGCCTCAATACGACTATCTATACCTTGGTGACAATGCCCGCGCCCCATACGGAGCACGATCGTTTGAGGTAGTGTACGATTTTACGAGGCAAGCCGTAGAAAAACTTTTCAGAATGGGTTGCCAACTCGTCATTTTGGGATGTAACACCGCTTCGGCCAAAGCACTGCGCTCCATTCAGCAAAACGACTTGCCCCATTGGGCGTCAGACCGTCGTGTGCTTGGAGTCATACGCCCCACGGCCGAGATCATTGGCACCATCACACGTAACAATCATGTAGGCTTGCTTGCCACGGAGGGAACAGTGAGAAGCCATAGTTACGAACTGGAGATAGCCAAGCTATGGCCCAATATCAAGCTCACGGGACAGGCATGCCCCTTTTGGGTGCCGCTCGTGGAGTACAACGAGGCCTCCTCTCCCGGTGCCGACTATTTTGTAAAAAAACGCATAGACCAGCTCATGGGTCAAGATCCAGATATTGACACCATCATCCTTGGGTGCACTCACTTTCCGCTACTCATGCCCAAAATCAAGAAATTTGTGCGCCCCGACGTTCGTATTGTCTCGCAAGGCGAATATGTGGCCGAGAGCTTGAAAGACTATTTGAGCAGGCATCAGTCTTTAGAAGAACGACTAACCAAGGGGGGGACTGCCAAATATTTCACCACAGAGAACCCCGATAAGTTCAAGGAGCGTGCCACTATCTTCGTTAAAGAAGACGTAAGCGTGGGGCATCTTGACCTCGAATAGCTCGCAGGGGGGCAGCCCTATGTAGCCATGGCCCATAACACTGCCCTAAATTTCTATTCCGAACAATCGTAAAAATTTCACATTTGCCATATTCTGGAAAACGCCTATAATCCTTTAAAAACACTATATTATGCAAGAAACTAAACAAAATAAAGTAGCTCGCCTGCTTCAAAAAGAGCTGGCGGAGATTTTCCAAAGCCAGACACGACAGATGCGTGGCGTGTTGGTCAGTGTCACGCGCGTACGCATAAGTCCGGATCTTAGCATTTGTACAGCCTACCTGAGTATATTCCCATCTGAAAAATCCAAGGAGCTTTTGGAGAATATCACGGCCAACTCGAAGACCGTGCGATACGAACTTGGCCAGCGCGTGCGCAATCAGTTGCGTATCATACCCGAACTTCGGTTCTTTATAGACGACAGTTTGGACTATAGTGAACACATCGACGACCTGCTCAAAAATTCTTGAGACGCCTGCCACACGCTCCTTTTCATAGAGTCTGCCAATTGTCACGTGTACACTGGGAAAGGTTCAAGGAAAACAACAGGCAGCTTTTTGAACTATAGAACATATATACAAACATGAGTCAGGAAAACCTGAAAGGCACCCCACAGCACGAAGAAGTTTCTTCCACCAAACAGCCATTGACCGTCGACCAAGGCTTTGAGCCATCCCGTCGAGGCGGTCATGGACGTGCTTTTTCTTTTTTTGTGGCACGCCGCTATTTGTTTTCCAAGAAAAAAACACACGCCATCAATGTCATATCCCTTATTTCCGTTATTGGCGTGGCCATCGCCACTATGGCGTTGGTAGTGGTGTTATCGGTTTTCAATGGTTTTCATGACCTTGTGGCTGGTTTCTTCACCAACTTCGACCCACAACTCAAGGTCACACCCCTCAAGGGCAAGACAGTGCCTGCCGACGATCCCGTTTTAACTCAAATTAGTAAGATGCCACAAGTGCAAGTGGCCACGCAGACCGTGCAAGACATAGCCTTGGCTGTGTACCAAGACAAGCAAGCCGTGATCACCCTCAAAGGAGTAGATGACAATTTTGACGATCTCACCCACATCAACGAGATTCTTTATGGCGATGGTGAGTTTCAGTTGCACACTGCCAACTTGCAATTTGGTACGCCGGGCATACGCTTGGCGCAGACTCTTGGCACTGGATCGTACTGGCCCAATTTTATGAAGCTGTACGCACCCAAGCGTGATGGCCAGTTAGACCTTTCCAATCCGGATGGTGGGTTTGTGGTAGACTCGCTCATTTCGTCGGGTGTCGTATTCGCCGTGAACCAAAGCAAGTACGACAAAAACTACATGCTCACCAGCCTTGGATTTGCTCAAAATCTGTTTGGCGTGCCCGGTATGGTTTCTGCTTTGGAGATAAGGCTCAAACCGGGGGCTGATATCGATCAGGTGAAAGCCGATATGCGTAGGGTAGCCGGAGAGCGATTCAAGGTGCAAGACCGTTTTGAGCAACAAGCCGATACGTTCAAGATCATGCAGATAGAAAAACTCATGGCCTACATATTTCTCACGTTTATCCTCGTGGTGGCATGTTTCAATATCGTGGGTTCTTTATCCATGCTTATCATAGACAAGAAGAAAGACGTGGTCACCCTGCGCAATTTGGGCGCGACAGATAAACAGGTCAACCGTATTTTTCTATTCGAGGGACGCCTCATCAGTGTCATAGGCGCCATTGTGGGCATATTGCTCGGCTTGCTGATGTGCTGGTTGCAGCAAGAATATGGCTTTGTCAAGATGGGTAAATCTGATGGCACTTTCGTTGTCAATGCCTATCCTGTGAGCGTGCATTATGTGGACGTGTTCTTCGTTTTCATCACCGTTATAGTGGCGGGATGGCTCGCCGTGTGGTATCCAGTGAAAACATTTGCCAAGCGAAACCTTACTATTTGAGCGCAAAAATGGTAGGTGAAAATATATGACAAAACCTCTTTTGAAAATCGCGTATTTGCAAATGACAAGCATCTTGGCCGCAAATACGCGATTTTTGAGTATGTTTTTTATTGTGCTGTGAATAAGGCAGATATGCCATTCTTGCTATTTTCGTGTTCAAAAAACATTACGCATGTTTTGCCATTAAGTATCATTCGCCTTTCGATTAGATACCAATGGGCATGGCATTGGTGCTTTATCACACTGCCATTAAGACTTAAATGGAGCGCGAATAAGCTTTTATCGCATGGAATAGGGGTTTCGATTTAGGCAAGAGCGACATGCGGAGCTCGTAAAAATAGCTAAATACCGTCCTAAAACGCCCATGTCGCACCATACGTTTTTAGTGACTATTATTTTACATTTATTTTGCTTCCAAAATGCTTTGGTCGTTTATGCTCATGCAATGACATTCGCCATTTAGGTCGCGAATGTAATCGCTCATCTGTTCTTTGGGATACTCGGCCAAGTTATGCCGCAATGAGAGAAGGCGGTCGGCGTGCTTAAAGGCAAGCTCAAGGTCGTGGGTTGAGAGCAACACTATCTTGTCGAGTTGGTTGGCCAAGCGTCTAAGCATGACCATAGTCTGCACTTTGCTTGGATAGTCAAGGTAGGCCGTGGGCTCGTCAAGGATAATGATAGGTGTTTGTTGGGCCAATGCTTTGGCTATCATAACCTTTTGTCGCTCGCCATCACTCAGCGCGTCGAACTGCCGATTGGCAAAGTGTGTCAATTCGGTTACTTGTAGAGTCTTGTCCACAACCATCTCGTCCGCAGTGGTCAACCGACCGAAAAAGCCAGTGTAAGGCAGTCGGCCCATAGCCACTACCTGCCGAACGGTGAGCAGCCGAGCGTCGGGGCGCTCGGTAAGCACCACAGATACCATTCGCGCCAACTCTCCCGGCGTCAGCGTGTCAAGGCTTATGGCACGCCTTCCGTCAGCCTTGAAGGTCACATGTCCCGCTTTGCAGGGTTGCAAGGCGGCTATCGTACGCAGCAGCGTTGACTTGCCCACGCCGTTCGTGCCAATCAGGGCTGTGAGCTGTCCGCTTCTTATCTCAGCGGTGAGACCGCTCTTGACCACCTTGTTTTTGTAACCAATGGCGAGGTTTTCAAGTGTGATAAGGCTCATGTTGTATTGTTAAAACAGGTAGCTAATTGGCTGAGAAGTATTTGCTTACAAACTCTCTCACAATTTGGGTATATTCTTTTTTGTGGTCGTGGTAGCTCTGCGCATGGGCGGAGCCGGGTGCCACGTACAGCCGTTTGACACCAGCCTTGGCCCGGTACAAGTCGTAAACCATCGACGTTGGCACGTAAGTGTCTTTGCCACCATGAATAAAGAGCATGGGCTTGTGGCATTTTCTCACTTGGTCTATGGGCGAGTTCTCGCCAAAAGACCATCCGTATTTCAGTTTGCAGAGCGTCGATGTGGTATACATCAAGGGGAATGGCGGCAAGCCAAACTGCTCTTTGAGCTGGTAGGCGAACAAGTCCCAAGCAGAGCTATAGCCACAATCGTCCACAAAACACTTGACCGCGGCCGGTGTCTCGTCGCCCGATAGGTTCATCGTGGTGGCTCCTCCCATGGACACGCCGTGTACCACAATGTTGGCGCGGCCAGTGCTGTCGCGAAATAGCGAGTCGGCTATGAGCACCCACCTCAACACGTCACGGCGCTCCTTCCACCCCATCTGCACGGCCTTGCCCTCGCTTTTGCCGTGGGCATGAAGGTCGGGCAGCAGTACGTTGAAGCCCAAATTGTGATTGTACATATAGCCCAAATGGAGCATGCCCACGGCGTTGTCTGTATAGCCATGCACCACGACGGCCACGCGATTGTTCTTCTGGCGCGCGGGTATGAAGATGGCATGGTGGCGCTCGCCGGTCTGCATGGTCACGAAAGTGTCGCGCAGGGCCTTGACCTGTCGCAAAGAGTCTATCCATGGTTTTAACTCTGGATAGATGGCTTCCATCTGCGCATACTTGGCCTCGTAGCTACGCATGCCCTTGTTCTCGGGCGTGAGCGAGTAAGACAACATATACACACTACCTGCCAAAATGACGAGAAAGAGCAGCCCAACCACAAGGGCTGCGCAACCTAAAGATTTACGTTTCATGGGGAATGGATTTTTCTAATTCTTTGTTAATGTCGTCCAATGTCATTTTCTTGGAACTTCTCATCCGGTCAAAGCCCTGCCCATACACGCCGATGGCGGCGCTTTGTGCCACGAATGCGTTGGGGTCGATATTGTCTATCAGGTCGAAAATGAAAGCTGATTCCGATTTTTTGGCGATACAAAACACCACCTTGATATTCTTTTTGGAATAGAAACCCTCGCCGTGTAACGTGGAACAACCACGCTCGGCGATTTTGTTGATGGCCTCGCCTATCTCCTGATAATGGTCGGATATGATGAAAAACAGCACGCTCTGGCGTTGCAAGTTGACCACGTAGTCTACGCATTGTGCGATGATGAAAAGCAATACGTAACTGTAGAGCACTTTCTCCCAATCGCGCAACACCACATAGCTCGATGTGATAATGAGCATGTCGCACAGCAAGATGACCCTGCCCAATGACACATCACGGTACTTGTGGACGATGGCCGCTACCACGTCGGAGCCTCCGGTGCTCCCTCCGCTGGACAATCCGAGCCCTACGCTCACACCCATGAATATGCCTCCAATCATGCAAGCCATGAACTTTTGGTCGGCCAACAGGTGCAAGTCAGGGGGTAAAAAGATTACCAAGATCTTGGAAGCAACTGTGAAGACCACAACGGCAAAGATGGTCTTGGCGCAAAATCTCCATCCCAATATCTTCAGCGCCACAAGGAACAATAAGAAGTTGAGGGCGAAATATGTGTAGTAAACGGGTACACCCGTACCCCAATTCACGATTTGTGCTATACCCACGATGCCGCCCATGGCAATCTGATTGGGTTGTAAAAAGAGGTAAAGACCAATCGCACCAACAATCATAGAGAGGGCTAACATACAATAATCTCGTATGGTATGGTAGGTGGCTTTACGTTTTTGCTGCAAAGTTTTCATAGTAAAAAGTTTTGTGTTTTGTAATATTATTCGGTTGATACAAATTGGATGCCTCGACCAGCTTGATGCCATACTTGTGTCATCTTGGTGGCTTGGTAAGTAAAAATCGTACACAAATTTACATAAATGTTTTGTATATCCATCTCTTGGAACATCTTTTTTTGTATAACTAAAATAATAAAAAGCGTAGATATACAAACTCCATACGGGTTATTTGGCTCTATGGAGAAAATGGAATAAGGAGAGAATAACATAAAGTTTGTCACCATTTGTTTGGTTCTTATGATAATTTGCGCATACATGCGCTACAGATGCGAGACATGAAAAAATAGTGCATGAAAATCTAAGGCACAAGCATAAAGGCAAAAATAAGCTCCTATCACCCCATAATCTATAATCTTTTTTGTAAATTTGCATCACACATTATAATATTATATATACAGGAAGCTATAACGATGAATATAGAAAAGCATATCTTCGATGCGGCGTGTCAAGCCATACAGCAACTCTACGGACAAGACGTGCCTGCCCAAATGGTGCAGTTACAAAAAACCAAGGCAACGTTTGAGGGACATCTCACCTTGGTGGTTTTCCCCTTGTTGAAAGTTTCTCACGCCAAACCCGAGGACACTGCACGCCAGATAGGCGAGGTACTCAAGCGCGACTGTGACGCTGTGCAAGATTTCAACGTGGTGAAAGGATTTCTCAACCTCGTCGTATCTCCCCAAGCGTGGGCGAGCCTGCTCAACGATATCAACGCCAATGATCGTTATGGCGAGACGCCTGTCACGGCCGACAGTAAGCTCTATATGGTGGAATACTCATCGCCAAACACCAACAAGCCCCTGCACTTGGGGCACGTGCGAAACAACCTCTTAGGTTGGAGCTTGGCGCAAATACAGCAGGCCAACGGGCGCAAAGTGGTAAAAACCAATATCGTGAACGACCGGGGCATACACATTTGCAAGTCGATGTTGGCTTGGCAAAAATGGGGAAATGGAGAGACGCCAGCCTCAACAGGTAAGAAAGGAGACCACCTTATTGGCGATTATTACGTGTCTTTCGACAAGCACTACCGTGAGGAGGTGGCCGCGCTCAAGGCCAAATACACGGCGGCCGGCATGGACGCGGAGCAAGCCGAGGCAAAGGCCAAGGTCGACGCGCCACTTATCAAAGAGGCGCATGACATGCTCGTGAAATGGGAGCAGGGCGACGAGGCGGTGCGCCAGCTGTGGAAAACCATGAACAGCTGGGTGTACGAGGGCTTTGACGAGACCTACAAGGCGCTTGGCGTGGGCTTCGACAAGATATATTACGAATCGGACACTTACTTGGTGGGTAAGCAAAAGGTGGAGGAAGGGTTGCGCAAGGGCCTTTTTGTTCGCAAGGATGACAATAGCGTATGGGCCGATCTTACCAGCGACGGACTTGACCAAAAGCTCTTGTTGCGCGCCGATGGCACCAGTGTTTACATGACCCAAGACATTGGAACGGCCACATTGCGTTTCAAAGACTATCCCATTGACAAGATGATCTACGTGGTGGGCAACGAGCAGAACTACCACTTCCAAGTGCTATCCATCCTGCTTGACCGTCTCGGTTTCGCTTGGGGAAAGGACCTCGTGCACTTCTCATACGGCATGGTGGAGCTTCCAAACGGCAAGATGAAGAGCCGCGAGGGCACTGTGGTGGACGCGGACGACCTCATCGACACGATGATAGCCGACGCGCGCAAAACCAGTGACGAGCTTGGCAAGTTTGCCGACATGAGCGAAGAGGAGAAGAATGAGATAGCTCGCATTGTGGGACTGGGCGCCCTGAAATACTTCATCCTCAAGGTAGACGCACGCAAAAACATGCTGTTCAACCCCGAGGAGTCTATCGATTTCAACGGAAACACCGGCCCATTCATCCAATACACCTACGCCCGCATACGTTCCGTGCTACGCAAGGCGGAGGCCGATGGCATCGGCTTGCCTGCCACCCTACCGGAGGATACCACACTCAACGAGAAGGAAATAGCGCTTGTGCAAAAGATGGACGATTACAAGACAGCGGTGAAAGACGCTGGCGACAACTACAATCCGGCGGGTATCGCCAACTACTGTTACGAGTTGACGAAAGAGTTCAACCAGTTCTACCACGACTACAGCATACTCAACGCCGATACGCCCAAAGAGAAAGTCACGCGTCTGGTATTGGCCAAGAACGTGGCCAAGACCATCAAAAACGGCATGTCGCTGCTTGGCATAGAGGTGCCCGAGCGCATGTAGGCAACTTGTTCTATCTCAAACACATTAACTTGCCCATGCTTGTCAACCCTCCTGATTATCGCCAAGACACCGTGCTTCCCCTCCCCCCCGAGGTGGAGGCCAACGCTTGGGCGGTGGATGCCGCTTGCTCCGGCAACCCCGGACCAATGGAATATCGCTGCGTGGACCTTGCCACGGGAGCCGAGGTGTTTCGTTTCGGTCCCATGCGCGGCACCAATAACATAGGCGAGTTCTTGGCCATCGTGCACGCTTTGGCACTGATGGACAAGCGCGGCATCAAGGACAAAGTGATCTATTCTGACTCATACAACGCCATTTTGTGGGTGCGAAAAAAGCAATGCAAAACCAAGTTGGAGCGCGATGCCAATACCGAGACACTCTATAACATCATCGACCGTGCGCAACATTGGCTGCGCGCTCACAACGTGCAAACTCGCATCATTAAGTGGGAAACCAAGCATTGGGGCGAGATTCCAGCCGATTTCGGCAACAAGTAATAAACCACTAATCAATAATTTCGTTCACAATATTTAACGTCAAGGCGTGAAAAATAGGGCGTTAAATATTTGGTTTATATTATAAACCTATTTATCTTTGCAACGTAAAGCATTGGGAGAGGTGATGGATCCAACCTATTTACTCGTGGTTTACAAAATGAGAAAATAACAACAAACATTCTTTAACCACCTAAAAAGCAAAGATTATGGAAACGATGAACGAAAAATTGACAGCGGAACAAAATCTCAACCTTATCCGCAAGACCATTGAGGAAAGTCGCCTTGAAATTACTCGGGGCATGTGGCGAGGCTTGTTGCTTTGGGGCTTGAGTGTCACGGTTATCGCCCTTGTAGTGGGACACTTGTGGCAAAACACCTCAATGGGACCTCGCGCCAATGGCTTTTGGGGACTATTGGGATTGGTGGCGATTGTGGAAAATCTCGCCAACAAGAACAGACCCCGATTGCCACAAACATTTGTTAGCAAGACTATCTTGCAGGTTTGGAGCAGTTTTGGCATCACTGCCGGTTGCATAGGTTTTATACTTGGCGTGTTTATGGGCTTCTGCCAAAACCTGATCATCAACACATCTTCGTGCGTTGCCCTCGATGCCAACGCCTACATACCCATCACCGCCATCATTATCATGTCGATGGGCGTGGCTGGAATGATTACGGGCAAGGTGCTTGCCAGCAAGGCCATCACCATATGCAGCTTCATAACGGGCACTGTGGGCAGCGTGCTCGCCTTGTTTTTGATTGGTCCAATGGAGATGGTTGTGTTGGCAGCGGCATCGCTCGTAGGGTTGGTAGTGCCTGGCATTATCATCAAATTGAGGGAGGCTTAATTATGTTCAGGCCATTAGACCCATTATTGCACAGCGAGTTGCGCTTGGCTGTTATGTCCATTCTTATCGGCATCGATGAGGCCGACTTCCCTTATATCAAGGAAAAGACGGGCAGCACGGCGGGCAATCTCAGCGTGCAGATAGACAAGTTGCAGAAGGCGGGCTATATCGACGTTGAAAAAACATTTCGAGGTCGCAGGCCGTCCACCATCTGCCGGATGACAGAAAAAGGCCGCGATGCCTTTTCGGAGTATGTCGAAGCGCTTGGTAGTTACATCAAAGACGTTGCTAAGTAGTCACTACAAATGTGAAAATGGCAAGGCCATTGACCAATGGTCTTGCCGTTTTTTTAAATTTTCCAAGCCTCATCATATAGAGCGTTGCTGGCAACGTGCGTTCCACGTAGCGCGTCATGCCAAGATCGGAGAAATGGATGCCGTTTGTCGTTGCCTCGCCATCAACACCTATCAAACGCTCAGAAAGGAGCGGTGTGACGCATAGGACGTCTTGCCTTTGCGACTGGCTGAAATGTCATGGATGGAGGAAATACACTCGAACAAGCTGCACATAGAGTATAGGTCAACTGTAAATGCCGCGCGACACTCACTGTTGTGCGTCGTCTTTTTTAAATTCTGATATGGCATTGGTGGTTTGACCGCACAATTTACATATCATTTTTGTGGCTAAAAATGTTTTTACTCAAATAAATTTCATATATTTGCGAAAAGAACCTAAAACTCTCAAGACTTATGATGCAGGAACTGATAGACACGCTACACACCGAGCAATGCTCGCTCGCTATTTTGCACGAGGGAAACATTCGTACTTTCGACGGTCATGGCGTGCGCCGTCTATACAATATTATCAATGACGAGCCAGAGTTATTCTTGGATGCCAAGGTAGCCGTGAAAGCCGTTGGACGGTCAGCGGCCAGAATGATGAAAGAAGGAAACGTAGCCGAAGTTTATGCCGATGTAATATCGCAACAAGCCTATGATGTGCTGCACGACGCTGGCATAGCGGTAAGTTTCGAGAAACGAGTAGACCATGCCACCTTCTTGCGTATATGGCAGAAGTTGGGCGAATTGGAAAAAGAAGAGTTGGCTATGTGCTGAAAATGAATGCTCTTTGAGCATTATGCCACAATAAAAACTATACCGTGCGAGGGTCGACTCCCCAGTATCGCTCAGTATAGTTTTTATTGTTAGCTTGTGCGTGCGGCCATTACGCCACGTCGTGTCACCTTCTATTCAGGCAAACTTTGTTTCACGCCCATGCGCGATTCCACCACGTTCACCACGTAATCGCCAAGTTTCTCACACTCTTGTATAATGTCCATGTACATTGTGCCCACCGCGTAGGTGTACGCATGG
This sequence comes from Hallella colorans, assembly GCF_003096815.1. Lineage (GTDB taxonomy): Bacteria > Bacteroidota > Bacteroidia > Bacteroidales > Bacteroidaceae > Prevotella > Prevotella colorans. Next base: position 50,650 of record NZ_QENY01000016.1, read on the forward strand.
TTGTTGATGTCTGTGATGTTCTCGGAACGAAGTTGATTGCGATAATTGTTTATTTCGTTTTCTATGTTGAATGAACGCGTGGCATCAAGATCTTTTTTGTAGCCGTTAAGCAATATGTTCATTTGGGTAAGAGCGTCGTCTGTCAGCTCGAACATTTGGTGCAGGTGATCATATTGTGCCTCGATAAAATCTTCCGAGTTGGTTCTGCATCGCTGTATGGTGCGCGCGATGTTGTTGCACGAGTCGCCTATGCTCTCAAGCTCTGATATCTGTCTGAGCATAGATCTTATCTTTCCTTTGGTGTCATCGCTAAGATGGGCTGCACTCACTTGGTCCAAGTATTTGGCTATCTCTATCTCCATAGAGTCGGATATGTCCTCATACTTGTCTATACGGGCATATATTTTCTTAAATTTGTCCATGTCTCGCTCCATCAACAGCTCTCTTACCATGCCAAACATGCGGTGTATGCGCTCTGCGAAACTCATGATCTCTTTCTGTGCCTCCAGCACTGAGAGCTCAGGAGTTTTCATGATACCCACTTGGATGAAACGCAAACGGAAGTCTTCTTCCTCAACATTGGCCGTGGGCTTGATGAGCCAGCATACCACCTTCTCTATTTGAGGTATGAACCAAATGAGCAAGAGGGTGTTGGTAACATTAAAGCATGTGTGGAATGCGGCAAGCACAATGGGCAGGATGGCGGCTTTCTCGGCCACGGTATAACTGTTGCTTCCCGGTGCGTATCCCACCAAATTGCATACCATGTTGACAAATGGATAAAACAAACAAAGCACCCAAATCACGCCCACCACATTGAATACCAAGTGGGCCAATGCCGCACGGCGAGCTTGCGTGTTGGCCCCAAGGGCGGCAAGATTGGCCGTGGCCGTGGTGCCCACATTCTCGCCCATGACTAATGCGATGCCCAAGTAGATAGGCAGCACGCCCGTGGAGCAGAGCAATATGGTGATGGCCATCACCGCAGCGGAGCTTTGCACCATGCAAGTGATGACGGTGCCGATAAGCAAGAAGATGAAAATGGAGATGTAACTGCTTGTGTCGAAACTGGAGAAGAAATCGATAGCTCCTTGGTTGTGGGCCAAATCAAGCTCGTCCCCAGCCTCACTAAGCAGCACCAAAGAGAAGAACAGGAAAGCGATACCAAACAAAAAATCGCCCACGTACCTGCTTTTCTTGGTATATATCAGCACGATGCCGATGAGAAATGCCGGGAAAACAGCCATCGTGAGATCCACTTTGAACCCAAGAGACATAATCCATGCCGTGAGCGTGGTGCCAATATTGGCACCCATGATAACCGAGATGGCTTGTGCCAAGGTGAGCAATCCAGCATTGACAAACGACACGGTCATGACCGTCGTGGCTGATGACGACTGTACGGCGCATGTGATAAACGTACCGGTGAGCATGCCGGTGAAACGGTTTGTGGTCATGGCCCCAAGGATATGCCGCAGTTGCGACCCGGCCATTTTTTGAAGGGCTTCGCTCATTACCTTCATACCGTAAATGAGAAGGGCAAGCGAGCCGAGCACCTTCATAAAGATTAACAAATAGCTTTCGCCCATCGTGTTGATACTATGAAATAGGTGATACAATAATATTGCAAAGTTAATAAAAAGTGTCATAAACCCCCGCTTTTATCGTTTTTATTTAACACGAGGATATACAATAAAGTGAATTTAATGTGACAAAGTCTCTATTTAGTGGTATTTTATTTTTTTTATAATATCGGTTAGTTGGCCATTCATAAAAGATTGCATACCTTTGGAGAAACTATTAGAAAAAAAAGATGAAACCAAGCATACTGATACGCTGCAAAAACAATCACCAAACGATAGCGGTACCTATTGGTACCACGTTGTCCGAGGCTTTTCGCATGATGAAACTAAACATGGACCATGGACCAATTTGCGCCAAGGTGAACAACAAAGTGGAGGGCATGCACTACCGAGTGTACCACAACAAGGATGTGGAATACTTGGACATTACATCGGGCTCGGGCTCGCGCAACTATGCGAGGACGCTGTTTTTCGTGCTGTGCAAGGCGGTGCACGATTTGTATTCGGGCAGCGAGGTGGTCATAGACATACCCGTAAGCAATGGTTATTACGTGGATTTGCAGATTGGCCGGCCCATTTCGCGGCACGATGTTGACAACATCCGTGGCCGCATGCAGCAGATTATCGACGCCAAAATACCTATTGCCCGACATCAAGTACCCGCGGAAGACGCTATCAGCATGTTTGGAAAAAAAGGGGATGAGGCCAAGGTGAAGTTGCTCAAGAGCGTTGGAAAAATCTACACCACATACTACTCCATTGATGATTACGTGGACTACTACTACGGTTCACTGCTCACCAACACGTCAAAGATATACCTTTTTGGGTTGGAAAAATATTACGATGGATTGCTATTGCGCATACCTGACAAAAGCAATCCAGGCATATTGCCAGAAATTATACAACAAGATAAGATGTTCGAGATATTCAAAGAGCATCACAGCTGGCAGAAAATAATGGGTGTTAGAACAGTGGGCGATTTCAATGAGACAGTGCAAGAGGGGCATTCCACCGACTTGATACACGTTTCCGAGGCCCTTCAAGAAAAGAAAATAGCGCATATCGCCGACGACATTGTGGCTCGCAAGGATGTCAAGTTGGTTTTATTGGCAGGACCTTCATCATCAGGAAAGACCACCACCTGCAAACGGTTAAGCATACAATTGTTGGCCAATGGCATGAAAACGCTGCAGATATCGCTTGACGATTATTTTGTGGATCGGGAGCGCACACCGATTGACGAGAATGGCGATTACGACTATGAGAGCATCCATGCCTTGAACCTTCCGCTCATAAACGCCCAGTTTAACGCTCTGTTCAATGGCGAGGAAATAGTGCTTCCTAAGTATAATTTCCAAACAGGAACAAGCGAGTCGAGTGGCAAAAAAATAAAATTGGAAGACCACCACGTGCTCATCGTGGAGGGCATACACGCTCTTAACCCAGAACTCACGGCTGCGATACCCGAAAAAATGAAGTATCGCGTCTATGTATCGGCGCTAACCACCATCCTGCTTGACGACCATAACTACATTCCAACTACTGACAACCGACTGCTCAGGCGTATTGTTCGCGACAACAAATATCGTGGAGTGAGCGCACAAGAGACTATCAGGCGATGGCCCTCCGTACGCGCTGGCGAGAACAAATGGATTTTTCCCTATCAAGAAAACGCCGACGCCATGTTCAACTCGGCGATGATTTTCGAACTTGCCGTCATTCGCCAGCAGGCCCAACCACTGTTGGAACTGGTACCCGAAAACTGTGAAGAGCACGCCGAGGCCTACCGTCTGAGCAAGTTCTTACAGTATTTCCATCCCATTCCAAACAGAGACATTCCGCCCACAAGCTTGTTGCGAGAGTTTCTTGGAGGTAGCTCTTTCAAATATTAGAGAGTGCGACAAGCTCTGGCGAAACCTTCTCTCGCCAACCAGAGAGTGACCCATGTGCGAGGAGTGCTACCGAGATGTGGGCACCATACGCGCGCACCACGGCCGATAAGGAGCGTTGCGGCAACTACGCTTTTGCGGAACCTATCTCGCGCGAGATCCTTTTCATCTTTTGTCGTCGGTCCAATGACATCACGCCAGAGTGCGAGTCAACGTATGAAAATAGCTTGAAAGCCTTGTCCATTAGCATGCCACGCAACGGATTGGCCTTGTACTCAGCTTCGGCATAGAGTAGCTCGGCCAAAAAGTTAAGGCGTTCCACACGTTGGTCCTCACACCACTGCTCCTTGCCGTAAATCATCATCTCGTCAACGGTAAGGTTTCTAAGGTCGTCGTAATTGCCCACGTATTGGCGATAAAGATCGCGTATCATGTCGTCTCGCTTGTCGTCTTGCCTCACGTGGAGCAGGCGCGCGAGCGCGGCTTGGAACTCTTCGATAAGCCGAATGAAATAATCTCGTTGTAACATATCTTCGATGTTTTAAGGTGCATGGGATAGAACGCCATGTTCGTCATACCCATTTCATACTCTTCAAATACTGTAACCCACGCTGATATATGGATATACCACCATGCCTCTATTCACGCCATCGTTCGAAACACCCAACTCGTCAAACTGCTTTACGGCGATGCCCGGGCTGATGCCAAGACGTAGAATGACGCCGTTGGCGTGCTGATAGCGATAGCCCACGTCTATAAAACAGAAGGCGCCATCACGGTCTTCTTCCACTATATAACCATTGGCGTGGCTGATTTTGCACTTGTACCAGCCATAACTCAAGCCCACGCCCAACTCAGCGTGATGATCTTTACAACCAATTAGATAATTGACGGCTACCGGAATACTCCATCCTGTGGTTTTGTCAGGCCCAACATTGAAAAAACGACGAGAGTTCGACGTGGCGTATGCCACACCCAATCGTCCACCCCATCGTGTGTCCGCATTAAACCGTGAGTCGTAATACAGTCCTAAAGTGGTGGACGATCCGCCCACCTCGACCATCAGTCCACCATCGGTTTGGGCTTGGCACTCAATGACACCAAGCAAAGATAGCAAGGCGCAACAAACCGTTGACTGTATAAAAAACATCACTTTCATATTTTTATTTCTTTCCCATAAGACACAATGCCCACGTGTCACGCTCTGCCATTGATAGCTCACGTTGTCGACATTAGCCCAGCCGGCAAACCAAATGTCACAGGTCGACTTGGTGTTTCCGCGCGCGTCATGATTGGTAACGGCCACAAGCGGAGAGCGGTATCGAAGATTGCCAAACGTGACAACAAGCGTTATTGCCTCAAATGCCGTGTGGACGACGGTTGGGGGCATGCGTTTTTGCAAAAATAAGAATAATCGGCGGCATAACAAAATGATAGCGGCATAAAGATGCTAAAACATGACAGGATATGAGAGTGCTTTTTTAAAATAAAACACCGTCACGACGAAACCCCGGCGGCGAACATACATAACTGTCAAAAAATCTAACCGAATTTTAACACTTCAGACAAGGATGCTACAGAGATTGGACGCTCGAAAAAACACGCCCGAATGAACTTTTCTCGCATGATTGCTCCAATATGAATTGGCAATTGATACCTATTCGCGCCATGTATGGGACTTAAAGGCATGACGAATCGGGTTTAGTCGTACTGCGATTAATACCAGAACGTGTCATGATTAAGGCTTAATGACAGCGTGCGGGCAGCCAATGAGGGATTGCAAAATGCCCGTTTCCTCGTAAAATATTAAAACATAGGTAGTTGTGTACTTGGCTTATTTTTGGCGTATTTGCGACCAAGCATGCCATTGTTTGAAAATAAGCCAAGCATAAACAGTGGCTTGTCTTATTTTTTCAAAATAGATAACCACCACTATCCTTACATCTTCTCATCACCCTTGCCATCATGCTACGCACACCATTGGGTCAAGGTGTTTTCATGGTCATGATACCGTCACAATGGCAAAATAAAATTAGACGATATGAGAAAAACTATAATGCAGCCTATTTTATTAAAAGATTAGTGGTCTGTAAAACCTCCTAAGTATCACCATAAAACAACAATTTTATGGTCTAAAGTGAAAACTTGCATAATAAATTCTGTTTTTATTTTGTTATCTCCGAAAGTTACCCTATCTTTGCCACGACCAAAGATGAAACATGTACAACTTGAATGCATGACCAACCTAAAACAAGCGTAGAAGCTATACAAACATGCATGTAAACCTATAAATTTAAAAAATACTATGGCAGATGGATTAGAGGTAAAAGAACTGGAGAGTGTCGTTGTGAGATTCTCTGGTGATTCTGGCGACGGTATGCAATTAGCCGGTAACATTTTTTCCACAATTTCAGCAACAGTCGGTAACGATATATCTACGTTTCCAGACTATCCAGCAGACATTCGCGCTCCGCAAGGCTCGCTGACAGGCGTTTCTGGATACCAAATTCATGTGGGAGAAGACAAAGTATACACGCCGGGCGACCAGTGCGACGTATTGGTCGCTATGAATGCCGCCGCACTGAAGACACAGTACAAATATCTCAAACCACAGGGAACAATTATTATCGACACTAACTCTTTTGGGCCTGACAACCTAAAAAAAGCTGAATTTCAAACCGATGACTACTTGGCAGAGATGGGTATAGACCCCGACAACGTTGTGGCATGCCCCATAACCAACATGGTAAAATCGTGCTTGGAAGATACAGACATGGACAACAAGTCTAAGCTGAAATGTCGCAACATGTTCGCTTTAGGAGTGGTTTGCTGGCTTTTCAACCGCGACATCGACCTGTTGGCCGAGTACCTGCGTAAAAAATTTGCCAAAAAACCAGCCGTTGCCGAGGCCAACATCAAGGTGGCTAAAGCAGGATACGACTATGGAACCAACACCCACTCGTCGGTACCCAACACCTATCGCATAGAGTCTAAACATAAAAGACCTGGCCGATACATGGATATCACTGGTAACAAAGCCACGGCATACGGCCTGATGGCTGCTGCCGAGCGCGCTGGCTTGAAACTGTTCTTGGGCTCATACCCCATCACACCGGCCACCGACATTCTGCACGAGTTGGCCAAACACAAATCAATGGGAGTAATTACGGTGCAATGCGAAGACGAGATTAGCGGTTGCGCCAGTGCTATCGGCGCTGCCTTTGCAGGCGCATTAGCTGCTACATCCACCTCGGGCCCGGGTATATGCCTGAAGAGCGAGGCTATGAACTTGGCCGTAATCGATGAGCTGCCATTGGTGGTGATAGACGTACAGCGTGGTGGTCCATCGACTGGCATGCCCACAAAGAGTGAGCAAACAGACTTGTTGCAAGTGCTATATGGCCGTAACGGCGAGAGCCCGATGCCAGTTATAGCCCCAATCAGTCCGACCGACTGTTTTGAGGCCGCCTACATGGCTGCCAAAATAGCCCTTGAACACCTCACGCCCGTAGTGCTGTTATCCGACGCTTACGTGGCCAATGGCTCGGGAGCATGGCGCCTGCCACAAATGAGCGACCTGCCAGAGATTAAACCGCACTATACGATAGAAAGTCAAAAATACAAATATACACCTTATCAGCGTGACCCTGAAAACTTTGTGCGCTATTGGGCTATACCTGGGACAAAAGGCTACACGCATATCCTCGGCGGACTGGAAAAGGATGGAGCGACGGGCGCTATATCCACAGAACCGACAAACCACGACAAGATGGTACGCCTGAGATATAACAAGATTTCAAGCATCAAAGTGCCTAATCTGAAGATTGAAGGTGACAAGGACGACGCAGAACTGCTCATTGTGGGCTTCGGCTCTACCTATGGGCATTTGCACTCGGCTATGGTTGCACTGCAAAAGAAAGGATATAAAGTGGCATTGGCCCACTTCAGGTATATCAACCCATTGCCTAAGAACACAGCTGAGGAGCTGAGCAAATATGAAAAGGTAGTGGTGGCAGAGCAAAACCTCGGTCAATTGGCCGCCCTGCTACGTATCAGGATAAACGATTTCTCGCCTTATCAATATAATAAGGTGATGGGACAACCATTCGTAGTGAACGAATTGGTAAAATCTTTTGAGGCGCTTATCATCAACGAAGACTCCAACAAAGTGAGCCGCGATTTTGAGACGCGCATGCTACAATAGACCGATTAACACTTTAAATCTGAAGACACAATGGAAGAAAACATTCAAACTGAGGCTATAAACGAACAAGCGGCCGAAGTAAAATATACATCCAACGATTATAAAAAAGGACAACCCCGTTGGTGTCCGGGATGTGGAGACCACGGTTTTTTGAACGCACTGCAAAAGGCTATGGCAGAAATAGGAGTGGCGCCATACGAGACAGCGGTAATATCGGGTATAGGATGCTCAAGCCGACTGCCTTACTACGTCAACACTTACGCCATGCAAACCATTCACGGCAGGGCTGCAGCCATAGCCACAGGAGCCAAAATAGTGAACCCAAAACTGACTGTTTGGCAAGTCAGTGGAGACGGAGATGCACTGGCTATCGGTGGTAACCACTTCATACACTGTATGCGCAGAAACGTGAATCTAAACATGATTTTGTTGAACAACCGTATCTATGGCTTGACAAAAGGACAATACTCGCCGACCAGCCCATTTGGCTTCGTGTCTAAATCGAGTCCTTATGGCACTGTTGAAGAACCGTTCAGACCAGCGGAATTATGCTTTGGCGCACGTGGAAAATTCTTTGCGCGCACCGTCGCTTCTGACATTTCGCACACCGTCAAAATGCTCAAAGCCGCTCATCATCACAAAGGCGCCGCTGTATGCGAGGTGTTGCAAAACTGCGTCATCTTTAACAACGGCATCCATGAATCCGTTTACTCTTCTACCGCTCGCAAGAATAATGCCATCTATGTGGAGCATGGCAAACCGTTAGTATTCGGTCCTAACAACGAGTTTGGATTGGTACAAGATGGATTTGCGCTAAAAGTGGTGGAAATAGGTAAGAACGGTTACACCATGAACGACGTATTGGTGCACGACGCTCATTGCGAGGACGACACGCTACAACTCAAGCTCGCCATGATGGATAACGAGCATGGATTCCCCGTGGCGCTTGGCGTGATACGCGACGTAGAGGCTCCTTGTTATGACGAAGCCGTGAATATGCAGATAGAAGAGATCAAACAGAAAAAATCTTACCACTGCTTTGAGGAACTCTTGGAGACCAACGATATTTGGGAGGTGACAGAATAAACTGATAGTAGACTGTCTGACAGCCTTTCTTTCAGTTTTAAAAGATTTGAGAACTACCCAATATAAGTTTTTATTTAGTGCCCTACAACAATATGTTGCAGGGCACTTTGATTGACATACCAAGTTTCAAATAGTATGAAAACAGCTCTTCCTTAAAATGCTCACAACAAGGACTATTAAGGCAGGCTGGACAATATCGGTTAGTCAGGTGATATTGCCAATATAACGAAAACGCAAATAGAAAAGGACAATTCGACAGCGGCCCTTCGAAAAACGCAAACGAAAACACCTGTAACGCATAGCCCCCCTCCACACCAAAACGTTTTAAAGGCAATGCTCTTCAGCATGGGCCATTTGGCTTGAGGGTCTACTTCGATACTGCCATCCAATTAAATGACATTAAAAAGAACATTGACAGGACGCGCGACAATCGAAAGTTGACAGCGCTATTATTACAACATGGCGTACCGTGCGCTTATATTTTGTCGCCATAGCATAGGTCGCCAGCATCGCCAAAACCGGGCACGATATACTTGTGCTCGTTCAATCCGGGGTCGATGGCGGCACACCAAATGGTAGTTTTATCGTCGGGAAACGTTTGTTTAACGTGCGCGATACCCTCTGGGGTAGCTATCACGCAGCACACATGAATGCGCTTGGGCGTTCCCTTAGTGAGAAAAGCCTTGTACCCCAACTCCATACTGCCACCCGTAGCGAGCATCGGGTCGACAATGACCAATGTCTTCTCGTCCATGCTGGGCGTGGCTAAATACTCCACATGAATATCCACTTTGCGATGCTCGGCATCGGTATACTCGCGATAAGCAGACACGAACGCATTGCCAGCATGGTCAAACACATTGAGAAAACCTTGGTGAAAGGGTAACCCGGCACGAAAAATGGTGCCCAAGACAATCTTGTCAGATGGCACGAGAACGGTTGAGATGCCTAATGGCGTGGCTATCTTCTTGGACGTGTAATCCAACTTTTTCGACACCTCAAAAGCCTCAAATTCACCAACGCGCATAATATTGTTTCGAAATAAAAGACGATTTTTCTGATATTCGACATCTCGAATTTCAGCCATATACTGCCCAATGATGCTGTTCTTGTCCGACAGATTGATAATTTCCATAATGTTGCGGTATTTTCTTTGGTGGATAAGGCCTTGAAGTCTCAGCCTTAATTTGTTTGCGATTGCAAAGTTAGCAAAACAGATTAATTTTGCAAAGCCTAAATGACAAATATGTTTCGGGCATATTTGTTTTTAATATCTTTAACCTAAAAAGGTTTGAGTTGTCGAAAAATTCACGATTAAAGCTTGTTCACACGACCACTTTTTGCTAACTTTGCAAATAACATAATAAGGATATAATCACTTTTACAACTTAAATACATTTAACGAAATGGCAAAGTTTAATAAATCTGTGCTTGAAAAGTACGGTATCACTGGTACTACTGAGGTAGTTTACTGCCCCACTTACGAGACCCTCTTCGAAGAAGAAACAAAGGAAGGTCTCGAGGGCTTTGAAAAGGGTCAGGAGACAGAGTTAGGCGCTGTATGTGTACAGACTGGTATCTATACTGGCCGCTCTCCCAAAGACAAGTTCATCGTAGATGATGAAAATTCTCACGACACTCTATGGTGGACAAGCGACGAATACAAGAATGACAACCACAAGATGACCAAGGACGCTTGGAAGGTTGTGAACGAATTGGCCAAGAAAGAGCTTTCAAACAAGCGTCTGTTTGTTGTTGATGGCTTCTGCGGTGCCAACAAAGACACTCGCATGAAGATTCGTTTCATCGTGGAAGTGGCTTGGCAAGCTCATTTCGTAACTAACATGTTCATTCGTCCTATCAACCAAGAAGAGTTGGATCAGGAGCCTGATTTCATTGTTTACAACGCTTCCAAGGCCAAGGTTGAAAACTACAAGGAACTCGGTTTGAACTCTGAAACCTGCGTGGCATTCAACGTTACAACCAAAGAGCAAGTTATCCTGAACACATGGTACGGTGGCGAAATGAAGAAAGGTATGTTCTCTATGATGAACTACTATTTGCCATTGAAGGGCATCGCATCTATGCACTGCTCTGCCAATACAGACATGAACGGTCAAAACACTGCCATCTTCTTCGGTCTTTCTGGTACAGGTAAGACAACCCTTTCGACCGACCCCAAACGCCTTCTCATTGGTGACGACGAGCATGGATGGGATGACAACGGCGTGTTCAACTTCGAGGGAGGTTGCTATGCCAAGGTTATCAACCTTGACAAAGAGTCTGAGCCTGACATCTACAATGCTATCAAGCGCAACGCTCTCCTTGAGAACGTTATTGTAGACGAAAATGGCAAGATTGATTTCACGGACAAGAGCCGCACCGAGAACACTCGTGTTTCTTACCCAATCCATCACATCAAGAATATCGTAAAGCCTATCTCGGCTGGTCCCGCCGCCAAGCAGGTAATCTTCTTGAGTGCTGACGCGTTTGGCGTGTTGCCTCCTGTGTCTATCTTGAGTGCAGAGCAGACTAAGTATTACTTCCTCTCTGGCTTCACCGCCAAGCTCGCAGGAACAGAGCGTGGCATAACAGAGCCTACGCCTACATTCTCCGCTTGCTTCGGCCAAGCATTCCTCGAGCTGCACCCAACAAAGTACGCAGAGGAGCTGGTTAAGAAGATGAAGAGAAACGGTGCCAAGGCTTACTTGGTGAACACTGGTTGGAACGGTACTGGCAAGCGTATCTCTATCCGCGACACACGTGGTATCATTGACGCTATTTTGAACCACTCTATAGATGAGGCTCCTACCAAGACCATACCTTATTTCAACTTCGTAGTACCTACAAAGCTTGAAGGTGTGGCTACCGAGATACTTGATCCACGCGATACTTACGCTGATGCTTCTAAGTGGGAAGAGAAAGCTAAGGACCTCGCCGCACGTTTCATCAAGAACTTTGACAAGTATACCACAAACGAAGCAGGCAAGGCTCTTGTAGCCGCTGGTCCCCAGCTTTAAGCTGCCGAATTTGTAATACATAATATAAAAAGCCCGTTCCATCGTGAATGGGCTTTTTGTATTTAGCCTAATTATAATAAAGTGACATAATCATTAAAACTTGCAAAAATATTTTGTGTGTACGGAAACAATGTTTATCTTTGCATTGTCTTCGTGAGAAGATGCACATAAAGTTTCATTAGGTTAGTAGTTTGATAGATTTTTAAGGTAAAGATTAGGATTATGTTATTAGATTTTGAATCAGCTGGAATATCAGTTTAGGTCATTTTTTATGACTGTTCTTAGTATTATTGCTTTGGCAATGCTGATATCCATTAACATTATTCTTGCAAAAAGACAGTGTGAGTGATCATATTGTCTTTTTTGTTTATATATGGATCAGTATCTCGTACTTTACGTCGCAAAACCCGTTAATGGCAAGTATACTATGTAAGTGTACAGCATGGTTTTTCTAAACCCATGCAAATCGGCTATACTATCGCTTTAAACCATAAATCACACGCATATCAAATAGAAATGGTGGGTGGCATTATTTGGTTTAGTTTAAAAGAGTTATCTTTCCTAATAAGCAATGGTCGGGTCAAAAAAGATCGTTTTGATAGCCATTGGACTCAGTCCCTCTAAAAATTTTGGTGCATGCCATTGGCCATTTGTTTCAATATGTGGTATCAGTGTTTGAAAGTTATTTTTCACTGTTCTCGCAAGGTAAAAGATGTCGTTTGTGGCATAGAAACGCTGCCTTTGTCATGCGATGAGTGCTTCTTTGTGCTTCGTTTTGGCTTTAATGGCTTAACCGTTAGCAACCAATGGTACGTCGATTGGTATCTATAAGAAACGTGAACGCTACCTAATGGTAATTCGTGGAGTGTATACTTTCGCCCGCCAAAAACATAGCTCCAACGGCACATGAGACAGAGTTGTTAAAATATACGATACCAATCGTACTATGTACAAAATAATTCAGTAACTTTGTTACCACTTACTGATCATTCCGCTTTGGCGTGTCGAAGCGCGCCTTTGCGCCCTGATGAAAACCTTCAACATTCATGACACCACCTAACATTCACTTTTCTTTCCAATCGTTGTGGCGCTCCCTGATGCCTGTATATGGTAATAGCGAGGGCGAGGCAAAAGCTGTGACACGACTTCTACTCGAAGATATGTTTGGCATGACGATGGCCGATATTTGCGGTGGGGCGTTGGAGCAAATGAACATCAATGACAAGCGGCGACTTGACGCCATGATGACGCGCCTGCTACAAGGCGAGCCGGTGCAATACATCATAGGTGAGAGCGTGTTTTGTGGGCGGCGGTTTATCGTGGAACCGTGCGTGTTGATACCGCGACCCGAGACTGCGCAGTTATGCCGTATGGTGGTGACCGACCATGATAGACCTGTCTGTGCGTTACAACCGCCATTGCCCCTGCGGGTGCTTGACATTGGCACAGGCAGCGGTTGCATAGCCGTGACGCTGGCCATGAGCCTGTTTCGGCCGGAGGTGACGGCATGGGACATTTCGGCGGAGGCCTTGTTGGTGGCGCGGGCTAACGCCAAGCGGTACGGCGCACATATAGATTTTCAACTGCAAGACGCACTCTGCGCGCCTCATGACGAGGAAAAATGGGACGTCATCGTGTCCAATCCTCCGTATATATCCAATAGCGAGCGTAAAGATATGAGCCCTCATGTGCTCGACCATGAGCCACATACGGCACTCTTCGTGCCCGACGATGATCCGCTGCGGTTCTACCGTGCCATCGCCACATATGCCGCGAGCGCCCTGAAAAAGGATGGCACGCTCTATTTTGAGATAAACCCACGCTTTGCTGAGCAGATGCGAGAGATGCTGCAATACATGGGATTTGTGTATGTGGAAATAGTGAATGACGAGTACGGCAAGCGTAGATTTTGTAAGTCACAATTCGCCAAAGCTTAATTTATTGTGCTTGACGTGAGTGCCACCAATACTATCAAGTGGAATACAACAAATAGAAAGACCGAAGAATATGAGAGCATCGCATTCGATAACCGTTCAAGAAGCCGAGGCGAAGTTGGCCAAGCGCTGTATGCGTGGGGAGTGTTCCACAGGCGAGCTTGACGATAAAATGCGCATTTGGGGACTAAGCGCGGACGACCGCCAAGCAGTGATTGACCGATTGGTGGAACTCAAATTTGTGGATGATGAGCGTTTTTGCCGGGCCTTTGTGAACGATAAAGTGAAATACAACCGATGGGGACGGCGAAAGATAGAGCAAGCTTTGTGGCAAAAGCATGTGCCATCGGAGGTATCATCGCCTATACTCGACGCAGTGCCTGATGCCGATTACATAGAGGCATTGAGCTCTTTGCTCAACGCTAAATGGCATACTATCAAGGCCAATACCGATTATGAGCGGAGCATGAAGTTCATAAAATATGCCTTAGGGCGTGGTTTTGATATGGATATCATACACCAATGTATCAATGAGATGACCAACGAGGCTGTGTTGGAGGATGAGAGTTAGTTTGCTGCAACGTTTTTTCGACCTTGTCGCCCCACGCACATGCTGTGTCTGTGGCCGACGGTTAGCGGCGGAAGAAGACACCATTTGCCTGTGCTGTAACTTGCGATTGCCTCGCACCAACTATGTGGACAGTCCTCGAGACAATGAAATGGCCAAATGTTTTTGGGGGCGGGTGGAGCATCTGCAAAAGGCTGTGGCGATGTTTTTCCACGATGGTGGGTCGCAGGTTTCTTATCCCATCTACCGCCTGAAATATTTTCATCAACCCGATTTAGGATGGGCTTTGGGACGATTGATGGGACAAGAGTTGGAGGGTTCTGGTTTTTTCGATGATATAGACATCATTGTTCCGGTACCCTTGAGTCCTGATCGGCAGCGAGAGCGAGGCTACAACCAAAGCGAGCTCATAGCTCAAGGCATGGCGGATGTGTGTCACAAACCAGTGGTGCCGGGTGTGATGGCTCGGGAAAACTTTGTTGGTAGCCAGACCAAGAAAGACCGTTGGGAGCGTAATCAGGGCGTAAAGGATGCGTTTAGGGTGGTCAACGCCGACAAAATAAGTAATTGTCACGTGCTCATAGTAGACGATATTGTAACGACAGGAGCCACCATAACCGCTTGCGCCAATAGCATGGAACAAGTTGAGGGAGTAAAAATCAGCGTGGCGTCGATAGCGTTTGTATCCCCCGGAATATAAATAGCGGGTTTCCTTTGTGTTTTCGCTATTTTACGTTAACTTTGCGTCATAAACATCGTTCTTTTGTGTCTGAGAAACAAGTTGGGGCATAAAAGGCCATACAAAATAAACATTGACAGATGAACAACTACAAAAAAGATTTCGCCAAACGCCTGTTAGACATCAAGGCCATCAAGTTGCAGCCAGACGCTCCGTTTACATGGGCATCAGGCTGGAAGTCTCCCATATATTGCGACAACCGTAAGACATTGTCTTACCCAGACTTGCGCAGCTTCGTAAAGCAAGGTTTGGTCAATGTCGTCAAGGAGCGTTTTGCCAATGCCAGTGCTGTGGCGGGCGTGGCTACTGGGGCCATAGCACAAGGCGCATTGGTGGCCGATGTGCTGAATTTGCCCTTCTGCTATGTGCGTTCCAAACCCAAAGATCATGGTATGGGCAACCTGATAGAAGGCACGCTGCCTGCAAACTCCAAGGTGGTGGTGGTAGAAGATTTGATATCCACAGGTGGAAGCTCGCTCAAAGCCGTTGAGGCCTTGCGGCAAGCAGGTTTTGAGGTGGTTGGCATGGTGGCCAGCTTCACCTATGGTTTTCCCATAGCCGCTGAAGCTTTTCAAAAGAGTGGCGTGGAACTTGTCACATTGTCCGACTACGATCATCTCGTGGAGGTGGCTCGAGAGACTGGATATGTCAAGGAGGGCGATATGGAGACGTTGCGCGAATGGCGTGAGGCGCCTGCAGAATGGCGTAAATAATACGTACACTTGCATGCTTGTCTTGACAGGCTTGCGTATGTTGAAAAGGAAGAAAAAATAACAAAATGACAAAGTTAGAAAGCACAGTTCGACAGATAAACTATCCCCAGCGGTCTGTTTATGGCATGTTGAGCGATCTCAACAATATTAATAAGGTGAAGGATAAGTTGCCAGAGGACAAACTGAAAGACCTATCGTTTGATAGCGATAGCATCTCAGTATCCTCGCCGATGGGAGCTGTGAAATTGGCGATAATTGATAGGGAAGAGCCTAAAACCATCAAGTTTGAAACCAAAGAAAGCCCATTACCTTTCAATTTTTGGATTCAAATTTTGCCCGTTACCGAAACTACGAGCAAAATAAAGTTGACCATCAAGATAGAACTAAATCCTTTTATCAAGGGCATGGTTAAGAAACCGTTGCAAGAAGCGTTGGAGAAGATAGCCGACGTAATGCAGATGATACGTTACGAATAGACATGGACGCGTTTGCATGAAAAAATATTGGGGCATACTGTTCTGCCTTGTTGGCTTGCTTGTTGCTTGTGGCCCTACCGAGGAGCAATATAGCAGGAGCTATTGCAGGCTTTATTTTGACAACGGCATACGCAACGATCCCACGTTGGCTGCTGCCATGACGCGTCACTCGGGAGTTTTTGTCACCATTTCTATCGTGGGCAAACAGTTTGTTTTCGCAAGTAATCAAGGGGTAAGTTCGCGTTGCGACATTTTGGCCGTGGACGAGCGACGTAGATACGTTTTGGGACAAAACAATGGTATTATCGTGGGATATGGCATGTCTACGGACGCGATTTTTTACGCTTATGACTGCGAATGTCCTAACTGTTTCGACCTGAACGCATTGCCACGCCGGAGCTATAAGCTTGCTATCAACGAGTTTGGTATAGCCACTTGCGGCACTTGCAAACGCCAATACGACCTGAATAATGATGGGATAGTACGTTCAGGATCCGCTGGTAAAAAACTGACGCGTTACCGAGCTACCACTACTGGACCGTATGGCGTGCTGAATATCTGAGCCGAAATCTTTTCTTAAATAGTGTGAAACCTTTGGCATTCTGAATAATTAACAATATCTTTGCACAACATTTTACGGTGCCAAGAGCCCCAAAGGCTGTTTCTCTCGCTTTCGTCGGGAAAGAGTAATGGACATTGGTGATCGTTATTTTTGATGGCTTAGACCGTTGCCGCAATGGTGGAATTGGTAGACACGAGGGACTTAAAATCCCTTGGCCAGTAATGGCTGTACGGGTTCGAGTCCCGTTCGCGGCACTTCCTAAATTTTTTTTATTATGAGAAACTTTTTTGTTAGTTCCCTTTCTGTCATCACACTGCTTGCTATTAGCTCATGTTCCAAGTTGGGACCGTTGTCGGCTGATAATTTCACGGTTACTCCTAATCCGCTTGAAACACAGGGCGGACAGGTGCCAGCAACCATCAACGGTGTGTTTCCAGCCAAATATATGAAGAGCAAGGCCGTGGTTACGGTCACTCCTGAGTTGCGCTATGGCAACGGACAGGTGGCTAAAGGGAGAAGTGCTGTGTTCCAAGGTGAGAACGTAATGGGCAACAACCAAACCATATCTTATAAGGTTGGAGGGCGTTACACCATGAAGACCTCTTTCGATTATTTGCCCGAGATGCAACAGAGCGACATGTATCTCACGTTTGACGCTCGATTGGGCAAAAAGAAAGTACAAGTGCCCGCGGTCAAAGTGGCAACGGGAGTGTTGGCCACCTCTGAGCTGTATAGGCAGACATTGATGAATGCCGGAGGCTGCATCGCCCCCGATTCGTTTGAGCGTGTGAAAGCCAAGAAGACCGAGGCCAACATCAAATTCCTCGTCAACCAAGCCAACTTGCGCAAGAGTGAGCTTAAAAATAATTCCGTGCAAGAGTTTGTACAAATGCTCAGACAAATCAATATAGACCGTGAGGGGTTGAACCTTAGAAACGTGGAGGTGCGTGCCTACGCCTCTCCAGAGGGTGGCTTCAGCTTTAACGATAAGCTCGCGGAGAAACGAAAAGGCAGTTCGGAGAGCTACGTGAAGAGGCAGCTCAAAGACGCCAAGTTGGTCGGTTCAAGCATAGACGCACGTTATACAGCCCAAGATTGGGACGGCTTTAAGCGCTTGGTACAGGCCAGCAACATACAAGACAAGGATGTAATACTGCGTGTACTTGAAATGTACAAAGACCCAGAGCAGCGCGAGCAACAAATCAGAAACATGAGCGAGGGCTTCAGAGAGTTGGCCAATGGCATATTGCCAGAGCTGCGTCGCAGCCGACTGATCATCAACTATGAGACCATAGGGCGCTCTGACGAACAAATAAAGGAACAATATTCCATCGATCCGGCTCGTCTGAGCCCTGATGAATTGCTCTACTTCGCAAGCTTGGAGGCAAGTGCTGCTGGCAAGGAAGCCATCTACAAGAAAACCGCGGAGATATACGATAAAGACTACCGTGCGTTCAATAATTTGGCTGCTCTCGCTTTTAACGAAGGCAACATGAGGCGCGCAAAAGATTTCATTCAGACAGCATTAAGAAAAAATCCCAAGGCTCCAGAAGCCTATGCCAACCTCGCGCTAATCGATTTGAGGAACGGAGAACTGCAAAGTGCCGAGAACAATCTATCCAAAGCCATTGACGCCAACGGTTTTGGCGAGGTTATTGGAAACTTGAATATAGCCAAGGGAAATTACGCCACCGCAGTGAAAAACTTTGGCGATGCCAGCTCGAACAGTGCTGCGTTGGCCCAAATTCTCAACAAAGATTATGCGGCTGCCGTGGCTACACTCAAAGGCATTAAGCATCGAGACTCGCTCACCGATTATCTCATGGCTGTGGCTCTTAACCGTCAAGGCAACACCGCCACTGCCAAAGATTATCTCCAAAAGGCCACTGCGGCAAATCCAGAATTGGCAACCTACGCGGCCAAGGACCTTGAGTTCTCCAACTATAGATAATCCTTTTTCTCCATTTATGACTTGAGAGCCTTTTGCCGGATAGGCAGAAGGCTTTTTAAATTCAATCAATATGTATAAACGTTTACTCCTACTCTTTGTCATTGCGCTATCGCTATGTTCTTGTGGCATAAACGGAAAACGCTTCAAAATAAAAGGGCACATTCTCAATATCAACCAAGGTGAGTTCTACGTTTACGATGACATGGGGTTGATAAACGGCATCGACACTATCAAAGTGGAGGGTGGGCGGTTTACCTACGAGATGGATTGCGAGCGTCCCACCACGGTTATGCTTGTGTTTCCCAATTTCTCCGAGCAGCCCATATTTGCTGAACCGGGCAAGGACGCAAGCGTAAAAGGAGACGCGTCGCACCTAAAAGAGCTGAGGATAGAGGGCACGAAGACCAATGAGACTATGACCAAGTTTCGCTCTCAAATATCTAACGAGGCACCACCCGAAATAAAAAAACACGCAGAGCGGTTTGTAGAAGACCATCCTGAATCGCCTATTGGCGCTTATCTCGTTAAGAAATATTTCATTGCCAACCCCCAGCCAGACTATCGAAAAGCTTATAAATTGATAGAAACGATGCTCGCCAAGCAACCCACAAATACCAAGTTGGCACAGTTGGCAAAGGACATCAAAAACATGAATAGCGCATCTGTCAATTCTAAACTCCCCATATTTACGTCATTTGACATGAACGGCCGTCCTGTGGCCTCATCAGATTTGTCGGTTGGTGTAGCCGTGATTTGCACGTGGGCATCATGGAGTTATGACAGCATGGACCAGTTGCGCGTCATCCAAAGGTCACGCAAGAAAGCCAAGGGCCGACTTAAAGTCTTATCAATAGCCATTGAGGCAAGCAAGGTTGATTGTAAGAAAGCGTTGCAAAACGATAGTGTCACATGGCCCAATATTTGCGACGGAGCGATGTTTGATGGTAAAATCATACGGAAATTGGGCATGTTGAGCGTACCCGATAATATACTTGTCAAGGATGGACGTATTATAGGCCGGTCGCTTTCCAGCAAAGAGCTTGAGGAAAAAATAGACCAGAACTTATAACGCTACATATAGATACCGATGAAAAAACTGTCCGATCATGCTTGTTAAAACATACAGCGCGGCTGTAAATGGTCTTGAGGTCACGCCGGTTACGATAGAAGTGAGCCTGAATAAGGGTGTGATGTACCATCTCACTGGTCTTGGAGACGAGGCTGTGAGAGAGGGCAGGGACCGCATCGCGGCGGCCTTGTTGCACAATGGTTTTCATTTTCCGAAAGCTGATATCACAGTCAATTTGGCACCAGCCGACTTGCGTAAGGAGGGCAGCAGCTTTGACCTGCCCTTGGCAATAGCCATTCTCGCGGCTCATGGCCAAATCACCACCCCCGATCTTGACCGCTACATGATGGTGGGTGAGCTGAGCCTTGACGGCACCTTGCAACCCGCCAAAGGTGTGCTGCCCATAGCCATCAAGGCACGAGCCGAGCACTATAAAGGACTCATCGTGCCACAAGCCAACGTGCGTGAAGCTGCCGTGGTAAACCATTTGGAGGTTTACGGCATGGAAACGATGATCGATGTCATCAAGTTTCTCGGAGGGGAGATCACGCGCGAGCCTACTGTCGTTGACACGCGCAAGGAATTTTATGAGCGTCAGTACAATTTTGACCTTGACTTTGCCGATGTGCGAGGCCAAGAGAACGTGAAGCGAGCGCTTGAGGTGGCGGCTGCCGGTGGCCACAACCTCATAATGATAGGGCCGCCCGGCAGTGGCAAGTCGATGATGGCCAAACGCTTGCCTTCCATTCTTCCACCGCTCACATTGTCAGAGAGTTTAGAGACCACGCAAATACATTCCGTCGCTGGCCAACTGTCTCGACAGTCCACGCTTATCTCGCAACGACCGTTTCGCGCTCCCCATCACACCATTTCAGAGGTGGCTCTCGTGGGTGGAGGAACCAATCCTATGCCCGGGGAGATTAGTCTCGCGCATAATGGCGTGTTGTTTTGCGACGAGCTTCCAGAGTTCAACAAGCACACTTTGGAGGTGCTGCGCCAACCGTTAGAAGACCGAGCCATTAATATCAGCCGAGCCAAATACACCGTTACATTCCCATGCAGCTTTATGTTTGTGGCCAGCATGAACCCATGCCCTTGTGGATATTACGGCGATCAGACCCATCATTGCGTGTGCACGCCAGGGCAAATACAGAAATATCTCAACAAGATCAGTGGGCCACTACTTGACCGTATAGACATACAGTGCGAGATATCAGCCTTGCCTTTCAAGGATATATCAAAAGCCGCGCCGGGCGAGCCGAGCGTGAAAATTCGCGAACGGGTTATCGCCGCTCGTGGCATACAGACCGAACGTTTTAAGGACTGCAAGGATATACACTGCAATGCGCAGATGACCGAGCGCATGATCCATCGCTACGCCGAGCCAGACGCTGAAAGCCTCGAGTTGCTGCGCATGGCTATGGAGCGACTGTCGCTCTCCGCGCGCGCCTATACCCGTATCCTCAAGGTGGCGCGCACCATCGCCGACCTTGCAGGCTCTGACCAAGTAAGCTCCGAGCATTTGGCTGAGGCCATCGGCTATCGCAATCTCGATCGTGGTAACTGGGCGGAGCGTGAGCTTTAAGTTTGGTTAGTCCACGGGGCTTCGAAGACATAGACACGCTATATCAAAAAGGACTCTTGCCATGTCAATATGGCAAGAGTCCTTTTTGATTGGTAAGTGCTTAGGGGTTATTTGTCTTCCCAATCCATTGCCCATTGCACATCGCTCTCGTCAGCAACGTCATCCCAATCGTCATCTTCAAAAATGGGTTGTTGCTTGCTATCAGCGTGATCAAGGTTGCTTACGCCCATGATTGCTTGTTCCTGTACGGTTTGCCAATAGCATATTTCGGGTTCTATATATGTCTTTTTCATTGTGCCTTATTTTTATGAGATAATAGATTGATGTAAAAAGAGGGAACAGTATGGCATGCGAGCCACGTGGTTTGTTCATGCGGAAACTACATTTGTAGAAGATACGATTGACCCACATGTGTGACCATTCCCTCAAAATACATCTTATTTACCTTACGATTATTTTTATGTTGTTTACTACATAGATACCTGCAGGCAGGCTGATAGATTTAGTCTCGCCTTGCTCAACGTTCATGGTGGCTATGATCATGCCGTTCACAGCATAAACTTTCACCACGGTCTTCACTTGGGCTTTAGCAGTGATAGTACCCTCGCCGGCGTAGATAGCCAAGTCTGGACGAGTGTCAATATTTGTTATACCAGTGGTCCATCCGCCCGCATCGTCGAACGAAATACTAAATTTGTTCAACTTAGCGCCATAAGTTTGTGAGTTGCACTCATAGTATCCACGGAATGGATAGACATAGAGATTGTCAAGCCCTGGACGTAGATTGCGACAATATAGATAATTGTTTTTTGCGAAGTAGAACACGTTAGCCTCTCTGGCGTTAAACATTTTACCGGAGTAAGAGGCGCGGTTGGTAAACGTGTAGTTGGTATTCGCTATCGTACCCGTGGCTGTCTCGCCCTCAAAGGTGTAGTCGGCGGTGTTCATGGAGGTGGTGGCGGCGATGTCGGCACCATACTGTGTAGCAATGAACGATACGTCATCGTTGGTCGGTGCGTTGATGATATTCACCATGTACGGCACGTTTGGTAACGTCTTGTCAGATGTAAGCAGTGTGAAATGAGCCTTGGCGTAGTAGTCGTGGGGCGTATTCACCTCGTTCTCATCAAGTGTCAAGCAGTTGGTTGGTGCCATTTGGCTCAGTGAGAACGAGCAAGCGTCTGCTGTAGCGTTGGTGTGCACGCCATCTTCTAAGTTCAATGCGAATGGCAACATCACCGTGGCGAGTGTCACTTTGCCGTTAATCGGTCTGGTAATCTGCCTTGAATAGGTGGCATAGTTTTCTGCTGGCACCGTTATTTTGTACGGAGCGAAGAACGGCTGCTTGTCTGTTATGACGATGTTTTTGCATGCTCGGTAGCTGCCACTCTTTGTTTTCTGCACGAAATTGTCCTCGTTGCACGATGTGCGAGTGGGGAAATATAGCAGGCAGTTGGGGTTGAGCAGTGCCTTCATCTCATTGATAGCGTCTTTCTTGGGCATGTATACCGAGTACAGATTGGTATAATCCAAATAGAGCACCTGCTTTCCTGTCACATCGGCACCTTCTTTGTGCAGAGCCTCTGTGAGTGCTGTGCGCATCATGTTCACAGTTAGATAAGCGCTCTCGTTTGGCAATTCCTCGTTGGTCTCGCTGTCCACGGCCTTAAATACACCGCCGTACATGGCTTTGTTAGTGTCTGTCCCGTCAATGTCATAGCATGTGTTTTCGTAGATTTTCTTCAATTCGCATTTAGCCTTGTAGTCCTTGGTCTCAAGTCTCAAGTCCATGAGATAGTAGGCATAGTTGCGGTGTTCGAGTGCTGTGGTGGGGGCAACGTTCCATTGTGTCTCGTCGGCCGTAAAGAGATAGCACTTTTTCTCTCCATTCACGTCTATCACGATGTTGTCTGTAAAGGTTCCACCCTGCTCTGTATATCGTGTTTCAGAATAGGGATATTCTTCCAACAGGGCGGTTGTGCCAGACGTGTTGTCGTTGTTTAATTCGTCTATGTTGCTGTATTTGAAAGCTTTGTCACCGCATGTGCTTGTGGCTATCTTCGTGTCTGCAGGCTCGTGTCCAGTGGTGTTGTATTGTTTACCGTTGTACGTGTTGTAATAATCAGATTTCACAAAGAAGTATCGAGCGTGGTGTGGATCGTCCAAACCATAGGTGGCATCACCATATTTGCTATACAGATTTTCAAACGTGAAGCGGCATTTTTGTGCTCCACCTCCGAAAAATTCTTGTGGAACGTAGAATAAAAACTTACCTCCAGATACCTGAAAATCGTTACTGGTGAACTGCTGCATCAACTCTGGGCCATTTTCTATCATGGAGTGACACACTATGTCGATAGTGTTGATAAAGGGGTTAAGAGCCTCGAGCGTCAGTTCTACGGTGATGAGTGCTTGTGTGTTCTCGGCCAAACCGCTCACCGTGAACTTAATGGCGTCGTTGTTGAGGTCGGTCAGTTCGATGGCACCATCTTTTCCGTCGGTCACCTGTACCGTTTGGTAGGGTTCTGATTTATTGGTGCCATACACAGTGAGGGTGTAGGCAGAGGGCGTGAATGAGGGGTTCGTGATCGTCTTTTCGCCCGTGGCTTGTGCCCATGAGGCGGCATCGTCTGACGATGAAACCATCTGAGCGTTTCCGTTAGTGGAGGTGAGTGCCAAGTATACATACGATGTGTTGTCCGATCCTACCTTATAGGTCACTTGCCCATTGGTCACGGCAAAGATGCTTGCATTGTTTGCATTGGTTGTTGAAGTGACATTGTAGTCATTGCCAAAAAAGCCAGCCGATTGCAATTTGAGATAGTTACCTCCGCTCGAAATCTTACCTGTCTCGTCTATTTTCCATAGCACTTTGTTGCTATTGCTCCATTTACCATTGGTTTGTAGGTAATAAGTACGGTTCTTATAGACACTTGTAATGTAGTAGCCATCCAAGTTGCCAGTATAATTGATGGAACTCTCTTCGACGGCCACGCCATAATGATAGTTTATTTTGGCCTTAGTGATACGATAGCCCAATGGTATGGTGTTGCCATTCTGTGTGGTGGCGGTGGGCGTCTCCACATAATAGGTGTTGTTGCCCACGGCATAATACATTTTGCCCTCGTTTTGCAGCACCTGTATAGACCCGTTGCTGGGTGTGGCAGGCAACTTGTGGTCGGCTGTCACGGCATCTTCCTGATAGAACATGTTGGCGGCGTTGAGGTCTTTTACGTCCATATAATTGTAACTGTAATAGGTCTTGCCATCCTTGGTGTGAGGTTTAATCTGTCCGAGATCAATCCTCGAGGTAGCAAATGGCGCGCCTATCACATTGACGCCTTGGCTCACAATATCTGCTGGCGAGATGGGGCTCACAGACGATGTGAACGCTCCTTCGGCCGTAAAAAAAAGCTCGCACGATTTTAGTGTCACTCCAAACAGCTCGCCTTTGTCATGTTTGATGATGAAATAGAGGTTGTTTCCCATGTCAGTTTCGTTGGCACTGGTGCGCTCTATCACAAACTCTTGAGTGCTGTTTGACCTGCCGAGGGTGAGGGGAGTGGTCTTAGGGGCATCAGTATTAAATGTGCCATCGGTCTCGTATATGGTCTTATTTTGCGCCGCATGCTCCACACTGGCGTAGGTCTTATTGTTGTAGTTGTTCAGGAAAACCATGCGATAACCCGTGAACCGATAGCCTTTGGGTAGCGAGATGTTGAGATGGGTGCTCGTGGTGATGGGGCGACCGCCTTCAATGATGTATAGTTTTTGTTGCTCGTCGTACCTGATGTTTCCAGCAGGCACTTTGAGTTGTCCGCCCACTGTTAGTTCAGGCTCGTCAGAGAGAAGCAGCGACAGCGGCAGTTGCTCGTGTCGCCATAGCGAGCTGGCTCCGCTCTGGAATCCAATCTCGTTTTGTTTGGTAAAGCCGGCGATAAGTTTTCCTGTCGTCGGACTAATAGTCACATTCTGTGCGCTCAACTTTGTGATGCCAAGAAAGGCTAAGAGCCCAATGGCTAACAGCAAAGGAGCAAAACTTCTTGTCGTGTTAAAATGTAGTTTCATATTAGTGGTTGTTAAAGTTAAAAAAATCCTTAAACCATTTGTAAATGTACCCACGGGTTTCTCACCGATGCGACATGCGCATAGCTACGTGTTTTACCATTCGCTGCAAAGATAGGCTCTCTTTGTATGAAGGGCTTGGACTATATTTCCAATGAGTTGGAATATATGCCCTATTTGATATTGGCTATTTGGACTATTTAAGCAAAATGTAGGTGTAATTATTTGATAATCAATATCACTACTGTCCCGTTAAGGTGGACTAATCACTCTTTGAATTAATTGAAATACAGTCTATTAGGTGGTGTTTTGAAATGAAACGGACTTGATTTC
>NZ_QENY01000017.1 GCF_003096815.1 Hallella colorans
TTAGTAAAAACAAAGATAACCAAAAGGGCTGACACCTCGTGAGAAGTGTCAGCCCTAAATTATTTTGTTTAATAAAGTTTTACCGGACAGCAATAATTTCCAATCAACAAACCTCTCCTTCGTGCCACAAAGTTAATACTTTTTTTCTTTGTCCGTCAAGTTTTAACAAGCTTTTTACAACATCGCCAAACAGGTTAAAAATATCATGTAAAATCCACACGTCATCATTGAGAGAGCGCAAGTATCTGATTATCAAGTTCAATTATACCCTTCTTGGTACAAAGTCCACGGAAATAAAGCATTACAATGTCTCGAAATATTTGCTTCAAATCGTATTGTTTGTACATTTGGTTTTCCATGATATAAATGAGCGATCCTGTGGTTACCCTGTATATCAGCTCGTAATTCACGTCTTGCCTGAAATAACCTTGCCGCACACCCTCCTCAAAAAAACGACACGTTCGCTCTTGAAACTCATTGTGCCTTTCTTCCATCCACGCCAACACCTCTGGATATTTACGCAAATCGGCGTAATAATTGGGGACCGTGTCCTCTAGGCTTTCCATGTGCAGACGATAGGTCTCAAGTATGAAATCTATGACATGCCGCTCTTTCTCAGCCGCAAACGCTTGCATGTGCCGATCAAAACCATCGTACTCAGCCTTCACGCTCTCCATCAACAAATGCTCCTTGTTCTCAAAAGTCTCATACATTGTGCGTTTGGACACCGAGAGAATGTTCGCGATATCGTCCATCTTCACTGCTTTGATGCCTTTGCTCCTAAACTCGCGCATGGCAATCCTCAACAAGCGCTGACGAAGCTCTTGCCTATACTCGTTTGGTGTTATGGTTTTGTTCATAAGACTATCACTTACAATTGTCTTCATGCAAAGATAACAAAAAATCATGAAAACGCTTTTTTCGCTCTAAGTTTTTGTTATTATCCAGCAAATCTTTCCATTACAACATAAAATGCCAAACAATATCTATCAAGAGAGGTAGACCATTTAGGTTGCACACAAAGAATGACCGTTGCAGACGTATGGTAAAGACTCGAAACTAAGAAATGAAGCATGTTTATACATTATTCGTCACACTTGGCCATCGCCCCCCTGATTATTGCGAGCGTGTGCGACTTGGCTGTGAAGTGTGATAAGTTAAAGCATGCGACAAGAACACTTATAATATCAACAAAGCCGATAATGAGTTTTTATTTAAAAATTTCACATGCGGCATACCCTACATGGCACGTCCATGAAAAAATATTGTTCATGAAAATAGCTGACAAAACGTTGTATAGAAATCGATTATTTACAGACAGACATGGCGCCGCTCGCAAATACGCGAAGCATGAGACGTTTAAATAACAATCTGAAACTCACTGCGTTGCAAAGATTTTCATCATTTCTCTCATAAAAATTAATGATAACGAATTGCCATTAGTGCTTATTCACCATGAGAATAGGCATTAAACGCAGCTCGATTAACATGCCATCACCCGACCTTTAAGGCCTTGACGCAACGTCAATAGATACTAATCGCGACGGCTGGAACGCGAAAATGTATTGCAAAGTGAACATGGCTACAATTTCTTGCTAATTTTTTTTGCAGGACAACAAGTTTTGGTTGTCATTTTTTGATGACTTTTTATCAACATATCCAACAATATCACAGACGACACAAACCTGCTTGTCAAGGCATGGTTTCTACCCGCGTCATAGGCTTTCTGAATATCTTGACTCTCCGCAAGAAGCGACCACGCCCATCAACGCAACCTTGATCGCATGCGCCTCAACAAACAAAATAGACTTGAGACAATAAAAAAATGGTTTAAAATTTTGCCATATCCTGAAAAATGTCTAATTTTGTGCTACCCTTACAACAGATGGGCATTGAAGGATAGGGGCATAGCCCAGTTGGTTTAGAGCGCTGCAGTCACATTGCAGAGGTCATCGGTTCGAGCCCGATTGTCCCTACACCTATTAGGAAAACCGAGTTGTTAACATTGTACAACTCGGTTTTCTCATTTTTAAACCCTATCAACGCTGTTGTTTCAAATAGGCGACACAAACTAATCGCCACTATAATCATGCCAATTTAATCAGTCTGCCTGCCGCTTTGAAAAAAAAGAGGTGCCCTGTTCAACTGACAATAATCTCTCGCCATCCTTATAAGGCACACCAACGCAGGAGGACAGCTCCGCAAGAAAATCTAAACAATCTTTCCACTTTGGTAAAACTCGAGCATATAAATGTTCAGAATGGCAAGGTATTTGGCTTGCAACTCGGCCTGTTGAGCTTTGAGAAGGGCGTCTTTGCCGTTCATTAGCTCTATGGTGTTTTTGAGTTTTAACCTGAACTGCTCGCTCAAAAGATCATAGCTTTCCTGTGCGCTCTGCGTGCGTACGCGCGCACTTTTGAACTGGGCTTGGTTGTTCACGGCCTGAACCCAATAGTTTTCGATGACGGAATAAAGATTGGTCTGCTGATCTTTCAAATCCAATTGGTAGCTCTGATTGGATAATATTGCCTTGCTGATATCGGTTTTGATGCGTCGGTTATCGAATATAGGGACGTTCACGCTGAAGCCTCCATTGACACCAAAATTGGTTTTTATCTGCGTCCCCCAAGCGTTTTTGCTCATGGAAGTGGTGTTGGTGCCCAAACCCGCATTGGCCACAACAGTGGGCAATCGCTGTGCTTTGGCCATGCGTATCTGCAATGCGCTGTTCTTGATCGCGAGCAGCGCGCTTTGTATTTCGGGACGCGCGAGCAGCGCGCGATCATAGACAGACGGCACGTCGGGAATGGGACGCAATGCCATCTCGTCGGTAGTCGTGGGAGCCACCACGTCAAAATCTTCTTGGTTAGTGATTTGGAGCAATCGTTTCAATTGCCGTTTGTACTCGCGCACACCACTCTCAGCTTGCACCAAGGCATATTCGTCGGCAGCTCGCTGCGCCACCAACTGCGCTAAGTCGGCCTTGCTCATGCTACCCACCTTGACAAACTCACGTCCACGACTCTCGTTCATCCTTGAAGTTTCCAATGTACTGCGGCTCACCTCCATAGCATCTTTCGAGTAGAGTATCTGCACATAGAGAGAAGCTATTTGCTCTTGTATGCTGTTGGATGTGGTGGCACTATCAAGCGCTGCTTGGTCCGCGACAAGACGATTGGATTGGATTTGATCTCGATTACGCCCTCCATTCCATACCGTCCAATTACCACTCACAATATATGAGCCATTGTAGTAAACCTTGTCAACATTGGATTGCACCTTGGAACCCGCGAGCATGTAGCTGCCCGTCTCAGGCCAAGGGTTGTAGGTGGCATTCTGCGAGGTGGAGGCCGAGAGCGACGGCAGCAAGGCGGCTTGGCTCAGTTTGACGTCTTCTAATGCAGCAAGGTGTTTGAGATTGTTTTTCTGAAGTGTGATATTGTTCTTCAACGCATAGTCTACACAGGCTTGCAATGTCCACACCTTAGCCTCGCAAAGATGCGAAAAAGTGATAAAACACGACAAAAAGACTGGAACGAGGAATGACTTTTTCATAAGGTACGCATTAATTACTGATTTGGTGTTTAGACGCTAACAGAAGGGATAAAGTTGGGAACAGACTCGAATTTTAACATTGATTAGTGAAAAAACTTGCGGCAGCAACATTTCGCCAACCCTGTTTTGAAACGCGCGACGTCAAGAAAAGTCGTTTAGCCGAGCTATATATTTGCCCAAGATATCAAACTCCAAGTTGACAATGCTACCCACTTTGATATTACAAAAATTGGTGTTTTGGCGCGTGTAAGGAATGATGGCCACCTTAAAGCTATTGGCAGTTGGCTGGCACACGGTGAGCGACACACCGTTGACGGTGACCGACCCCTTGTCCACGGTGAAATAACCACGGCGCGCCATAGATTGATCAGCCAAATACTCAAACGTGAAATAGGTTGAGCCATCAGCGTCATCCAAAGCCACGCACTTTGCAGTTTGGTCTACATGCCCTTGTACAATATGCCCGTCCAATCGGCCATTAATCATCATCGATCGCTCCACGTTCACTTTGTCACCCACCTTGAGGAGTCTCAAATTAGAGCGGTCGAGCGTCTCTTTCATAGCCGTGGTAGTATAAGTGTCGCCTTCTATACTTACCACCGTGAGACAAACGCCATTGTGAGCGACACTCTGGTCTATTTTTAACTC
The DNA here is from genome assembly GCF_003096815.1 of Hallella colorans. GTDB lineage: Bacteria > Bacteroidota > Bacteroidia > Bacteroidales > Bacteroidaceae > Prevotella > Prevotella colorans. The sequence continues at coordinate 4,204 of NZ_QENY01000017.1, forward strand.
GGACGTGAAAGAACACCTCAAGGTGAAATCAATGTTTCCTTGATACTTGTTGATGGCCACAACGGTAGCCATCTCTTCTACGATGCCACTAAACATATCTGTTGGTTTACGATGTGTTATACCTTGCGGGCAATTTGCCCACGCAGGATAGTCATTAAACAAAAAAAGAGAACCGAGCCAAAGGAAATCTCCCCAAACTCAATTCTCCATTATTTTAAAGGGGATCGTAACGATGATGTGATGAAAACTCCTACTATAAAAGTGATGAGAGCTCCCCGTCTTTGTAATCCACTGGCCTTGCGGCTTAGGCGCGACGCGCTTTATGTGGCCCGCCATTGACAAGAGAAGTTGTCTCGGTTTTCAATGTAATTTGATGAGTATCCCGATCGAATCGATACAACCCCCCGATTTTATCTCCTTGCTATGATGCAAATTTACAACAATAGTTTTGTACAACCAAACAAATACTCGGCTTTTTGGGGCAATAATTAAAGATATAGATTCGTTTTATATCTATAAACATATGAAGAGATTTATACTGTATTTATTGATTGCGGGAATAGCCATACGAGGATTGGCGCAATGCAAGATTACCGAAAATAAGCAATTCGCGTTTCCACAATCCATCCCAGCGGGCAATTACAGCGGCATAGCATGGCTGGGAAACAATCACTATGCCGTGGTGAGTGACAAAAGCAAGGAGGATGGATTTTTTGTTTTTGAAATAGACGTGGACTCTGTGTCGGGCGAGCTTCTGTCGGCTAAAAACTTAGGTTTCAGGTCTTCCGGCTTTGAGAATCGCGACAACGAGGGCATCGCGTTTAACGCTCTATCTAACACCATTTTGATATCAGGCGAGCGCGACAACAGAATATTGGAATACAAACTGGATGGAAACCGAACGTCGAGAGAAGCGCAACTACCGGAAGTGTACCGACATCTGCCAGCCAATCTCGGTTTGGAAGCGTTGTCGTTCAACGACAGCACGCGGACGCTATGGACCTGCAACGAAAGCGACACTATATTCATACAGTCGTTTGACTCTCTCTATCGTCCACGGCATCTATATGTCTACCACCTTGACTCTCCCATTGCCAACGCGGACAAGGCGTGGCTATACGCACATGGTGCGGTGGCCATGTGCGCATTAGATGACGGAAACTTATTGGTGCTTGAGCGCGAGTTTTATGTGCCTAAAAAAAAGATAGGAGCGTTTGTCAACTGCAAGCTCTTCAAGTTTACGGTTGGTAACTTAAAAAAAGATCTACTTTCCACATGGCGAACAAAATTGACATTGCTATCAAGAACATTGGCCAACTATGAGGGAATGTGTCTTGGGCCTAAACTGGCAGATGGCTCTCGGGTGTTGATTCTTGTGGCTGATTCTCAAAATCAGTATGGCTCTGTGTTGAAAGATTGGTTGAAGACGTTGAAGATTGAGATGCATTAGTGGATGCGGACGTACCTTTTTGGACAGAGCGCAAACGCTCGTATTCGTCATAATTATAATGCCGTGCCACCAACAGTGTAATACAAAGAGACACGAATGACACCGTGAGGACCATGAAAAACAGCAAGATTTGCAATAACGCCGCTGTCAAAACGTCTGTTCCCGTCAGCACCAAAGCAAGCATCAAAACAGGCGCATTGGCAAACACCAAAGCGCTCATTTGGCGCGTCATCATATTGAGAGCCGACTGAAAAGCACGCTTGACAAAATGACTTGTGGCCTCACGATGGCTGCTGCCGTTGCCCAAAAGGTAATAATACAGTTGGTTGTGATGGGTCAATCCCATATAATACATGCGAAGCGCACGGGCGTTTGGACCTATGACACTGCCCGCAAGCAATCCGAACACGGGCACAAAGAAACGTGCATGAAATGTCGTTTTTAATCCCAAAACCAATAAAAGCGCGTACAAACCCACTATAAACACAGCAATAATGACACCACACAGCACCGGCACCAACAAGCGCCCTGCCTTCAGTTTTGCCTTACGGATAGAGAAAACGGCTCCGGCTATCGCCATCACAACGCCTGAGAGAATGGTGAAAAACACATTGTTCCATACCGTTAGCAGATATATGCCCAACGCCGTGACAGCCACACTGCCTGTCATGGTGAGCGCGGCGACAAGGAAACGGCGAAAGCTCCGCAAGTCAAATCTATATATGACATACAACGGAAACAGCACAAAAATAAGACTGAATAAAAAGCCAAGCCATGTTATTTTCATAGTCTACAGTTTTAAAAGTTTGTCGCAATCCATCTGATTCTCTTCACAAGTATAGAGCAATTCAGAGCCATTGGCCGTGAGATGACAAAAGAAATCGTGCACGCATTGCATTTGAGGGGCGTTGTCAACAAGAATAATGGGGCGGCGCAAGAGAGGTAACATACTTATCATAACTAACTGCAACTGCCGCGAATCCATCTCGTTGACATCACGTCGCAGCACTGTCCCGGACATGGAAAGCTCTTGAAGGTATGGTATCATGGCCTCTACGCGAAGATTCTTACTTTGATTGGCCTGCAAGCGAAACACATACTGGCATAACTCAGACACCTTCATCGTAACGTCAGGCAGTCGCTGGGGTACATAAGACATGGTTCCTCGCAAATAGCCAGAAGCTCCGGGAGCCACAAGCTCGCCGTCAATGGTGATATGACCAGACTGCACAGGCGCCAGCCCCATGACCGCCCTCAACAACCCACTCTTGCCCGAGGCTACCGGACCACTAACGCACACCATCTCGCCTTGATTAATCACAGCAGAAATTGGCGTGGACAATCTGCCACCGCCCAAAGCTATTCTTGCATCCTTAAATTCAAGCATACAATCTATTTTTCCACAAATTTAGGCAAAAAAATTGAACAACACCTCATGTTTAGGTAAAAGAACAAGCGATCATATAAAATTAACAAGGAAGAAAATTGACTTGGGGAGAAGATTTTTTTTTAAACGAATACAATATGCTAAGTATTTTGACTAAATTTGCATGATACAGCAAATATTTAGCTTTTCAGACTGAAACATTTTGTTTTATGACAACAAAAAAACACCGCGAGCTAACCTTTCCTGCCGAATGGGAACCACAAAGCGCAATCCAACTCACTTGGCCGCATGAAGCCACAGACTGGAAACCGTATCTCAAAGACATAGAAAAGACATTCATTGAGTTGGCCGACAAAATCACAAGACACGAAAAACTCTTGGTCGTGACGCCACATGTCGACGCCGTGAAAAAGCTGCTTGCCAACAGACTGGGAGCGGACGGAATGGCCAACGTGATATATTCAGAATGTGACAGCAACGACACTTGGGCCAGAGATCACGCCGCGATAACCCTCGCTTGCCCTCTGAGGGACGACAACAAAGAAGGTGACAAAACACTACTTGATTTCAAATTTAACGGCTGGGGAGAAAAATTTGGTTGGGACAAGGACAACGCCATCACTCGTAAGCTCTACCAGCAAGGTTTGTTTTCCGCGAAAATAGAGGATCACAATGATTTCGTGCTTGAAGGAGGGGCGGTGGAAAGCGACGGGAAAGGTACCATACTGACCACCACCTCGTGCCTATTGGCTCCGCATCGAAACCAGCCCATGGACATGCAACAAATAGAAAGACGACTAAAAGACACCCTTCGTGTCGAGAGGGTGATATGGATAGACCATGGGCATCTGGCAGGCGACGATACAGATGGGCACATTGATACCATCGTGCGCATGGCCCCAAATGACACCCTACTCTATGTGGGGTGCGACAACATAGAGGATGAACACTACGCGGACCTAAAAGCCATGGAACGACAGTTGAAAACATTGAGAACGCTGAACGACGCACCCTATCGCTTGTTGAGGCTGCCCATGCCACGGCCTATATATGATAACGGCGAGCGATTGCCCGCCACATACGCCAACTTTGTCATTCTGAACGGAGCCGTCATCGTACCCACCTATCAACAGCCTGATATTGACGCAAAAGCATTAGAGGTGGTTGGCATGGCCTTTGAAAACCGAGAAATCGTGGGAATAGACGCCACGACCGTGATTCGACAGCATGGCTCGCTACACTGTCTGACCATGCAATATCCACAAGGCATACTCAGAGACGGAAAACTGGACTAATCGCCGCAAGAGCATCAACTTGACACGAGGCCATATGATGGGCCTGTCAGATAATACACAAATTGACAAAAACAAAAGAACAAACAACGCAATGATATGAAAATAAAAATTGGAATATTGCAACTTCACAATGTAGCGGACATACAAGACAACCTTAACAGACTGGAGCAGGGAATCAGAGATTTGGCCCAAAAAGGCGCACAGCTCATTGTTTTGCAAGAATTGCACAACTCATTGTACTTCTGCCAAACAGAAGATGTGTCGCTGTTCGATTTGGCCGAGCCTATACCCGGACCATCCACGGAGCTATTTGGGAGAATAGCCAAGCAATGTGGCGTGGTCCTTGTAATATCGCTGTTTGAAAAACGGGCGCCGGGCCTCTATCACAACACGGCGGTGGTGATAGAAAAAGACGGCTCCATCGCTGGCAAATACCGCAAGATGCACATTCCGGACGACCCTGCCTACTACGAGAAATTTTACTTCACGCCGGGCGACTTGGACTTTATGCCCATCGACACGTCGGCAGGACGGTTGGGCGTTATGGTTTGCTGGGACCAGTGGTATCCTGAAGCCGCCCGACTAATGGCACTGCGAGGAGCCGAAATACTGATTTACCCGACAGCCATAGGCTATGAAAGCAGCGACCCAGAGGATGAGCAAGAGAGGCAACGAGAGGCTTGGACAACGGTGCAAAGAGGACACGCCGTGGCCAATGGATTGCCCGTGGTGGCAGTGAACAGAGTAGGGTTTGAACCTGATTCGAGCGGGCAGACCAAGGGTATACAGTTTTGGGGATCGAGTTTCGTAGCCGGCCCTCAAGGCGAGCTATATTGTAGGGCAAGCGACAAGGATGAGGAAAGACTCATCGTGGAGGTGGATTTGGCGCATGGCGAACAGGTAAGGCGTTGGTGGCCATTTCTTCGGGACCGGCGGATAGACGCCTATGGAGAAATACTAAACCGCTTTAACGACACCAAATAACACCGCGCCGTCACACACATACGGTTCTTTTCGCGTGCCCCATGCCATCGGGTATCACGACCAACCGACTGGCTTAGTAGTCCAAGAAAATAACAATCACGAACAATGCGGTATGTAAGTTATGAAAGACACGACACGCATACCGCATTGTTGGCGATTGATTAATGGGTTAACAGCATAGTTGTTGGAAACGCTCTTATATTAATGGCAGCAACCAACAATTGATGGTTGTGTCACAAACCTTTGGCATATTCAAAAATTTTGTCAACGATTTTTTCCACATCATCAGATGTTATACTGTCAGTTTTCTGCTTTATTTTATCCTTTAACAGCTTTTGCACTTGTTTCACGATGGCTCTTCCAGATTTACCTTTAATCGTGGCGGTATCGGCATTTGAGACATCTGGCCAATCCTCATTCCCCTGATTGCCGTCGCTCCGCTTGTCTATCAAATCATCGTCAACAGCCCCACGTCCCACCTCCTTATTCGAGGCGTTGATGGCCTGAACGATCACCTCCTCGTCCGCGGCAAGCACCTTGCCAAACATGCCATATGATGTGGTGGTATTACCCTTGTCAGTTTGCACAGAAGTTGCTGAAAAAATGATGTAATTGTGATATTCGAGCGCCTCATTCAGGATTTCATCGACGAGTGGGCCGGCAAACAATTGGCCAAACATATTGAAGCCTCGCGCAAACAAGCCATGACTGTCGTCAGCAACAGTCTTGGTCAACGCACGGGTAATGTTTTCTTTTAACACTTGGCGATGGGCCTCTTTGGACGGATTGGTTAATACCATTGCCAGAAACAAGCCGAACAAAACCAATAGTACCCACGACAAAACGCCACGTCTTTTTGGAGGCAAAGAAGCGTTTGACACCGTATCGTCGCGATGGCAACACTGTTGTCGCGCGGAAAATTCCGCTATTTGGCCGTTGACCTCATGTGGTGGTGGTGGAGGTGTCGCGCCTGTGACACACGACTCATTGTTATAGAACAGCGCTTTCAACTCTTCAATCTGCCACGCTGGCTCCCATTGGGACATCCCCTCAGTCCAAACCAATGTTTCTGAGGATATGTTATGCTGACGAAGCTCATCCAATGTGAACGGCCCTTGTTGGACACCATTTGTGATGATAAAATAATTCATAGCGGATGTTATATGTTACAGACAGCTGTCTTCCATCAACGTTTTTACTCCACGGTCACACTTTTAGCGAGGTTTCGAGGCATATCCACATCAAGGCCCTTTTCCACCGCGATGTGATAAGCCAACAACTGCAATGGTATGACAGAAAGCAGAGGAGCCAATGGAGCCAATGTCTGTGGCACATATATGCACTCGTCAGAGATTTTGCGAACTTGCTCATCTCCCTCCGTGACCACTGCTATAATACGCCCTCCGCGCGCTTTCACCTCCTGCATATTTGAGATGATTTTCTCATATCCCTCATGGTGAGTGGCGATGAAAAGAACAGGCATCATATTATCAACCAAAGCTATCGGCCCATGTTTCATCTCCGCCGCAGGATATCCTTCGGCGTGAATGTAGCTAATTTCCTTTAGTTTAAGCGCTCCCTCCAAAGCCACCGGATAGTTCCAGCCTCTACCTAAATATAAGAAATTTGTGGCATAAGTATAGGTACGTGCCAATTGTTTGATTTCGTCATTGTGATCCAAAACGGCCTTGATTTTCTCAGGAATTTTAGACAGCTCGGCCGTCAAGGCCTTAAATTCCGCTTCCTCAAGCGTGCCCTTGGCTTTGGCCAATGCCAATGTCAGCAATGTCAAACACGTCAATTGACCTGTAAACGCCTTGGTCGAGGCCACCCCTATCTCTGGCCCTACATGTATATACACACCCGTTTGAGTGGCTCTCGCTATGCTCGAGCCAACGGCATTGACAATACCAAAAATAAAAGCTCCACTGGCTTTAGCCAGTTGGATGGCTGCCAAAGTATCGGCGGTTTCGCCACTTTGGGAAATCGCGATGACAACATCAGTAGGCAAAATGACAGGGTCACGGTATCTAAACTCTGACGCATAGTCCACCTCTACGGGTATTTTGCAAAAATGTTCGATAAGCTGTTTGGCTATTAGACCCGCGTGCCAACTTGTTCCGCAAGCGACGATGATAAATCTTGATGCCGACAACAAACGTTCGCGATTATACCGTACAGCGCTCAAAACAACATCTTGATCAATCAATCGTCCACTCATACAATCTTTCAGGCAGCGTGGCTGATCAAAAATTTCCTTGAGCATAAAATGAGAATACCCACCTTTGTCAAGCATGTCAATGTCCACATCTATATGCTTCACATTGACGTCCACATGCTGATTTTTGAGGTCTATTATTTCCAAATCCTTGCCCGGATGGCACAATGCTATTTGTTCGTCATCCACATACACCACTTTTTTTGTGTATTCAGCGATGGGCGTGGCGTCTGAGGCTATAAAAAACTCGCTTGAATCTTTTCCAATACCAATAACCAAGGGAGATCCTTTGCGCGCGGCGACAATCGTATCAGGGTGGCGGCGGTCCAAGACAACGATAGCATAAGCGCCTATACACATTCCCAACGCTTGGCGAACAGCCTCAACCAAAGTGCAATCACTGCTCTGATAGACATACTCGATAAGTTGCACGAGCACCTCCGTGTCTGTATCGCTTTGAAAATGGAAGCCTCTTTTCACCAGCTGCTCACGCAACAAGGTAAAGTTTTCTATAATACCATTGTGCACGATTACCAAGTTGCCCGACTCAGACACATGTGGGTGCGCGTTCCTTACAGATGGCTCCCCATGAGTGGCCCAGCGTGTATGCGCTATGCCAACGGTTCCACTACAGTCCTTTTCTTGAGTCGCGGCCACCAAGTCGCTCACTTTTCCTTTGGCCTTGTACACTTTCAGCTTCTCGGTGTCATCGACAAGCGCCACGCCTGCCGAATCATATCCGCGATACTCCAATCGGCGAAGGCCCTTTATCAAAATGTCATACGCTGGCCGTTTGCCGATATATCCCACTATTCCACACATGATTTCTTGTATTTTTGTTGGCGCAAAGTTACGAAAAAGCTCTTTTAGTTAGCCTTTTTAAATAAAAAAAAATAAATCACAAGATCTTTTTTTTTATTCGTAACATATTAAAATCGTCAAATCGCCATCATTGAGAGCCATGTGTTCAGACAAGAAGAGGGATGTGAAACCTTATCCATCCCCCTTGTCATAGCCCATGGGCCTAAACTGCCGCTGTGTGTCACTATACACAAAGCCATGCCGCAAGAGGTAACTCTTGATATCGTCTGGTGTCGTGTTAAAATTGTAACACAAAGCTGCCAAACTGTCAAATTCCTCGTCTCGTAGCAACATATTGACGCTCGACACAAGGATGGCGGGGTCTTTTGGAAGATAGTCCATCGTTTATATTTTAAGTTTATAATTTAACGAGAAACAACAGGGGTAGCCGCCTTACCGCATAATCTCGCCCAGAGAAAATCTCATTTACAAATCGCACGAGTTGCTAACGAGCAGCGTACGCACGTCTATAGCATACTCGTGGATTCGTAAAAACCGTGGTGGTTTGTCTATTCGAAAGGCACGACAAAAGGCGTAGACTTGTTCTCGACAATTATTCGGTTCATGTTATACTTAATGGTTACCCGAAAATTTTTCTTGTCAAGCTCGAAAGCATCCATGCCTTGATCTTTCGGTATGAACGGGGGTATCTCGGCTTGGACGAATGGCGCGGCCGTGGAAGTGTTTTTAGCCTCCACCTCGCTAATAGGCAACCTAATGCCCAAATCGTTCATGCGACGCCCCTCGGCCATGAAAATTTCCTGCCTGAGCAGGTAGATTAGCTCAAGGAGGTCGTCATGCTTTTGACAATCGTCTATCATTTGGGGTGTCACCGACGTGCCGGAAACAGTTGGAATACTTATCACTTGCGGTTTCTTACGGCTTAATACCAATCCATCGCGAAAACGATCACTGGGCGACGCGGCCACTTGGTATATGGCACTATCAGGATATTCTTTGATGCCGCCGGTGGCACGCGTCTTAGCCCAGTCTTTCACTCCAGACAACACAGGGCGCGATTGCACAAGTTTGAGCAGCTCATGAAGTTTGGCCTTGCATGCGTGTTCATCGCCTTTGGCAAGCAGCGCCTCGGCCATGATAAGGTAGTTTTCCTCGGCTTTAGCAATACAGATAGCGCTTTCATAGATGGATGTGCGCTGCACGTATTTGGGATTGAGAAAATTCAATCGTGGCAAGGGCTGGTACATGGCCTTGCAAATATCGTCCTGCATCGTATTTACCACGCCATTTACACCATCAAAAGCAACCTGACAAAGTAAATTTGAGCTAAATCGCAAAGCCTCCTCGCTCTCTTTCAACGCATCGTCCACGCTACCCAGCCGATAGTACGCCCGCGCCCTAAGCGTATGAACCAACGAGCGTTCGGTGTCATTACCAATGTATGGCTCTGTTTCTTCAAGACACTTCAGGGACAGTCGCAAAAGCTCCTTCCACGTTTTAACCTCACCACCCTCGCTCACAGGCAAGGCCATGAAATTCTCACCACCGAGCAGATAAGAGTAAGCCTTGATATAGTAGAGTTTGAAGAGATGGTTTTTGGTAACATTTTTATCACGATGGCGCACCACGTCAAGTCCATAATCGGCCGCCGAACGCAGCTGGGCCACACCGCGCTCCATGCCATTCACGTCAGGATCGTTATTTAATAGCTGCGGTCTGTCAAAGAGCTTGCTCTCTCTTGTATAATTGTTGAAATAATTGTCAGATATGATCTCGGTCTGCAAGCAGAAATTGCTCACGGTCATCGCCAACGTCCTGTCAAGGCCATTCACCCATGTATCCATGGCGTTTCCGCCCTCAAGATAGGCTTTTTCCGTGACATTCGGATTTTCAATATCATTAGGTTCTATCAAATTGCATGAGCCCAAAAGCAATGACGCCACCGCAAGAACAATGTATGTATTGTAAAATTTCATGGTTTACATATTGAATTTAAGTGAGAAAATATATTGTTTGGGCAAAGAGAAAGTGGAATAGTTCAATCCACCCGTAGCGACGGCGCCCTGCGAATGCGCTCCCGAAATGACAGCCTCGGGGTCTACCGACGCCGCCGTGAAACTCAACGGATTATTGATGTTTAAACTGACTTGTACGCTTTTAAGCACGTGAAGCTTGCCATTGGCCCGATATAGATAGCTTAATCCAATGTTGCGCACCTTGAAAAAATCTGCCTTTTCCACGAAATAATTGGTAAAATTGAGCCACGCCTTTCTCTGCGACTTGCCCATCAGCGCAGCCTCGGGGATGGCATTGTCTTTCAGCCCTTTGGAGAAGCGAAACTGTCGGTCGAAAGAATGTACGTAAGAACCCATCTGATAATCACCGCTCATCCACAGCTGCCAATCCTTGTAACGCAGGTCCAATGAAACGTTGCCATAGCATGTAGGTATGGTAGATCCCAAATCTTGCATGCGCAGCACCTCCTTGAGCGTGCCATCGGCATTGAGCACCGCCTTATTTCCGCGCAAGAAGCCCACTGGCTTGCCCTCTTCGACAGCAGTTTGGATGGTCTCCGGCCCAAACCCTCCTATGCTGAAAGGCACCGTACCGCCATCGCTCAGCACTCGATTGCGGTTGGTGTTGATAGCGGCGCGCACCGTCGCGAGCCAATCCTTGGTACGAATGACATGAAGTCCCAAATTGATCTCTACACCCTGATTGCCTATTTCCCCGATGTTGGCCAATTGGGTGGCAGCTCGTCCAGCCGATGGCAATGTGGGGATGGTAAAGAGCGCGTCTTTGGTGCGCGAGTTATAATAAGTAAAAGCAAGCGTGGCGAAATCATGAAAAAAAGACGATTCGAAGCCCACCTCAAACGAATGTTTCTTCTCCGGACCCAAATTTGGGTTGCCATACTGGCCAAATGTGGCAGCCTGCTTGCCAAGAAAACCCATCACGCTAATTGTTTTCTGATAAGCGAAAGGTGGAGGATAGCTTCCGGCTACACCATAGTTGCAAAACAAACGCAACGTGGAAATCATTCCGTTTTTCACCCATGAGGACAGGAAAGACTCGTCACTCATCACATATGACAACCCCACTTTGGGATAAAACTGCCACTTCACATTCTCGCCAAAAGCCGTGTTGTAATCTACACGGGCGCCAAAATCCAAATAATATTTATTGCACAACCCAATGTTGTCTTGCACATAAAACCCATAGCTGTGGAGGTAATTAAGCCACTCGTCAGCTTGAACGGCCCCTGCCCCGGACATCACCCTGGCGCCGTCGCGCACGTTCGTACCATGATAGATGGCTTGATGGTCGCGCGTGTTGAAGTATTGAAAGCCTGCCGTGAGAATATTACTCAACCAGTCTCGACAATAATACTTATATTGCCCGTTTACATCCGCGGTAAGACCGAAATAGTTTCTGTCAAAATTGTTAATGCGACCGGCATCGGTAGTACCCACAGGTTTTACATGTGTGTGTATCAAATATTGGTTGGTCACAATCTCCTTGTTGTTATTGGCTCTGTAGTCTATGCCAAAAGTACTCTTGAGCGTGACATTCCTCCATGGCTTGTAAATCAATATATGCGATGTCTGGAAACGCTTGGTGCTCTCCTTGTAGTCTTGCATGGCCTCCGCGCCGTGAACAAAAGAGCGCATCCGCGCATACACGTCGGCGCCAGCCGCATCTATGTCCGCCGGATAGTTTCGCTCTTTACCATTGGCATCCGTGTATTTAAAATTACAAGCCGCGCTACCCTCGGCAAACCACAAACCGGTATAAAAGCCCTGATTGCCATTGCGACTACGTTTGTAATCTTCAGCGACAAAGCCAAAAGAGTTTTGGTATTCCAATTGAGACGTAATGCGCGCGTGCGACCCAAAACGCAAGTCGTACCTCTTCTGCGCATTGTTATTGTGTATCACGATACCGGTGTTCTCGCCCATGTTGGCGCCCAAGCTATAACCATACTTGTCGTTTCCACCGCTCAGTGACAACCGGTAACGCTGCTCAAAACCCGTTTGGTTGAGCAAGTCGGCCGTGCGCTTGAAATGATAAAACTGCGTGGTGGCCTTGTCCCAGCCCATATCTACGCCCACTGAGGCATGAAAACCGTCCGCACTTCCTTTCTTGGTGAAGATTTGTATCACGCCATTGGCCGCGTCGGAACCATAGAGAGTGGTGGCCGCTCCACCGCTTACATACTCGATGTGGTCAATATTTTCCATTGAGATGTCACTCAGCGCACTCGACGACGCCATCTCTCCCATGGGCATGTCGCCAATGGTATAGGGATTGGCGCCATAGCCATGCTTGGAATAATTGAGAAAGGAACCTGTGTTTAGGTTGTCCACGCGCACACCATCTATATATATAATAGGTGTCGCATTGGAGAAAGCCGACGAAAGACCACGCGCCTTGACGATAGACGTGCTGCCCGGTTGAGCGCCCGAAAGTGAAAGTTGCACACCGGGAATGGCATTGCGTAGCATCTCGTCCATACGACCAACAGACTGTCGCAGCAAGTCTTTGCCCGCTATTTTGGTCACATTAGAAGATAATCTGCGTTTCTCAATCGCGCCACCTTGACCTGTCACGACAACTTCGTTAAGGTCAACAGGCATGTTAAAACTCATGGTATCAGCACTCTCCACGTGTCCTTTTTTCACTTTGTACGCTTCTGGCAATTTTTTGGACAATGCGCCATTATTGCCGTACAAAAACGTTGGGACTAATGGTTGAAAAAACACCAAAGTTGTTATCGTCAACAATTTGGCTTCTCTTTTTAAATAAATCATCCTGCCTTAAACTAATATTATTTTTAAATTAAGCGCTCGCAAAGTTAGATATATCCAACGAGAATACCAAGAACACCTTGCGATTTTCAACCGACCACGTTCAAAAAAAAGCGCAGCGTCATTATTCGCCCATGCGCATGATTAGTTATTCCCACCCATAATCAAGATGTATAAAACGCCCATGACGGAAAATAGACGCGTCACCGGCGCGACAAAACATATCGTGTCATAAATGATACAAGCCCCGCTCTCCATGTTATCCTTGTAAAGGCATGGCAAGCGTATATATTTGAGCCATCTAACGAGTCTTTTGGGAGGTTCACGATACCATCAACACAGTATCATTTATACGTATACATCATGGTGAGACACGCGCGCTACGTATCTCCCATGATGCATTGGTATGACAGCGTTAAACATCCATCCAAATATTTTATTTGTTATAGCCGCGTCTAATCATCAGGTAGACGGCAACGCCAAATGTGTCCATGCCATTAAATCCGGAGCAGGTATTGACGCGCCGTCTGTCTCAAATAAGGATGTCGCAAATTATTTCTCGACTTTTATCTCGGCCACGTTCAACTTACCTTTGCGGCAAATGAGCCGGATGTCACTGATGCCCGAGCGGTTAATTTGAAACCTTTGCCAATCGCCCGAGCGTTGTCCTGTGTATATATCGAGAAATTGTCCTCCACCTGAAGACAATTGGATGGTATAAGTGGCGTCTGCCGAGCTGCCGGGCGCCCAATGAAATGTCAGGGCCCCTATCTTTTCGGAGGCTGGCGTCGAGATGGTCAACATGGCGTTTTCCATCGCACGCCAAAAAGTGGCCGTGTCTCCGTCAACGGCCTTTTGAGCGTCAACGCTGGCAGGCTCCGCCACCACGTCGAGCTTGAAGGCGCGCCTACCGCCAGTGGACGAGGCACGCCGGTCCACGACAGTAAACGTATCTTCCAAACGGATATCCTCCGACGACGCGCCTACCATCACTTTGAAATCACCCGGCTCGACCACACGCTCGTTTCGCTCGTTGATGAGTTGCAGGTGCTCGGGCCTCAGAACAAAAGATACCGCACGTGTCTGTCCAGGCTCAAGGTGCACGCGTTCAAATCCGCGAAGATTTTTCTCGTAGGTGGTAACCGAGCTGACAACGTCGCGCGTATAGAGTTGCACCACCTCGTCGCCGGCGCGCTTCCCCACGTTGGACACGTCGCAACTAACAACAATAGTATCTGTGGCGCCAATATTCTTGGCCGATAGTCGCAAATTGGAATAAGCGAAGGTGGTGTAGCTCAAGCCATGACCAAAATAGTAGAGTGCGCCGTTGGCACGCGAGGCATTGCCCAACGGTCCCAGAGTGTTGCCACCGTCAACCAGCGCGGCAGGCTTGGAGGGAAAATTGAAAGGTATCTGCCCCACGGTTTTGGGAAATGTCACCGTAAGTTTGCCACTGGGATTGTAGTCACCAAAAAGCACGTCGGCCACAGCGGCTCCTCCCTGCGACCCGGGATACCACGCCTCCAATATGGCGGGGACAAACCTGTCAGCCCAATTGACGGACAATGGCCGGCCGTTGATGAGGACAAGCACCACGGGCTTGCCTACTGCCTGCACGGCTTGCAAGAGCTGGAGCTGCCTGCCAGGCAAGTCTAATGACGAGCGAGACTTGTTTTCCCCACACGTGCGAGCGTCGCCACCGAGTACCACCACCGCCACATCGCTCTGACGGGCTAAAGCTACGGCCCGGTCTATCTCGCTACGCTCTTGCGCTGTCATCGGGTAATCGACCAACTCTGATTCTGGCCAATGCTCATCCACGAGCTCGCACCCCTTGGCGTAAGTCACCTCCACGTCGCGGTCCACCTTGTCGCGTATGCCCTTGAGTACTGTCGTCACGTCTACAGCCAACGGACCGTAATGGGTCAGCGCATACGCCGCATCGTCGGCATTGGGGCCGCACACGGCTATGCGCTTCACTTTGCTTTTATCCAAAGGCAGCAAGTTGTCTTGGTTTTTCAACAGCACAATACATTCACGCGAAGCCTGCAAAGCCACCTGCTGGTTTTCTTTGCTGTTCACCTCCCTGTCGGCCGCTCGCAGGTCCATCTGGTAGGGGTGGTCAAAGATGCCAACAATGAACTTGACGCGGAGAATATCTCTCAAGCGCTCGTCAATGACGTCCATCGGTATGCGCCCCTCCTTGACCAACTCGCGCAGGGGCAGCACAAACGAGTCGGGCGAGCGAAAAGTGCAACGCACATTAAGCCCGGCCATAACGGCTTGGTACACGGCCTCTTTCATGTCTGCGGCAGTGTGATGCTTGGAATAGAGATATTCCAATGCATCACTATCCGACACCACATAGCCCCTGAACCCAAAACGATGGCGCAACACATCGGTCAACCAATACCGGCTGCCCTGTATGGGCACGCCATCGTAATCGTTATAAGAGCTCATGGCGCCCAACAATCCGGCCTCTCTCACCACCCTGCCCCATGGGTAAAGGTGTATGTTCTCAACCTCTCGGGGCGGCATCTGCGGGTCCACGCGCGCCATACCCTCTCGCGCGCCCTTATTGTTGCTATAGGCAGCGAAATGCTTGGCCGTGGACGCCACTTGCCAATCGGTCTGCATGCCACAGGCCATTTGCACGCCAAGCTCAGCCACAAGGAAAGGGCTCTCGCCATAAACCTCCTCGTAGCGCCCCCAGCGCTGGTCACGCCCCACGTCTAATATGGGGGCGTACACATTGGTATAGCCTAACAGCCGAGCCTCTCTACCAGTGATATAGCCCACCTTGCGAACGAGTTTTCTATTCCACGTGGTTCCCAAGCCCAATTGTGTGGGAAAATTGGTGGCCTTGTAACTCTCCACGCCTCGTATACCCTCGTTGGTGAAATCGACAGGTATGCCGAGACGGGTTCGCTCCACGAAAAAGCGTTGCACCTCGTTGATGGCCCACGCATGTTTGGAAGCGGGCCACACCCACGGATTGTCAGAGGGTGGCAATCCCCATTGACGAAAACCGTTGAGGTGTTCGTCGATTGCCCCGATACCGTCTTTCCACAATTTCTGATTCCAACTTTCATTGGGCAAATCGTCTTCCAACACGCGCTGGTAGCCATAGAGCGTCACCATCTGGCAAGTTTTCTCCTCGAGCGTCATTTGGCTGATGAGGTTGTCGATGCGGTCGTCTATATTGGCTTTGGGGTCTTCATAGACATCTTTTTTGCCGTTCTTGTTATAGTCTATCCACCCTTGACGGTAAATCTTGTTTTTAGGAAGGTTGTAGGTTTTCAACTTAGGACTATAACGATTGGGCGTTTGCGCCCAAACATTATGCCCGCACGGAGCTGTGAGCAACAGCAGAGTGATGAGCGAATGTTTCATTTTCGTTTTATAATTATTTTGTAGATAGTTTGTGCAAATATATGAAGAAATGTCGGGAAACAGACTTGTTCAAGCAAAAAAAATAAAAGAAAGAACAAACAGAGGCATTGCTGACGATACTATAAAATAAAGACTATCGCGCGTGGCTCAACGAGCGGATAGGAAATTATGGTGCTCAAGGCAGAATAAAAACGAAGAGAGCCGCATAAATGAACATGCAAGAAAAAGCGAGCCTCGTTTTATTGTGTCATGAAAAAATCACAAAAACAAGTGGGTCGACACATGTCCTATTAGAAGCGGAATGATGAGACGACGCGCCATTTTTTGCGTCTGCGCCAATCATCACAGCATGCGCGCTTTGCGATTACAGTCTATTGGCACCGCGTTTGAGCCGTAAAGGGACGTCGTTTCGGACTTGATCGTCCAACGGATAGGCACTAAACGCATGGCGAATAAGCACTAATGGCACTATTAATTCTTTCTTTTATTCACCCTTTTATATTGAAAAGCTCATATCTATCTATAAAACAACGATTTACTAAACATTGACGAAACTCGCATATTTGGGAGCTTCCACCAAACCAGTTGTAAATACGCGAAAATTAAAGGCATGTTTGTCAGCTATTTTCAACAGTTTATTTTCGCGTCATGAAAACATGCTTCACGATGTGGTGCACATCACCTGACTTTATCATTTTACTGTGCTGTCATATAGCACACATTGAAAATCAGTTAGTTATATCATTTTGTAGGGTGACTTAGGGTGACGCAAATAGAAAAGGCGTACCTTTTGTACAATGCGCTAATTCCAATAAGAAGTGTGCTGCTACTCAAAAAGTTTACACGGAAACGCCAAAGAAAAAAGCGTTCGGGTATTCTATTGGGAAATTAAAATCCTATATTTGCCTACACCTTCTTTTTAGCCTAAACGCGTGAAATAATGTTGGATGCTTACATTTTTCTTGCGTATTTGCTGGTTTAAGGATTCTGTGTTACGATATAGTCTTGCTATCTCAGTACACTGCTGACTGAGATAATACACATAATCCGTATCTCTTCCATCATGTCTTGCAACACTTTCGACAAGTCCGCAACTTACTCTTTGACAAGTATAAAGGTGCGAAAATATATCTAATATGCAAGAATATATACCGCTTTTTTTAAAAGGTTATTGAGGGATGTTTTGCGGGAAATAAAAGATAGAGGTAAAGTGGTTTTTACTATCGCTGAATAGTTACAAATGAGAAATATTCTGTTAATTGATATCAAATATTTGACCCTAATTGGCATTATATCGAGATATGTCTTTTTGGCTCATCCGTCCCTTACTCAGCCATGTCCGGGTCATCAATTAGGTATTGACGTAAACTGGCTTTAAGCGATGGCATTCCCTCTGTTCCGATGTCGTCCATTTTCCAGTCAGAATTTTCCTGTCTCATGGTGACATGAGCTATTCGAACAGGATGAGATTTAAATGGCGGATCAATAATTTTTACTCGAACATGTGCGACGTTATCACCATTAGAGTCTTGACTTAGATCTACGTTTTCCACTTCCGCTCGTATATCGTAGGAATAGTCTTGAGCTTGCATGAAAAGATCAGAATCGATGAAGCCAGACTCGTGTTGATGGTAGATCTTATCGTACTCCATTACTTTGTTCCAAAGCTCCTTCAGAATATCGGTACTATAAGCGTTGATGGTTACATCTTGGTCAAGAGAATTGAAAGCAGTCTTATACATTTCCAATACTGCTCGCTTAACATCATCTTTCATATCAGATGCACCCATGTCATATGTGTCATCAGAAACGGCAACGGAATCTACTAATGCAAGGGAATCTGATGCTTCTGTATTATTTGGGGCTGTAGTCATGTTATCCAATGGCGTTGTTCCGTTGCTGGAAATCATAACTCCTATTCTTAAAGCACTAGAGAAAATTAATATTGCCATGACTATCCAAAAAATGAGATCTGTATCGGATCGTACCACGAAATTTCGGTCTTCTTCATTCGTTATTTCTTCTTTCTTACAATATAGGACGAGAAGCCATATCGCTCCAATCACCGGAATGACACTTATCAAGATCCACCACCCACTCTTGTTGATAGAGTGCAATCTGCGAACCTGCAAAGCGATTGACGGGATAGCAAGTACTAATGAAACCATACTTGTGATGACGAAGAACCAATCACCTAAGATTATATCTACTGCAACAGCCCCTATCAATACGAGCATGTAGTATAAGTACGCTAACCAGAAACGCTCACGACCTATGGTAGAGCTGAAATCAAGATACTTCCCTATGAACTGCTTAACAAAGTAGTTGTTGAAATATCCTTCCTTGATGTCATCATTAAGATCTGTATCATCATCGGTATTGTTCGTATCATCAGGTGAAAGAAGAGTGCCGGTGACAGGTGTCGGCTGTGAAGTGGATGTCGTGACATTTCTCTCTGTACCCTCATGTTCGTCCATGACAATTGGGGTAGACTTGGTGACAGGCGATGGTTGTCCTTGCTGTTCTTCCCTCTCGTGAGGGATGCTCGTGCCATTCTGCAAGGGTTCGTTGCAATGTGGACAGACCGTTGTATTCTCCGGAATAAGTTCAGAACAAGCCGGACAGGGTATCATCTTTACCGGTTCTTCCTTTTCCGCTTTCTCCGTAAGCCATTCTCCGCAATATCTACATTTCTTGGCGACGGCTTTTATTTCTTCACCACAATAGGGACATGTCTTAGTCTTATCATTCATTTTGAAAGTATTTATTTAGAATTGTTAATTATTTAATAGTTTGTCATAGAACTCCTTTCCTCCATCCTTTGTGAGCATGAAGTCATCCCAATCTACACTTGCGAAAGTCATTCCTAATACGCCAAAACCGACATCAATACCATCGGGATGTTGATTATTCACTATAGAGACCGTATTCCAGAACCAATGCTTCTCTATGTTAATGGTATTATATTGATTGAAGGTTTTATCTATACCTTCATTAATCGTTTCTGTATCTAATGCCATGGCGCCTAATGTTCCTAACCCTGGAATGAGTAAATCGCCCCAGGAGGCAACCTCGTCTTGTACAGCTTCATGAACTCCGTCTAAAACTTTGTTATAGAGTCTAACCTCATTAGGTATTGTAAAATGTGCAATGATTAAAAAAACAACTATCCAGAATGCTTTTGCAAAGAAACTGGTAATCATATTCTTCACCTCAGGATCCATTTCATCAGAATCTGCATCTTCATACACCGGCTCAGGTGTTACTGGTTCTGTGTTAGGGTTTGGCTGAGATATGACAACATCCTTAATCAGCCATTCTCCACAATGCTTGCATTTTTTAGCTGTCGCAAGAATTTCCTCTCCGCAATAGGGACATCTTTTGGTACTGTTCATAATTCGTCAAATTTACTGTGGAACGCCGGTAAATGGAATAACAAGGCAACGACGCCGGCAACAAGTCCACCTGTCATGTCATAAACTGCATAGCCAATACAAAACCATGTGGCGATAGCGCCCAGACAATAAACGATTCTAAGTATCTGAAAACTCATCAGCATCGTAAATATAAAGTAAGCTATCAGAGCTTGCCACCATTTCCAATCATAGACGTACCATAACAAACCGCCTAACAGCAAGGATTCGGCCGACAACAAACAGCCCGTTATGGAAGAATAGCCTTCAACAACTTCTTCTAAAGTCTCATTGCCTTCGTCATCATTATCTGCAGGAACAGAAGCAGGCTGAGGGGCGAGGGCGCCAGTCTTTATGTCGTAGGCTTTCCTGTCTTTGTAACTAAACCAAGTTCCGCAATGCTTGCATTTTTTCGCATCAATGTTAACCCATTCGTCGCAGGCAGGGCACTTCTTCTCAAGCCAGTTTCCACAATGCTTGCATTTTTTAGCTGTTGCCAGAATTTCAGAGCCACAGTATGGACAAATTTTTGTTTCTTCCATATTCTATATAATTCGTATAAGCCTCAGACTCCCGCCCTACATCGTTTTATTGTAGGCAGGAAGTACTGAAGCGTGATTATGGATTTTGAAGACAGCTTACTCGTCTCCCAAGACATTCAGTTCGTAGGTAGGATAGATACCTTCACCATCTATCGTCACATTTTTGCCTTCCACCTTAATATTACATTCTCTTGGCTCCGAATAACCTTGCATAGCAGCATTGACAATTTCCTCATACTTTGCGTCTTGATTGGTTACAGAGGCGCCGTCGGTATCGAAAGTAAAGATTATCTTACCATCTGATATTTTCCACTTAAATGGAATATCAATCTCTTGATCCCCATTACTATAGACGGCAGACTCCATACCGGTTCCATCTTCATCCAGCACACAGTGCCAGCCTTCAAAATCCCCTGTGGAAGTATAGATACCAGCTATCCCAGCCGACTGTGCTTCCGTTTCGGCAGAGGATTGGACAGTGTCAACCCCTTTGGCAGAATTAGTCTTCTTAGAATTACATGAGACAATTGTTAGCGATGCAATAATTGCAATTGACAGAATACTTAGTTTTTTCATAATTAAATTATTTTGATTAGGATTAATATGTTTCATATTTAATAGCGTCCCGCATATATTTATATTGCAACCAGCTAAAACCGAATGAAATTAATGCGAAAAAGAACTTATATACTTCCTCGTCTTCAACCATAAAAGCAACTATAACTAAAGATGTCACACCGAACACAATGGATGCCAGCAACACTATGCCAATTTTCTTGATACTGCCTTCATACTTAGTAATCAGCACGATACTAAAGGCTACTTCTATCAGGCTAAAGATTAGTATCAAGACATCCACAACTTCAACATCTTCGATAATTCCAAACAAGGATAGCGCTATGGACAGAATAACAAAAACAGTCTGTGGGCGACCGATTATCTCAAGACGCTTCATGACCCCGTACCAAAGTCCTACGGCGCCAACCGCTTCTATAATTGACGCTATCGTCGCATTGATACCGATTGATTGGATTAAGGAAAGCACAAAGAAAACGAATCTAAACTTCCCCCCTCCATGTAAATCTCTTGAGATGTAAGGACAAACCGCTAAAGAATAGAGCAATGCGCCAGTTATGGCTATGAAGAATGATATTTGCGCGATTCCCTTAATATCTTCACTTAAAACCCTTGGCTCAGTGTCCTCAGTGTCATTAGGTTTAGGCGTTGGCCCAGGCCTCTGCGCCGATACTGTTGGGCTAACGCCTGGCTTAGGTATAAGCCATTGCTTGCAATGCTTGCACTTTTTCGCCGATTCTATGATATATTCACCGCAAAAAGGGCATTGTTTTAAATTTTCGACCATACGTTTCCAGTATATATTTTTAAGACTCACTTGAACTATTATGAGAGCCCCATCAAGAAAGTAACATTGCATAGTTCTATCAAGACAGAACTCTTTAGAATAAGAATTAAATAATAGAGCCTTTAATTGCTATTAGTTTTGTTTATAATAATGGTATTCTTCCTGTTCACTGTCTTTAAAAGACATACTATTACCATTTATCTCCAGATCAGAATATTGATAGGATTCATCTTTCTTGCAGTGATAATAATTGAACATGTCAGAGTAACAGCTTTTCTGAATTAGCTTTTCCAACTCATTTTTTTCTGCCACCAAATCTAAAAGATCACTACTGAGCACTTCATAAGGAGAGTAATGAACTTTTAGGCTCTTTTCCTCGACTGCGACCCGAAGCGTGGAGACATCATAGCTGACATATAGGTCGCCTGCTATAATTTCCCATTTCCCCTCAACATAAGAATCTAAAACATAATCGTAGGTGTCGTCTCCATATTCGTAATTTTTAGATATATATCTTTTAGTTTCAACCAAGGTTCCGGATGTGTCATCATTATTTCCCTTTTTGAATACCAAAGTCTCATTTACACTATCAACACTCTGGTCATTGGAGGTTAAATTATATTGTGTGTTCCAAGTTCCTTGAATGGCCTCTGACAGTCTATCGTCGTCACATGAAGAGAATAGAGCGGACAACAAGACAAGAATGAAAAAACCACAGTGATTTGGGATAGATACTCTATTCATAGGTAAAATGATTATTGTCCTTCAAGTGCAGATTGAAATATTGCCCCCAACTCTTCGATAGCTGTTTCATCAAAAAATATAGAGCCACCCATACGCAGCAAACCCACCACTCGGTCATTGACAATGAGCTGATGCCCCAAATAGGCCGATCCGAAGGCATGATCATGATGGCCAATGGCCAGTGAGGACACTTCTGATAATGGGAGAGAACCTTTATCGGATAAGGCAACCAAGCCACTCAAGAAGGAATCCTTCACACATTTATAGTACAAAGTCTTATCCGTAATCATTAATCCAGACCAGCCATACCCTTTAAATGACCCAGGAATCTTATCATTTACGATAAGGAGAGGTTGCTCGTTTTTACAACCATCAGCATAACGGTTGCAATGTTTTTCAATTAATTCTGACGTTATGGCGTCACCAACATAAACGTTCTTGCTAATTTTTTTACCAGACGATAAATACTTCTGAATGGCATTTTTCAAACTCAGTTCATTCATAGCTTTAATTTGATGATAATTATTAATAAAGAGTTAAATAGTATGCTATCATGATTTTCAGCTATGCCCGAATAATAAATGAGGTGTGGACCCTAATCCACACTTTCTCAAAGTAAGGCTCTGGTAAAACCCAATAACAAAGAAAACATGAAAGAGGAATCCACACCCTATGCAGGTGTGAACTCGCCCAGACATATCTTTGTTCAATGTTATTAGTTTGAATTTACCAGATTCTACTTTTTGAACATCGATATCCGAACGGGAACACAAGCACTTCTTGTGACTATTCATTTGCAAATATATATAATATTTGTATAACAAACAATAATTTTCAAAGAAAAGAGTGTGGATATTCCTCATTTCGTTTATTCAAAACATCTTTGCAAAGATATGATAGAAAATCTTCCACAAACAATAATTTATGGTTCAAGTTGGTTCAAATAATAAGTTTAAGAATGGTAAACTATTTATTTTATGTATTTTTGTAAAGAATATGGATAAACAACAATTAATATCAACTCTGCTCGCTGAAGTTGAGCGTAAAATAGGTAGGACACTTAGGACACCAACAGATTTCCAATACCTTTCATTACAAATAAGTAAAGAGGGTAAGGGCTATGAATCTTTAAGTATATCAACAATAAAGAGATTGTACAAATATATCAACTCAAGCCATGAACCAAGCCAGCAGACTTTAACTATCTTAGCGCACTTTATTGGTTACAAAGACTGGGATACATTTAGAAAATTCCAATCAACACTTGCAAAACAAACATCAGGCTTTCTATCAAATATAGATGATGTCTTGACCAAAACAAAGATAGGTGACACATTGTATATACAGTGGAATCCCAATCGCAAAATCAAAGTACAGAATCAAGGATCGCGTAGAGTAATTGTTATTGCCTCAGAGAATAGCCAACTTATAGTAGGCGATAGTTTTAAGTTATCAGAAATAAAAAACGACAAACCACTATTAGCAACTGACTTTATCAGAGATGGCATGTCAATGCCAGATTACATCATGGGCCGCAATGATGGTGTAAACGTTTACTTAGAATAAGTTACTCAGAATATTTCTGGTTTAATTTGATTCAAAATTCTACCAGACTCCTTAGTAATGTTACCCATTAGAATCCAATATTGGCGAACCCTCAATCAACAACATGATGCGCCGCTCACACCCGTGGAAGCATCCTTGAGGCTGACTTGGTTAGGCACATTCCATGACCATTGCCGTGCGCTATTTCACGAAGACCGTACCTTGCCATTGCATGTCGACAAAGTCTTCGCCATAGGATAGGTACAGGTAAGTGATGACAAGCTGTGTCTGTTTGCCGGTGGCAGTCATGCAGAACTTACCTTTGCCATTTACCTTTCGTTCAATCTCCGTCAAACTCATTTGGTAATGGTCTGTCAGTGTTTTCCCATTCAGTTGATATTTCATGGTCACAAGTAGTTTGTCGCCCTCAACTTTAACGTCTTTCCCCGGAGGATATTGATCGATGTTCTGAAAATAACGGTAACCCGGCGGAATGGGCAACAGGATTTTTTCTTCGTGTTCGTCGCTGATGAGCCTGTTTTCGGGTATGGATGTCGAAGAGCTACCTGCCATTGGCTGCCCGTACATCTTTTCTACTTGATAGTCGGTGAGGAGATACTCGGGGTTGATGATGTCCTCAATGGCTTGTCTGCCGTATCTGCTGTTCAGGTAGTTCAGCTTACCCGCAAGGCTTTTCGCTTGTTGGTATCCTACCTGTTTCAATAATGTTGTATACGTTTTACAGCTTATCGGAAACTTGGACATGTTGTGCTTGGCCAACAATTCGCGTACCTGTTTTTGCAAACGGTTGTGGGTATAACTTGATACGTTTACCGGAAACACAGACACCAGCAACAGGATGGCGACAAAACTCCATGCCACCCACATCACCTTGCGCGACCGGCAGGCAATGAGACCTATGCAGACAGCGTAGCACCAAAGGTTGAACAACAGCAGGTACAGACGCTGTATCGTCACGCCATAGTCGGAGAAACGGCGGCCAATGCCTACCGACATCAGCACCAGTAACGGCAGTACGATGATGGGAAGATAGCGAACCGCCATACGGTCTACCGGCTTTACTTGGTCTTGCTGGTGAATAGGATAGAGCAAGAACAGAATGATGACGGTGAGTAACATGAGCACCGAAACCAATGTAGAAACCCATCCGTTGGGCAATTCCCAGATAACGAGTATCTTTCCGGCATAGAGATAAAGCGTAATGACGTAAGCTAAGTGTAGCGGAATGAGCAGGTGGTGGATGATGCCGTTGCCAAATTTGTGTTGCAGCCAGTTGTATTGATTGTATTTCTGTTCGCCTTTCGGCAACTGGAACATGAATAACAACGGAGCCACCAGCGTGAAACACACGATAGCCGTGTCGACATGGAGGGTTTCCTCTATGTCCATGTTAAACAGATACTTAAACGACTGTATCAGTAACAAGATACCCAAGAAGAGAACAAGGGACGTGAGAGCGGCGATGATGCCGCTTCCCATGAGCTTGATGAGGAAATTAATGGCTGGACGGTCGCTCGCTTGTTGCGCGAAAGGCAGTGTGAACCAGCCCACGAGCATCGCGCCTACGCATGTGCCGGCGGCGATGCTTTGCCCGATGGACAGTTCGTATTCAGTGGCCCAATAGATACACAGAGCCAGCCAAATGGCATGTATGGCACCTTGCCATCCCCATTTTTTGAGCCGCTGACACATGTTCTCCGTCCATAGGTGGAGTGTCAAAGACAAAACGGTGGCCGTGAGTGGATAGAACATGAGGAAGAATTCGAAGCCTTTCATCTCTCCGCCATTGCTCAAATCGTGATTGAGGTACATCAGCGATAGGCATGAGGCAATGGTGAAAAACAGGGTTAGCGGAAATCTCCGCACAATGCTTTGCAAACCTTCTTTCCAGTGTTGGAATACGTCTTTAGAAATGAAATGTGCCATTGCTCGTCTTGGGGTTTGATTAATATCGCAAATCTACTATAAAATATAGGTTACGCCAAATGTCTTTTGATAAAAATGATTAATTTTGTCATCCCAACGTTTTTCCCTTTTCCTCTCCGTCGCAGTCCCTGTGATGTTGATGGGCTGGAAAGGCACAACCAAAAGCTTATACAATTCAGAACTATTGCAAGAAGAAGTGAGCCTCGTTTTCTTGTGTCATGAAAAAATCACAAAAACAAGAGGGTCGACACATGCCCTGTTAGAAGCGGAATGATGAGACGACGGGCCATTTTTTGCGACCGCACCAATCATCACAGCATGCGCGCTTTGCGATTAAAGTCTATTGGCGCCGCGTTTGGACCGTAAAGGGGCGTCGTTTCGGACTTGATCGTCCAACGGGTAGGCACTAAACGCATGGCGAATAAGCACTAATGGCACTATTAATTCTTTCTTTTATCCACCCTTTTACATCGAAAAACTCATATTTATCTATAAAACAGCAATTTACTAAACATTGACAAAAATCGCATATTTGGGAGCTTTCACCCAACGAGTTGTAAATACGCAAAAATTAAAGGCATGTTTGTCAGCTATTTTCAACAGTTTATTTTCGCATCACAAAAACATGCATCACGATGTGGCGCACATCAAAATGACAGGAAGATTGCCTCAAGATAGAGTTTACGAAGTCACGAGGGAGGTAATGCAAATAAAAAAAGCAAAAAAAAATAAAACGTTATACTTCAAAACATCCAAACAGATATTTTATGAACCTATTTCTTAAATTTGCACTTGATGGTTGTTTAATGGTTGACAAAGACTATGCTCGCGGGAAGCAAGAACCAAGTTTTGGCAGCCTAAGAACTATTTTTTTGGAAAGCGCGAGCTAAAATTCGTCCATCCAAGAGCTAAAATTTGCCCTTATTCCTCTCTATTTCGCAAATTTTCAAAACACAAATTTCCTGTGATATTTCTTTACTCTTCACTGCTGGCAAAAGGTAAGGTTTATGACCTGAAAGCTTTTTGCTAATATACCGAACGAGCAAATTTTCAAAACCCCCTCTTCCCTCTCGCCGCACTCAAAAGTAAATAATTTTTGGATTTTATTCAAAAAAAAGGAGAAAAGTATTGCTTATTTAGAGAAAAAAAATTACCTTTACATGAATAAAACTATAAACTATGAATCAAGGTAATGGCGACATAGACAAACAGCGTGTAAGCGTCTGTATTTTAAAGTAATCGCCACTTACATGCCTTTTTCGTCATCTGTGTGACCAAAATTTATATTTTTCTATATGCTTAAATTATTAAATTACTAAATTATGAAGAAGTTTTTATTATTCTCTCTGTTAATTCTTTCGACATACATGCCGGCAAATGCCCAGCTGAAAGTCGACTTCGGAACATTCTCTATTGGTGCCACGGCTAACCTCGGAGTTAGCAGCGACTACACAAATGCAGGCGTGGGACTGAGTATACAGAAATTTTTTGGCGATCAATTCAGGGCAAATGTCAACGGCAACTATTTCCTGCGTAACAACAGCCTGAGCATTATCGAGTTCGGAACCGACTTCCATTATGTCTTCCCTCTCACCAAGAAGCTGGGCGTTTATCCCATTGCCGGCATGGGGTATTCCATTTTGAATGTGAAAGGAAAATATCCCGACCTGTTGAAAATACCAGGAGCTGACCCAAGCGATGCCGATGAAACGGAAGGCAAAATATACTTAAATGCAGGTGCAGGCTGCGAATACTACATCAACGAGTCGTTGAAAGTCTTCGGCGAAGCGAAGTATCACTACGTTAGCGACTTCGGTCGCGCCCTCATCACTGCAGGCGTTGCCTATGTGTGGTGATTTGGGTTAAACGAAAATAGGCTAAAAGGATCCTACAAACATAGAAAATCCTAACGACTGATTTGGGATAAAATGAAAGAATAAAAACAATATATAAACATTTGAAATTATGAAAAAATCAACATTATTATTGTTTGCCTTGGTTACCGTTTTCATGTTCTCCGGCTGCGAAATCTACAGTATTGTGAAGGACATCACCGACAAAGAGGAAGGACGCATTACCACCACCGACGGCAAAGTACTCACTGGCAGGGTGGAGATGCCTAATGCCAACACTAAGAAACTCACCATCGTGACCGCCGACAAACAGAAGACGGTGCTTAATTGTGAGAACATCAAGGAGCTGGTAGTTTGGAAAAAGACCCACACAGACATAAAGCACGTTCTCCAGTATCTGCCATCCCACAAGTTAACAAATCCTAAAAAAGTGCGCAAACCACTATGGATGGCATTGCTTACGAGCGGTCCCTATCTCAAAATTTATGGCTGCAGCTTCAATTATTCCATTCCTTCGAACGGCGTACTGAAGATAACAAGCGTAAAGGGAGGCGACATCATGTACTTTGCACTGAAGAAAGGCGAAACTGTTCCTTACGGAATTTTTAATACCGGCCATAGCAAACGTGATGCGAAAGAGCGTTTCCAAGAATACCTGAGCGACGACCCGGTGCTCTGCAAGAAGCTGAAAGACGCGGAGATAAATCCGCTCGAATACGAAACAATAGCCCAAGAGTATAATCCTAATCGGTAGGCACATGCCGCAGACCGAATTGATGTTATGACTACTCACATATCATTAAGAAAGATAAGACTGTCGCTGCTGTTTGCGGCGGCAGTGTTTTTCAGCAGCGAACTGAAGGCTCAGATCATTCATATCGACCTGACCGGCGGAATGCAATATTTCCCATCGATGACGAAAAAGATAGGTTGGGACTACAATTTGGGCGGTCGTCTGATCCTCAATGATAAGTGGTTTCTCGGCACAATCATTCACGGCGGTTTCAGCAGAGGTCTCTACGACGGCTTCTATGCCAGTGAACCGGCAAAGATACAGCACGATCGCTATGCAATTTTGTTTGGCATCGGTCCTGGATATGCGCACACTCTCTCCGACGGACTGCGTGCCACTGCTCAGCTGCTTGGCGGCTGGGGTTCCATAGAAACCATTGGCAACCCCAAACAGAAGGTGGTGGATGAAATAGAAGGGGACACTTTTAAGGGATTCTCTGCCGCCGCCGTGGTAGGCATTGAGAAGGAATTAAACGGTCCGACAGTAGGAGTTAATGTCACCACGCATTATATCGACGGCAAGATAATGCCCTCGCTGAACTTGAAGATAGGCTTTGACTTCGTGCTCTGACGTGCTGAACGTAGGCTGTTAAAGGCAGACCGAAACGGAGGAACTATAAAGTCGGGACAGACAATAAACCCAAATCTGTCATTAGGACGCGAGATGTCCCTCTTTCTTTATTTGCACTATGCTATTCTTCATCTTTGCATCTTCTTTTGCCTCTTTTCCTCCAACTTCTTGGTTGTTTAGCCCGCTAAACGCCCTCGAAGTTAAATGAAAATAGACTAAAAGAATATTGCAAATATCGAAAATCCTAACGACTGATTTGGGATAAATCGAGCAAGCCCATAGGAAACATGCTGCTCCTATGGGCTTTTCATTTTCTCTTAAAACAATACTGTCCTAAAAAAAGTGTGTAAGATCCCATTAAAGTCTTATCTTTGTAATTATTAAAAAAAATAAAAGACAAAGGACCTTACACATTTACAAATTTTGGAAATATTTCCAAAGAGACTTAAAGAGAGTCTGGGTATTGCTCTCTGATGAGCAAAATTATTAATTCTCTGACATACCGGAATAGAGAACACCGTGTGCTCGACCTTTCCTTTTGCTCGACACCAGTTCTGTGTGGATCATTTCAAGCGGAATGCGCTCGTTGCAGTGAGTCATAAATACAAGCTACAGATGAGCCGAGAACTCAATGAACTCTTCGAAATGGAAGATTCTTCTTGCATATGTGCGCATGGTTACGATAAATTGACTATCTTTACCAAACGTTGGGGCAGTCGCTATCCGAGTATCAAACGCTTAAAGCATGAGCGCAACGCAGTCTACTTCACTTATCTATTCTTAGTATAGGCGAATGATCTACACCACGAATTGGATAGAGCACTTGAACCGATGTTACAAGCGAGTGCTGGAGATAAGGAACTCTATGCCATAAATGGTCTATTGACTTTTGAGGAAAATTGTTTTGGACAGAAGTGATTTGATAAATAAAATGAATAAAAGAATTTCTATCATCATTGTTTGCCTGTTTTTATCTGCGCATTTATTCGCGCAGAGGCTTTTTGTGCTGTGGGATAAAATAAATGACATTCCTGTAAGCAGGGCCAGTGTCTACACAATTTGCCAAGGGAAAGTGAAAAGCACATTCAGTGACCAACAGGG
Organism: Hallella colorans; assembly: GCF_003096815.1. GTDB lineage: Bacteria > Bacteroidota > Bacteroidia > Bacteroidales > Bacteroidaceae > Prevotella > Prevotella colorans. The sequence goes on from NZ_QENY01000017.1 coordinate 34,432, forward strand.
ACGCGTGAGCTTGGATTTCACTTTTGACAGCCTTATAATATCACATATTAACTATCAGAAAGTATGCGTGAGGACACTACCTGACACGTTGTTTCTGCAGCAGATGACACGAACGCTCTCAGAGATCGTGGTGAATTTTGCAGGGGAGCCTGCTTGGATCAGGCCGATGCTGAAGAATTTTGTCAAGCAGAAAGCAGCAAAATATAGGAACGATGGAGTGCAAAAGTATTACTACGAGACACAGAATATCGGTAATGCGATGTTGTACCATTTTGCGAGTAAAGGGCTGGTAAGAAAGAACGAATTATTTGAAATCCATCCCATGGAGAGCATCATAACTTTTAAGGATCAAACCGCAGGGTGTGATTACAGCAATCTGAAAAATACGCTTTATCATGATTTTGTTTCTGATATGGACGAGAAATTCGTAAAAGAACATATATTTTATATAGATGAGCTGACAGAAGGATTAGGGGATAATGTAGCGAAAATTCTATTCAAGTCAAAAAAAGAATGGAAAGATTCGGGCTTTTTATGTATAGACACGATAATGAATGTAATACTTAGAGCTAAAAGATCCATGGGATTGGAGTACAACATGAAGAACCGAACAAATGCCTTTGTACGATCAACAGTTAATGTTTTTTACGGACATAAGTACAAAGATTGGCAAATAGACATAGAGGTGGAGTATCAGCAGTTAGGAAATTCTTACTATCTAAGCAGTTGCCAATATGCCAATTACATATGGGAACAGTTTGACAGCAAAAAGAGGAAAGGAGAGAATGTTTACAGCGTGACATCCATTTATAAAGCAAAGCCGTATCAAGAAAAATCCATAGGCGAAAAGACGGCGTATCTTATACTACCTAAGCCTTTTGCGATGAAGATCATTATGAGTAAAAAAGAAACAAAACAAGAGGAAAGTCTACAAAATATAAAGAAAGATTATCGTATCTATTGAAATGCCGTAACCAAGCGATAACCTTTTACTAATGACTAAAAAAAATCTCCAACTCTTATGAGTTGGAGATTTTATATATGAGAGATTTTATAACTAATCTATCGTTATCTTATTTGTAAACAATGCCTATACCGGAAGCATCCTTATCCTGCGGATTATTTCTCCTTGCTATCGGCAGTTTTTGCCGTTGGCTCTTCGGCATCCGAAGTAGTAGTTTGAGGCTTTTCCTCAGGTTTCGGAGTCTTGGTCTTAACAGGCTCTGTTTTATTTTCGATAGCAGCCGTGTCTACAACATTCTCGCTATCAGCAGACTTCTTGCTACGACGACTACGACGTGTCTTCTTCTCGGCCTTTGGTGTCTTGGCCATATTCTCGTCAAAATCGACAAGCTCGATGAAAGCCATCTCAGCGGCGTCACCCAAACGAGTGCCTAATTTGATAACACGAGTATAGCCTCCAGGACGATCCGCAACTTTTTCGGATACAGCTCCGAAGAGTTCCTTAACAGCATACTTGTCTTGCAAATAGCGGAACACTACACGACGACTTGTTGTTGTATCGTTTTTGGAACGCGTAATCAATGGCTCTACATATTTTTTAAGAGCTTTAGCCTTAGCGAGGGTCGTAGTGATTCTTTTGTGCATGATCAAGCTGCATGCCATGTTAGAAAGCATGCTGGCTCGATGAGATGCAGTACGGCCCAGATGATTAAATTTTTTGTTATGTCTCATTTTTTTGTTACTTGTTGAGGACAATCATATCCGTATTCACAATGAAAGGTCACGCCTCATAAATGAAATACGATTTTATTCTTTGTCCAATTTGTATTTTGAAATATCAGTTCCAAATGATAGATTCAGACTCTCAAGCAAATCATCAAGCTCTGAGAGCGATTTCTTACCAAAATTGCGGAACTTCAAGAGATCGGTCTTATTATACTGTACAAGGTCGCCAAGTGTTTCCACATCGGCAGCTTTCAGACAATTAAGCGCACGAACACTAAGATTTAAATCAATCAACTTAGTCTTAAGTAATTGACGCATATGAAGCACTTCTTCATCAAACTCTTGGTTGCCATCTTGATCTGGATTTTCTAATGTAATCTTTTCGTCAGAGAACAACATGAAGTGATGAATAAGTATCTTTGCTGCTTCTTTGAGAGCATCTTTAGGATGTATGGAACCATCCGTAGTGACTTCTAAACAAAGCTTATCGTAATCGGTTTTTTGCTCAACACGAGTGGGCTCTATTTTATATTTCACATTACGGATAGGGGTGTAGATAGAATCAATGGGAAGTACATTTACATCTGTGCAGAACTGACGGTTCTCATCTGCGAGAACATATCCACGACCTTTGTTGATAGTGAGATCAATCTGCATAGATGCCTTGGAGTCTAAATGACAAATCACCAAATCAGGATTTAACACTTCAAATCCAGTCAGATACTTACCAATATCACCTGCTTTGAATTCTGTGGAATTCTCTACGGTGATACTAACTTTCTCGTTCTCGAATTCTTCTACTACTTGTTTGAATCGAACTTGTTTGAGATTCAAAATGATGTTGGTTACATCTTCCTTTACACCCGGCACAGAAGAAAATTCATGCTCAACGCCTGCAATGCGCACAGTATTGATAGCAAAACCTTCTAAGGATGAAAGGAGGATGCGGCGCAAGGCGTTACCAATGGTAACACCAAAACCTGGCTCAAGAGGTGAGAACTCAAACTTTCCCAAACACTCTGTTGCCTCCAGCATCACAACTTTATCAGGTTTTTGAAATGCTAATATCGCCATTAATTTAATGATTTATTGTTTAGAGTACAACTCTACGATTAATTGTTCCTTTATATTCTCGGGGATATCCTCACGCTCGGGTATATGCAAAAATTTGCCACTCTTGGTATGCTCATCCCACTCAACCCAAGGATACTTGCTATGATTGAAACCCGCAAGAGCCTCACTCACGACTTCGAGAGATTTTGACTTCTCACGAACACCAATAACCTGACCTGGCTTAACGGAATATGAAGGAATTCGAACAACTTGCCCGTCTACGATGATGTGTTTGTGATTAACTAACTGACGCGCAGCAGCACGAGTTGGGGCAATGCCCAAGCGGTAAACAACATTATCCAAACGACTCTCAAGAAGTTGGAGAAGCACTTCACCTGTAATGCCGCCACTTTTAGCCGCCTTAACAAACAGGTTGCGGAATTGACGCTCTAATACACCATAAGTGTATTTTGCTTTTTGTTTCTCCGCAAGCTGGAGACCATACTCAGACTGTTTGCGGCGACGATCATTTCCATGTTGCCCTGGAGGAAAATTACGCTTAGCGAGTACCTTATCCGGACCGAAAATGGGTTCGCCGAAACGGCGTGAAATTCGAGATTTAGGACCTATATATCTTGCCATAATATTTTATTATTTTAATCTATTGTATTTTGAATACACACTACTATACACGACGGCGTTTCGGAGGACGACATCCGTTGTGTGGAAGTGGAGTAACATCAATAATCTCCGTCACCTCTATTCCTGCCCCATGTACGGCACGAATAGCACTTTCACGACCGTTACCTGGCCCTTTGACATAAGCTTTCACTTTACGCAAGCCTAAACCATAAGCTACCTTGGCACAGTCCTCTGCCGCTACCTGAGCTGCATAGGGAGTATTCTTTTTGGAACCACGAAATCCCATCTTACCAGCTGATGACCAAGAAATAACCTGACCCTCACTATTGGCAAGTGATACAATGATATTATTGAATGAACTATGAACATGAAGCTGTCCCATTGCGTCCACTCTTACGTTTCTCTTTTTAGATGTTGCTTTTGTTTTTGCCATAATTAATTTCCTCCTATAAATTACTTAGTAGCCTTTTTCTTGTTAGCAACAGTCTTCTTTCTACCCTTACGGGTACGAGCATTATTCTTTGTGCTCTGTCCGCGAACGGGAAGACCATTACGATGACGAACGCCACGATAGCAGCCTATGTCCATCAAACGCTTGATACTCATTTGTATCTCCGAACGGAGATCACCTTCTACTTTGTAGCCTGCGCTGATAATTTCACGGATTTTAGCTGCTTGGTCATCTGACCATTCACTGACTTTAAGGTCACGGCTCACGCCGGCTTGATCCAATATCTTTGCTGAACTACTTCGACCTATACCATAAATATAGGTCAATGCGATTTCGCCACACTTGTTTTGGGGCAAATCTACTCCAACAATTCTTATTGCCATTTGTTGATTGAATAAAAAAATTAAATGTTTAATTTGTCAAAAATCACACAAAGTTACTAATTAATTGTCGCAATTAGTTCCTTTTTGTTAAATTTTAACATTAACCCTGGCGTAATTTGAACTTAGGGTTTTTCTTGTTAATGACGAACAGACGACCTTTTCGACGAACAATCTTACAGTCAGGTGTACGCTTCTTTACTGATGCTCTTGTCTTCATATCCTTAAGCTATCTATTAATTATTTTATTTGTATCTGAACTCTATTCTCCCCTTAGTCAAATCATAGGGGCTCATAGCCACCTTCACCTTGTCTCCGGGAAGAATTTTTATGTAATGTAAACGCATCTTGCCAGAAATATTCGCGATTATTTGAACTCCATTTTCAAGCTCAACACGGAACATAGCATTGGAAAGATTTTCTATTACTGTACCATCTTGTTCTATTGCAGACTGTTTTGACATAAATATTAATTTCCTTCTTGTTTTTCTTTTTCCTCAAACGTTGATAAAATCTCAGCACGACCTTTTCTGACTGCTTTTGTGTGCTCAAAAAGAGCAGATAGTTTTGCTATATTGTGTTACAATGTCCCACTTATTAGAAAGCATCAAAACTTTGCGAGTACTACCCCATCATCACCAATGTCACTTTAGCTATACACATTCCTGCTTTAAGCATTATGCCACTGCATCAAGTTCCATAATTAGTAACCTTGTTAACAGATATGTAAATGGAGTCATGAAAAGAACCTCCGTATGGATTGGAAAATTCTTACATGTTGGCTCGGCTTCATGATCACGAGTATACTGCTCAGCAATTCTGTTAAGTTGAAGTGTCGTAACACCTGGCCTTATATATCGTCCTACCTCCGCTATTGTAGCACCTACTAACTGGTTTGCCTTTACATAAGGTTAATTTCATCTTCTGTCTTCAGAGAGGTCTTCATCCAAAAGAGAAATTAATAGGCACTAACAGTGCCCCCTTGCCGAGTACGACCAGAATTTAACAGTCCGTCATAGTGACGCATAAGGAGGTAGCTCTCAATTTGCTGAAGAGTGTCGATGACAACACCTACAGTGATCAGCAATGATGTACCACCAAAGAACTGTGAAAATGCACTTTGAACATCCAAAAGTCCCGCAAGAGCTGGCATAACTGCTATAAACGCTATGAACAATGAACCAGGCAAAGTTATACGCGACATAACAATATCAATGTAATCTGCTGTATCCTTTCCAGGTTTAACACCCGGAATGAATCCATTATTACGCTTCATATCTTCAGCCATCTGAGTTGGATTTAGGGTGATGGCTGTATAAAAATATGTAAAAGCCACAATTAGGATAACATACACGACATTATACAACAAACTTCTATTGTTCATCATGTCTCTAACCCACCAAGATGCTCCTTCCGCTTGATATTGAACTATTGCCAAAGGAATAAACATCAAAGCCTGAGCAAAGATAATGGGCATCACATTTGCAGCGAAAAGTTTTAGAGGGATATACTGGCGAGCACCACCATACTGCTTATTGCCTACCAATCGCTTTGCATATTGCACTGGGATCTTTCTTGTTCCTTGAACTAAAAGGATAGCGGCACACACAACAGCGTAGAGGATGAGTATCTCAACGATAAACATCACAAGTCCACCACCAGAAATAGCCGTAAATCGTGATGTCATCTCTTGCACGAACGCCTGTGGCAATCGAGCAATAATACCAAGCATAATGATAAGAGATATGCCATTTCCAACTCCTTTGTCTGTAATACGCTCACCCAACCATAGAATGAACATACTTCCTGCTGCAAGGATAATTGTTGCCGGGATCATAAATACGCTCCAAGAAATACCACTGGCTAAAGCACCACTGGCTTGCATCTTCAAGTTAATAAGATAACTCGGAGCCTGAAACAGTAGAATAGCTACTGTAAGAATACGAGTATACCACTGTATTTTTTTCCGGCCACTTTCTCCTTCACGCTGCATTTTTTGAAAATAAGGTACAGCGACAGCAAGAAGTTGCATAACAATAGAAGCTGAGATATAAGGCATAATTCCAAGCGCAAATATAGATGCGTTAGAAAATGCTCCACCAGAGAACATGTCAAGCAGTGACATCAAGCCACCCGCCGTTTGCGACTGTAATTGGTCAAGTTTAGCTGGATCGATGCCTGGTAATACAACAAAAGATCCAAAACGGTATATAGCCGTAAACAAAAGAGTGACGAGAAGTCGCTGACGCAAATCCTCCACTCTCCAACAGTTCTTTAGTGTCTCTATTAACTTTTTCATTGTTAAATTATAGTTGTTTTTCCACCAACAGCTTTAATAGCCTCTTCCGCAGATTTTGAGAAAGCGTTAGCTTCTACTTCAAGTTTTGCTTTCAACTCACCATCTCCAAGTATTTTGACAAGTTCCCTACCATTGGTTATGCGTGCATCAACAAGCTCCGCGATGCCAATCTTAGCAAGGGATTTCTCTTCTGCCAATTTCTGAAGAACGGAAAGATTAATAGCCAAATATTCCTTATGGTTAATGTTCTTAAAACCAGATTTTGGAACACGACGTTGCAAAGGCATCTGTCCTCCTTCAAATCCGATCTTTCTTTTATAACCAGAACGAGACTTGGCCCCCTTGTGTCCACGGGTAGAGGTGCCACCCAGGCCTGAGCCGGTGCCACGACCTATACGACGACGTGAATGAGTAGAACCCTCTGTTGGTTTCAAATTATTTAGTTTCATGATTTCGTCTGAATTATCTGAATTAAAACTTATTACTTGACTACTTCCACCAAATGGTGAACTTTGCGAACCATCCCTAAATTACTGGGAGTATCGTCTATTTCAACTACCTGAGAAATCTTACGTAGTCCTAAAGAACGAAGTGTCTTTTTCTGATCAACAGGATAACCAATGGCGCTCCTTATCTGCTTTACTTTAATAGTTGACATTGTGTATTTCTCCTTGATTAACCGTTAAACACTTTATCCATTGTAACTCCACGCTCACCAGCTATTTGATAGGCATCACGCATTTCCGCTAATGCTTTTATAGTGGCCTTAACAAGGTTATGAGCATTTGTAGAACCTTTAGATTTAGCTATCACATCAGTAATACCAGCGCTCACCAATACAGCACGCATAGCACCACCGGCCTTCAGTCCAGTACCTTCTGCTGCAGGTTTAAGAAGCACTTGAGCTCCACCATATTTTACCTCAACTTCATGAGGTACTGTACCCTTAAGGACAGGAACCTGAACTAAATTTTTCTTAGCGGCCTCAGTGCCTTTAGCTATTGCAGCAGTAACCTCACCAGCTTTTCCCAAACCATAGCCAATAACACCTTTGCCATCACCTACTACGACAATGGCAGCGAAAGTGAAGGTACGACCACCCTTTGTAACTTTTGTTACACGGTTAATAGCAACTAAACGGTCTTTTAATTCTGTGTCACTATTTATATTTACTTTATTCATTGCCATATTCGTTTAAAAATTAAGACCAGCTTTACGTGCCGCATCAGCAAGTGCCTGCACACGACCATGATAAAGATATCCATTTCTGTCAAAAACAACGGATTCTACTCCTGCGGCTTTAGCTTTCTGAGCAATCATTTCTCCAACCTTTTCGGCTTGCTCACTTTTGGGGAGTTTCTCCATTCCAAGAGATGACGCACAAGCCAAAGTATTACCCTCTAAATCATTAATGATCTGAGCATATATTTGCTTGTTTGAGCGGAAAACGCTAAGACGTGGTCGCTCTGCTGTTCCATTAACATTCTTACGAATACGGAACTTTATCTTAATTCGTCTTTGTTCTTTCTTTGTTGTCATAATCATAAACTCTTAATAAAATTTACTTAGCAGCTGCTGTCTTACCAGACTTTCTGCGAATAACTTCGCCCTTAAACAAGATACCCTTACCCTTATAAGGTTCAGGCTTACGGAAAGAACGAATTTTTGCACAAATCAACCCTAACAACTGCTTGTCTGCACTTTGAAGAGTGATGACCGGACTTTGATTTCTCTCAGACTTTGTTTCAACCTTGACTTCTTTCGGCAACTCCAAATAGATTGGGTGAGTATAGCCAAGTGAGAACTCTATAAGATTTCCTTGATTTGAAACACGGTAACCAACACCGACAAGTACAAGCTCTTTTGTGTAGCCCTCGCTAACACCAACAACCATATTATTGATCAAAGAGCGGTACAAACCATGAAAAGCCTGTTTTTGTTTATAATCTATAGGGCTGCTCTCGTCAATTTCAAGAACAATTTGACCGTCGTTATTATTCAATTTAATAGAAGAGCTAATCTCTTGGGCAAGCTCTCCCTTGGGCCCTTTTACAGTAACGATATTACTTTTCTCATCGAAGCTAACCGTAACTCCTGATGGTATGCTAATTGGTAATTTTCCTATTCTAGACATATTCAAATCCTCCAATTAATAGATGTAGCAAAGAATCTCACCACCAATCTTCAAGTCGCGCGCTTCTTTGTCTGTCATTACACCTTGCGACGTGGATAAAATAGCAATACCCAGTCCATTAATTACTCTCGGCATATCTTTGTATCCAGTATACATTCGTAAACCTGGCGAAGACACGCGCTTCAAACTCTTGATAGCATTTTGTTTTGATACAGGGTTATACTTCAATGCTACTTTAATAGTTCCCTGTGGTCCATCTTCGATAAACTTGTAGTTTAAGATGTAACCCTTTTCGAAGAGAATCTTAGTAATCGATTTCTTCATGTTAGATGCAGGAATCTCCACGACACGATGATGTGCCATAATCGCATTCCTCAATCTTGTCAGATAATCTGCTATTGGATCTGTCATAAATATAAAGTTTAATTAATCGGGACTACCCCGACAATATTAAAAATATCTTCCTATACAAATCAAGGTTGTTAGCGGTCCCACATGACTAACAAGCCTTAACTATTCCATAAAGATTCTACCAGCTTGCCTTTTTAATTCCTGGTATAAGTCCCTGTGATGCCATCTCGCGAAACTGGATACGAGAGATTCCAAATTGGCGAATGTATCCCTTTGGACGTCCCGTGATTTTACAACGGTTATGAAGACGAATGGGATTTGCATTCTTTGGAATTGCCTGAAGCTTACGAGCAGCCTCATACGCCTCTGCAGGGTTTTCAGTAGTCGCGATAATCTTTTTTAAAGCCGCACGTTTCTCTGCATATCGAGCAACAAGTTTCTCACGCTTTACCTCGCGAGCTTTCATTGATTCTTTTGCCATATTACATTAATCGTTTTTAGCATTTTTAAAAGGAAGTCCGAAACCTTTCAGAAGTGCATAGCCCTCTTCGTCAGTTTTCGCAGAAGTAACAAACGTTATATTCATACCCTGAATACGATCTATTTGATCAATATTGATTTCCGGGAAAATTATCTGCTCTGTCACGCCAAGCGTGTAGTTGCCACGACCATCAAACTTAGTATTAACACCCTTAAAGTCACGGATGCGGGGCAAAGCCACACGAACAAGTTTCTCAAGAAACTCATACATGCGCTCACGACGTAATGTAACCATAACTCCAATAGGCATTTTTTTACGAAGCTTAAAGTTTGCAATATCCTTCTTAGAATATGTAGTTACTGCTTTTTGACCGGCGATGGTACTAATCTCGTTGATAGCCACATCGATAATCTTCTTATCTTGTGTAGCGTCACCCAGTCCCTGATTAATAACTATCTTTTCTAATACAGGTACTTGCATACTTGAGGAATAATTGAATTGCTTCTTCAGAGCAGGAGCAATCTCATCCTTATATTGCTTTTTTAATTGTGCTGTATTCATTACTTAATTACCTCCCCTGATTTTTTTGCGATACGAATGACATTCTTACCTTCATGTTTTATAGAAACACGAGTAGCCTTGCCACTCTTTGGGTCGACATGATTCAAATTAGATACATGTATTGGCGCCTCTTGCTTAATAATTCCTCCTTGAGGATACTTCGCTGAGGGCTTAGTGCTTTTTGACACCATGTTGACACCTTCTACAATGGCGCGGTTATCATCAACCATAACCTTGAGCACCTTGCCAGTCTTACCCTTGTCCGCACCAGCAATGACAATCACGGTATCACCTTTTCTTATATGTAACTTACTCATTACTTTAATTTTTTATATATTAAAGAACCTCAGGTGCTAAGGAAACCACTTTCATATTGATAGCACGCAACTCTCTGGCAACAGGACCAAAAATACGACTTCCACGAAGCTCACCTGCATTGTTTAACAACACGCAAGCATTGTCGTCGAAACGTATATATGATCCATCTTGACGACGGATTTCTTTTTTTGTGCGAACAACCAAAGCTTTAGATACCGCACCCTTCTTCAAATCGCTGTTTGGTATAACGTTCTTGACAGAAACGACAATCACGTCACCAACGCTCGCATAACGGCGGCCCGTGCCTCCAAGTACACGAATGCACATGGCTTCACGCGCACCACTGTTATCACATACTGTAAGTTTAGTTAATGCCTGTATCATAATTACTTAGCTTTTTCTACGATTTGTATTAATCTCCATCTCTTAGTACGAGAAAGAGGGCGCGTTTCCATAATTTGTACGGTATCGCCTACATGAGCTTCATTTTTCTCGTCGTGAGCGTGGTATTTCTTTGTCTTTTGGACAAACTTACCATAAATTGGGTGCTTCTCTTTAAACTTAGCAGCGATCACGATAGTCTTGTCCATCTTGTCGCTCACCACTACACCTTGTCTTACTTTTCTTAAATTTCTTGTTTCCATCTGTTTTTTACTTAACAAGTTCTCTTTGACGAAGTACAGTTTTCATGCGTGCGACATCACGACGAACAGCTTTAATCTGCATCGGATTCTCAAGCGGAGTAACTTGATGGTTAAGCTTCATATTGTTCAAAGCTGCCTCTGTTTGCTCCAGCTTCTCGCGCAAGTCCTTGTCGGCGAGTTGTTTTATTTCTTCAATCTTCATAATTAAGCGTTTTTATCGTAATCACGTCTTACCACAAACTTGGTTTTAACAGGAAGTTTTTGAGCGGCAAGTCGAAGTGCCTCCTTGGCAACATCAAAACTTACGCCCTCTACTTCGAAAAGGATGCGTCCAGGAGTAACAGGTGCAACCCATCCAGCTGGGTCACCTTTACCTTTACCCATACGCACATCAGCAGGTTTGCGTGTGATTGGTTTATCCGGGAAGATACGTATCCACACTTGCCCCTCACGATTCATGTAACGGTTGACAGCTACACGTGCTGCCTCTATCTGGCGACTATCAATCCATTTTGGCTCAAGCGTTTTGATACCAAACGAACCGAAGACCAGTTGTGTGCCACGGTGTGCGTTGCCTTTGTTGCCACGCCCATCTTGCGGCCTTCTATATTTTACTCTTTTCGGCTGTAACATAGTAACTTCTTCTTTTAACGGTTATTACTTCTTCTACGACCACCACGACTTTGTCTTCCTAAGCCACGATTGCCACTCTGGCGTTCCTGAGAGAAGTTAGGAGCCAAGTCACGTTTTCCGTAAACCTCACCACGGCATATCCAAACCTTTATTCCAAGAAGACCTACTTTGGTCAACGCCTCTGTCTGGCAATAATCTATGTCAGCGCGGAAAGTATGCAGGGGGGTACGTCCTTCCTTGTACATTTCCTTTCTTGCCATTTCAGCACCATTCAAACGTCCACTGATTTGGACCTTGATACCTTCTGCTCCGGCGCGCATAGTGTTTTGGATAGCCATTTTAATAGCACGACGGTAAGCCATCATATGCTCTATTTGGCTTGCTATGTTATTAGCGACAATAGTAGCGTCAAGCTCAGGTTTCTTAACCTCGAAAATATTGATTTGAATGTCCTTGTTATAAAGTTTTTTCAACTCTTCTTTCAGCTTGTCAACATCTTGACCACCTTTACCAATAACGATACCCGGACGGGCAGTACAAATAGTAATGGTAACCAATTTCAAAGTGCGCTCAATGACAATTCGCGAAACGCTGGCTTTTTCCAAGCGTTTGTTCAAATACTTGCGGATTTTTTTATCTTCTACGATATTTTCTCCGAAGCTCTTGCCACCAAACCAATTTGAATCCCAACCACGGATAATGCCGAGGCGATTGCTTATTGGATTAACTTTCTGTCCCATTCTATTTATTCTTTTACGTCGTTAGTTTTGGCATCAACAAAGAGTGTTACGTGGTTAGAACGTTTGCGTATTCTATAACCACGACCTTGTGGTGCTGGTCTCATACGTTTCATTGTGACACCTTCGTCAACGAAGACCTTACTTATATAGAGTTCACCATCTTCTGCCTTGCGCTCATTCTTCGTCTCCCAGTTTGCGATGGCAGAGCGCAGCAGTTTCTCCACATCAGCAGCAGCGTGCTTCTTGGAGAATCTCAATACTCCAAGGGCTCTGTTCACTTCCATTCCACGGATCATATCTACAACGTAGCGCATCTTGCGTGGAGAGGAGGGAACACCCTTTAGCTTAGCGAAGTATTGATTTTTGCGGGCTTCTTTTAATTTTTCAGCCGCGATATGTTTTCTTGCTCCCATTATTAATTTACTTGTTTAAAAAATCTTAGTCCCCTTTACTTTTTATTATTACCAGAGTGACCACCAAAACGGCGGGTAGGAGAAAACTCTCCGAGCTTATGACCTACCATGTTCTCAGTAATGTAAACAGGGATAAATTTATTTCCGTTATGAACTGCAACAGTGTGACCCACGAAATCCGGGGAAATCATTGAAGCTCTAGCCCATGTCTTTACAACATTTTTCTTTCCACTCTCGTTCATCGCAAGAATTTTTTTCTCAAGAGAAACATTGATATATGGACCTTTTTTAAGTGAACGACTCATAATTTTACTCTGATTATCTTAATTACTTCTTATTAGCTCTTTCAATAATATACTTGTTTGAAAGCTTCTTTGGTGCGCGAGTCTTGAGCCCTTTTGCGTACAATCCCTTACGAGAACGAGGATGCCCACCAGATTGGCGACCTTCGCCACCACCCATTGGGTGATCCACAGGGTTCATAACAACACCACGGTTGTGTGGACGACGTCCCAACCAACGAGAACGTCCTGCCTTACCAGAGCGTTCCAATCCATGGTCAGAGTTACCAACACTACCCACAGTAGCCTTACAAGTAGAGAGAATTAAACGTGTCTCTCCTGAAGGAAGTTTAATAACGCAATAAGCGCCATCACGAGAAGTTAACTGAGCAAAATTACCAGCCGAACGAACAAGCAATGCACCCTGTCCTGGACGCAACTCAATATTATGAATCACGGTACCTACAGGAATGTTAGCTAATGGTAATGCATTTCCAACCTCAGGGGCTGCCTCAGCTCCCGACATCAAAGTTGCACCCACCTTCAGTCCGTTAGGAGCAATAATGTAACGTTTTTCACCATCTGCGTAGTACAACAGAGCAATTCGAGAAGATCTGTTAGGATCATACTCGATTGTCTTAACTACAGCAGGAACACCATCTTTCTCTCGCTTGAAGTCGATAAAACGATACTTCTGTCTATGACCGCCACCTATGTAGCGCACAGTCATCTTACCGGTGTTGTTTCGACCACCGGTCTTACGTTTTCCGTAAACGAGAGACTTTTCTGGCACGGATGCAGTAATTTCCTCGAACGTGCCAATAATCTTGTGTCTTTGTCCCGGTGTAACCGGTTTTAATTTACGTACTGCCATTTCTTATTTATAAATTGCTGTAAAAATCAATCATATCGCCATCTTTCAAAGTGACGATAGCTTTCTTGAACGCGTTTTTTTGGCCTTTCACAAGACCTGCTTTTGTATAGCGACTCGAACGCTTGCCCGAGTAGCGCGCCGTATTCACATCTAACACCGTAACATTGTACAGGCTCTCTACCTCTTTTTTTATCTCGAGTTTATTAGCTTCGGGGCGAACCAGAAAACCGTAACGGCTGGGCTGTTTGTCTGTAATCTTGGTCATCTTCTCAGTGACCAGCGGTTTGATTATAAATGCCATAATTATAGTTCTCCTCTTTACTTGTTTAAGATATTGTCGATTGTCTTCAACGAACTTTCAGCCATGACAAGAACATCTGCATTCAAAATTTTATACGTATTGATTGCATTTGCTGTCATAACTTCTGCCTTTTGAATGTTACGAGCGGACAAATATACGTTTTTATTAACTTCTGGCAAAACCACAAGCGTCTTTTTACCTTCAACTTTAAGATTTTTAGCTATATTTATAAAATCTTTAGTCTTCGGAGAGGCCAAGTCAAAATCATCTACTACAATGATCGCATTTTCTTGAGCCTTATAAGACAACGCAGATTTGCGAGCAAGAACTTTTACTTTTTTGTTAAGTTTTATACTGTAATCGCGTGGCTGTGGTCCAAACACACGACCGCCACCCACCAATACAGGAGAGTTGATGTCACCGCGACGTGCTCCACCACCACCTTTTTGACGACCGAGCTTACGGGTGGAACCCGAGCGTTCACTTCTTTCCTTAGTTTTAGCAGTTCCCTGACGCTGGCCAGCAAGATACCTCTTTACATCCAAGTAAATGACGTGATCGTTAGGCTCAATCCCAAAGATAGCCTCATTCAAGGTTACCTTTCTTCCAGTCTCTTGACCGTTGATATTTAAAACACTAACTTCCATTACTTTTCAATTAAAACAGTTGAACCATTGCAACCGGCAAAAGAACCTTTCACAATAAGGAGGTTCTGCTCCGGAATTACTTTTAACACCTTGAGGTTCTGTGTGGTAACACGATCACCTCCCATTTGGCCACCCATGCGCATGCCCTTAAAGACCTTCGCTGGATAAGAACAGGCACCAATAGAACCCGGTTTGCGAGCGCGGTCATCTTGGCCGTGTGTGCTTTGGCCTACACCACCAAATCCGTGACGTTTAACAACTCCTTGGAAACCTTTTCCCTTAGAGGTGCCAACCACGTCAACAAAATCAGCGTCAGCAAATAGCTCCACTGTGATAGTATCGCCGAGGTTATACTCCTCGTCAAACTTGAACTCGGCCAAGTGCTTCTTTGGTGTTGTGCCCGCCTTTTTAAAAATTCCGGCCATAGGCTTGGTGGTTCTTTTTTCTTTAGCCTCACCAAAACCAAGCTGAACAGCTTTGTAGCCATCTTTCTCTACAGTCTTAACCTGGGTTACAACACAAGGACCAGCTTCGATAACAGTGCACGGCACATTTTTACCGTCGGCACTGAACACGGATGTCATTCCGATTTTTCTTCCAATTAATCCTGGCATTTCAATAAATGTTTATTAAAGATATAAAATTTCTTTTTTGTGTATCCTAAACTTCATAGCTGCTATTATGCGCTACGCAAAACTATACCTTGATTTCTACTTCTACACCTGAGGGCAACTCAAGTTTCATCAAAGAATCCACAGTTTTGCTTGTGGCGCTGTAGATGTCTATAAGACGCTTGTAAGAAGACAACTGAAACTGTTCACGCGCTTTTTTGTTAACAAACGTAGAACGGTTCACGGTGTAGATGCGCTTGTGTGTTGGCAATGGAATAGGGCCACTTACAATGGCTCCCGTACTCTTGACAGCCTTTACAATTTGCTCAGCCGATTTATCAACCAACTGATGGTCATAGCTTTTCAGCTTGATACGAATTTTTTGACTCATGTGTCTTGTTATTGTTATTTATATATCAAAGAGGGCTCTGCTTAAGAGTCGTTCGCTAAGCAGCGCTCTCCTGTCTTTATTATTTCTTTAGTTCTTCCAGCACTTGCTCTGCAAGAGACTGGGACAAAGGTGCGTGATGATCATACTCCATAGAGCTCGTGGCACGACCAGACGTAATGGTACGCAAAGCTGTCACATAGCCAAACATCTCTGACAATGGTACCATGGCTTTCACGATACGAGCGCCACTACGAGCCTCGTCCATGCCTTGAACCATGCCACGACGCTTGTTCAAGTCGCCAATCACATCACCCATATTCTCTTCAGGTGTCACTACCTCTACCTTCATGATAGGCTCCATCAAGACAGGGCCTGCTTTTTGGCAAACGTTTCTGAAAGCTGCGTGAGCAGCGAGCTCAAACGAGAGTTGGTCAGAGTCCACTGGGTGGAAGCTACCATCAACAAGCGTAACCTTCATGTCAGTCATTGGGAAACCGCCGAGGATACCATTTTTCATAGAATCCTTGAAACCTTTTTCTACAGAGGGGATAAACTCCTTAGGAACGTTACCACCTTTGACTTCGTTTACAAACTGCAAGTCACCTTCTGTATAATCGGGATCTTTTGGACCCACATTAACAATAATATCGGCAAATTTACCACGACCACCACTTTGCTTCTTGTAAACCTCGCGCCATGCGTCAACGTTCTTGGTAATAGCTTCTTTGTAGTTAACCTGTGGCTTACCTTGGTTGCACTCAACCTTGAACTCACGTTTCAAACGGTCGATGATAATATCGAGGTGAAGCTCGCCCATACCAGAGATAATAGTCTGTCCACTTTGCTCATCTGTATGAACCGTGAACGTAGGATCCTCCTCTGACAACTTGGCCAGGCCATTATCAAGCTTGGCAACATCCGCCTGACTTTTCGGCTCCACTGCGATAGAAATCACCGTGTCTGGGAATGTCATAGACTCCAAAACGATAGGTTTGTTCTCGTCGCAAAGGGTATCACCCGTACGAATGTCCTTAAAACCTACACCTGCTCCGATATCACCAGCATCAATGCTTTCCATAGGAATTTCTTGGTGTGAGTTCATTTGGAACAACCTACTGATGCGCTCACGTTTTCCTGTACGTGGATTGTAAACGTACGAACCAGCCACTACTTTACCAGAGTATACACGGAAATATACCAAACGCCCCATAAATGGGTCTGTGGCTATCTTGAAAGCCAAAGCAGCCGTAGGTTCTTGCTCACTGGGTTTGCGATCTTCTTCTTGGTCGTTTTCTGGGTTGGTACCAACAATATTCTCAGTGTCAAGAGGCGAAGGCAAGAACGCACAAATATAATCAAGCAATGGCTGCACGCCTTTGTTTTTATACGATGAACCCAACAGCATAGGTGTGCACTCCATAGAGATACATCCTTTGCGGAGAGCCCTGATTAACTCTTCCTCTGTAATTGTGGAAGCGTCTTCAAGATATTTCTCCATCAAGTCATCGTCATAGTTGGCAGCACCCTCAAGCAGTTTATCACGCCACTCGGCAGCTTCGTCAACAAGATCGGCTGGTATATCCTCTATATCATATTCCGCTCCCATCGTTTCGTCGTGCCAAAGTATGGCTTTCATCTTGATAAGGTCTACCACACCTTTGAAGTTCTCCTCTGCACCAATTGGTATTTGAATGGCGATAGGATTTGCCCCCAAAATATCTTTCATCTGTCGCACAGTCTCAAAAAAGTCTGCACCCGAACGGTCCATTTTGTTAACATATCCTATACGAGGAACGTTGTATTTGTCTGCCTGACGCCACACCGTTTCGCTCTGGGGCTGAACGCCATCAGCTGCCGAATATGTAGCGACTGCGCCATCGAGCACGCGCAAAGAGCGTTCCACCTCAGCGGTAAAGTCAACGTGACCCGGAGTGTCAATCAAGTTTATCTTGAAAGATTTGCCATTCCAGTTCCAATTACAAGTAGTAGCAGCGGATGTTATCGTAATACCACGCTCCTGCTCCTGTGCCATCCAGTCCATCGTAGCCGCGCCATCATGCACCTCACCTATTTTGTGAGTCTTGCCTGTATAGAACAGTATACGCTCAGACGTTGTTGTCTTACCGGCATCGATGTGGGCCATAATACCGATATTGCGAGTCAAATGTAAATCGCGATTTGCCATTGTCTTATTATCCTTTATAAATACCTTGATTAGAACCGGAAGTGAGCGAACGCACGGTTGGCCTCGGCCATACGGTGCATATCCTCCTTACGCTTGTAAGCGCCACCCTGATTATTATATGCGTCCATTATCTCCGCGGCCAATTTTTCAGCCATACTCTTGCCACCACGTTTACGCGCGAAAGAAATCATATTCTTCATAGACACGCTCTCTTTACGATCCGCACGTATCTCTGTAGGAACTTGGAATGTGGCTCCACCTATACGGCGGCTCTTAACCTCCACCATAGGGGTGATATTGTCGAGCGCTTGCTTCCATATCTCAAGCGGAGACTTCTCTTCTTTTTCTGACTTTGTCTTTACAATGTCAAGAGCCTTGTAGAAAATGTCATACGAGGTGTTCTTCTTGCCATCATACATCAAGTGGTTCACAAACTTGGAGACCTTTTGGTCGCCAAACACTGGATCCGGAAGGATCACACGTTTCTTTGGTTTTGCTTTTCTCATTTCTTAATAAACTATATTCTGTCTGGGGCTGTCATCGTTTGTTCTTCAACGCCCTCTCCCGGGCATTTACTCAACCATCTTTAACTTCTCCAGCAAAACTAAATAAAATAAACTTCTTAAAAAGCCTCGAGTCCTTGGCCGTTAAAATTTAACGATTGCCCCCGACTCTCAGCATTGATTTCTTTACTTCTTAGCTTTTGGACGCTTGGCTCCATACTTGGAACGACGCTGCGTGCGGTTTGCCACGCCTGCGGTGTCCAGAGAGCCTCGCACGATGTGATAACGCACACCGGGAAGATCTTTTACACGACCACCACGTACCAAAACGATCGAGTGCTCTTGAAGGTTGTGACCTTCTCCCGGTATATAGGAGTTCACTTCCTTCTGGTTTGTTAAACGAACACGGGCAACCTTGCGCATTGCCGAATTAGGCTTCTTAGGCGTTGTTGTGTAGACGCGGACACAAACCCCGCGGCGCTGTGGACATCCGTCCAGGGCCGGAGACTTGCTCTGCTCCTTCAAAACGCTTCTGCCTTTACGTACCAATTGTTGAATTGTAGGCATAATTTAATTATTTAATTTATATATTTATTATTTGAAATCAATGCATTACGGGCGAGCGAACACTACATGCCCACTTGACATATATATACAATACACCCGTTTCGGGGTGCAAAGGTACAAAGAATACATGGAAAATATCACCCTATTAGAAACAAAATAAAATATATCGTCCCAATTTATGATTATTTAACATAATGATGGCGCCATCCCTTCAATCTCTCAAAACAACAAAAAAAGTGTAAGATGGCATGTACTTGCTTTTAAAAAGTGCAGGTAAAAAACACGACAAAACACCTTATGAGAATGGCTTATTTTGAAAAAAGAAGTATGACTGACGCAAATAGGCAAGAAATGAGAGCGTTTCACAGATAGCAGTGTGTCAACACCTTACACAGATATCTATAAAATTTGCAAGATATTGACACAAGCTGACTTTACGATTAGTGGCTAATGCCGCCGTGAATGGACTCTAAAGGCACGCTGAAAAAGGCTTAATGGCCGAGCCTTTCGGTTCGAATCGCATGGCCAATAAACACCAATGGCAAAAATTGCCACGCGAAACAACTGAGAAACTGCGCGGGCAAAGCAAAAAATACGTTCAAAACTTTGCTAAAAGGCTACTATTAATACCACTTGTTTTTTTGATATAAAATTGACAAAACAGGTGCAAGTTCTTCTTTGGTGGGCGGTGGCTTGGTAGCAGGTTCTCATTTGTGATTATTGTCATTGCTATACGTCGACAACGAAAGCCAGCTTATGCGGAGCACATTGTGGCAATAGTTACAGTGGGCGGATTACGGACGGCGGCGCGGAAGCGAGACCTCCAACAATGGCTACCACTACGTCGACATTTCTAAATGATGCTTATTCCGCCATTTCGTCCCATGACATAGTCAGGCATAGAAGTTCCGTCACGAACAAATCCGACCACCAACAAAGGCTCGCCTTCTTTTATTTCGGACAGCATGAAGCTATCGTCTGTCTGAAGTTGGCTGTTCTACAACGCAACGGGACAAAACGTAGTTGGAGGCGGGCACTTCTAACATGGAATGAAAACATGGGCGATGGTAATAACCCGATTTTGCACACATCTCATGAATTAAGAATTTACAGAGGCCAGTTTGACAAAAAGTAGTCGCTTTATTGACAGGTAAGCTTTAAATCATTCACCCAAGAAGAGTTGAACAAATTCTATTAGTATTTACGGGAGTAGCACTGTCACTAAAAAGGATCAATATTAACTTAGTGCGATAGCCCCTTTCTTACTACTTGCCACCCAAAGCGTTTTGCCACTGTGATAAGCAATCGGGATCTTGGAAAAAAGCTATTCGTCCTTTTTCCGAGTAGGTATCGGCAATGTCGAGAATGCTGTTAAAATTTGGAGCGCTGGCATCAAGGATTTTCAACAAAGCCTTGCGATTGCTCTCTCGCATGAGTTTGCGTTCACGTTTCACTACTGTTACACCAAAATTCAATCGCTCTTTGTCTGTCTTTAGTTGATGATAGACGGTTCTGTCCCACTCAAGGCTTTGCTTCATGATTTCAAATGCACGCTGCTTGGAATCCTCCATAAATTGCTTATATTGCTCATTGGAGAGTTGTTGCCTGCTATTGGGTGTTTGCAACGATTCCGCGCGCGACATGCGTGACCGCTCACGATTGCTTGTAAGGTCGTCTCGAAAAACAGCTCTACCTTTACCATTTGCCTTCGGCATATTCGTGTGAGTTGTCGAGACATTGTCTGTAGCCACCATCACCGGACGTTTGACGCTGCCCGCCTGTTCGACTTGTATAGCGGTTGGCGTTATAGCTGACGGCGTATTTGCAACGTGTTGTAGATAGATGAGCAAAACGCCAAAGATGACCGCAGCCAATCCCGCTCCCACCAATCCATATACCACGAATTGTCTCGAGCTTGTTTTTTCAGTCCAATGGATTTCCGAAAGACGGTCGTAACGTTTTGTACGGTCATACTGTATGCAGTTGTTGATGATAGGCAGGTATTTCTTTTGATATCCGAAACACGTGGTTAATTCGTCCAACAACTTTCCAAAAGAATAGACATCCGCTCGACCATCCAATCCTTCGATACCGTTGGCCTGTTCTGGAGCAATGTAGTTGACTGTTCCTGCCGGACTCTTAAGGATGGTATAATCGTCAGCGTCCGCAAGCCCAAAGTCTATCAACTTTGCGTTCCTGCCATTGGTAGTTACCATGATGTTCTCAGGCTTCAGGTCTCTGTGCACAATTTGATTGTCGTGCAGGTAGTCCAAAGCCTCGCCTATCTGTCTCATCATTCTTACCAATGATTTCTCATCCCATCTCTCCGATGCCATAACTTGCCTAAGGTTCTTTCCCTTAACGTATTCTTGGACTATGCAAAGGCCGATGCCATCCACCTCCTCTATCCCTATAGTTTGTGCTATATGTGGGTGCGAAAGTTGGTAGGCTATTTCAAACTCTTTACGAAGCATAGACACGATATGAGCGTCTTTTTGATATGCAGACTTCAGGCCTTTGAGAAGAAACCATTTTCCAAGGCGTTCCGCCCTATATAAAACAAACAACTTGCTGCTGTTATCGGCCAAAGGCTTTATATTTGTAAATGACGATGACAAAAACTCTCTATTATCGTATATGAAACCGGAATTAGGGTAAACATCATTCATCTTCAAATTGTTCAGTGGTTAAACAATACTGCTACGGAGTTGCACAAACCTTACGGCATGGACGGCTCGTTGTCTTTATTGCTGTCAATTCGCTTAATAACACGCTGTCTGTGCGGCTTCACCACCAATGGCACATTTTCGATAAACACGTTGCTTGTGTCAAGCCCTAACGCTCGCGACATGCTCTGTTTCAAATGGGATATTATAGAGTATAGCCCCATAACGAGACGTTCTTTCGCAGAGAAGTGGTTGAGAGCCATATAAATTCTATTGATGATGACAAAGATAAAGTTGCCAGGAATATCGTGTTTCCTTAGTGACGGGTGGCAGCTGTCAAGCTCAAATTCCTTGTTGGCCACCAATTGTTCTATTACCTGTCGAAAGTAAAGGTTCACCAAGGGTTGTATACGAAATCCCAACTTCAGGTTGATACGGTAGAGCGTACCGGGTATCAACGTGGCAAACTCATACTCCAACGTAGATGGCTCATCTTGATATTCTATGTGAAGCAGAATATAGTGGTCAGCTCGCATAGGGTGTTTATGGATAATGGAATAAAGTACTTTTTGTTCAACATCAAAGATACCAGAAAATTTACTAAGATATACAATATTGGTAGCAAACTTGGCAATCGTCGTATCGTGTTTGATGTCAGAAATTACATTGTACGAATCCCTAATATCACACTTTTTCACCTGTTGGTTACGTATCATGTTGGCATTGTACCAAACATACATTATTACAAACATACCACCAGCCATAAGCATTGTCACCCAACCTCCATGAACAAACTTGAACATATTCGCTATTAGAAAGATACTTTCAAGGCCAATGAAGAAAAGCCCAAAAGGCAAGGTTACAAACAGCGACACCCGGTGCTGTCGTAGGTAGGCAAGCAGCAATAGGGTGGTCATGAGCATCGTGACAGTGATGGCCAAGCCATAGGCCGCCTCCATATTCTCTGAGTTTTTAAAGAAAAGGATGACGAGAATACAGAGCAAATAAATCGCAGTGTTCACAAACGGAATATAGAGTTGTCCCCTCACGTCGGTGGTATATTTTATCTTCTGTCGTGGCCAAAACTTTAAATTCATAGCCTCACCGAAAATAGTAAACGAGCCACTGATAAGCGCTTGGCTGGCAATGATAGCAGCAATGGTAGCCATGACAATACCAAAGAAAAGAAAACCGTTCGGCATGATGGCATAAAAAGGATTGATTTCCCTCGTAAGACTGTTGGCATGCTTAACAACCCATGCTCCTTGTCCCAAATAGTTGAGTATAAGCATCGATTTGACAAAAGCCCAACTCACCCGAATATTTTTTTCACCACAGTGGCCAAGGTCAGAGTAGAGAGCCTCCGCTCCAGTGGTACAAAGAAACACGGCCCCAAGGATAAGAAACCATTCGGGGTCATGCGTCACCAACCTAATGGCGTAAAAAGGATTGAACGCCTTCAAAATAGGCATGAAGTCGGCTATATGCATCAGTCCCAGTACACCCATCATCGCAAACCACACAAACATCAAAGGTCCGAAAAACTTGCCAATGGTATTAGTACCAAACTGTTGAATAAAAAAAAGTACCGTAATAATACAAAGGCAAATCGGAACGATGGGCGTTTTTGGCTCATAAGCTTTCAGTCCCTCAATGGCCGAGAGCACTGTGATAGAAGGAGTAATCACTCCATCAGCCACCAACATACTCGCACCAATGATAGCCAATAGATAGAACCAGCGCGGACTATGTCGCCTTATGAGAGCATAAAGAGCCAAAATGCCACCTTCGCCCTTATTGTCGGCTCGGAGCGCAATGAGAACATATTTTAGAGTGGTTTGTAGCGTCAGAGTCCAAATAATACACGACACGGCACCAGTGATGTAATCAGCATTTATTGTGGTTCCGGCTTTCACTATGGCTTTCATCACATAAAGTGGAGAAGTGCCAATATCGCCAAATACAATGCCCAATGTCACGATGACGCCTACAAAGGTCAGGCGATGGTGCACAACCTGTTTGGTTTTAGAGTTCAATACCATAATATTGTACTATTTCTTTGTCTAAAAAAATTGCCGCAAAAATAACAAAAGAAAATAGGAGACACAACTTTTATCTATCATTTTTCACTTTATTCAAATATATTTCATTGAGCTGCATAGATATCGAAACATGCGAGAATTTTTTTATTTTTTTCTTTTCAAATTTTCACAACACATCAAACAGCCATCTCCTCGCATTCACTCAAATAGACGAGGCTATCTTTCCACTCTTTTGTTTAATGGCACACTAATGGTACTGCGACTCGCACATATTCTTTTGCCTCTCTCTGTCAATTAGGTACAAATCCTAATAAAAATAATTTCCGCTGCAAAGCAATTCCTTATTCCTTAAACCATAACTATCTTTCGTTTCATACTTCAATCACATAGAATATGCGTTCATCAGCCCGAGCTTTCAAATTTAATTTGTACCTTTGCCATATAGGTTGTTGCATTTGTCACTGACCACAACACCACACATGATGTCTTGTTGCCTTATGCACGTTCATTCAATTTAAAATCTACCCCTCATCATGTGTAATATAATTCTAATAGATAATCATATCACCAAACATATCATATGAAGAAAAAGTTATTATTGTTCGTCATTTTATTCGTTTCCACCATCAGCAAAGCTCAAGACGGGCCAAGAGCAATGGTGGCCGAGGGCATTTTAGAGGGCACATTCGAGTCTGGGGTAAAGGTTTTCAAAGGCGTTCCTTTTGCCGCTCCTCCCATTGGCGACCTTCGCTGGAGAGCACCCCAACCCGCCAAACATTGGAACGGAGTTCGAAAGGCTCAAAAGTTTGGTCCAGACCCCATGCAAGAGAACATTTATGGCGACATGATTTTCTGTGCGGACAGCAGAAGTGAAGACTGTTTATACCTGAACATTTGGACACCAAGCAAAACCATGGACGAAGGCTTGCCCGTACTTATCTACTTCAACGGTGGCGCTCTCATTGCCGGCAGCGGTAGTGAGCCTCGCTACGCAGGGTTGTCGTTAGCTCGAGAGGGTGTCATATCAATCACAGCCAACTATCGCGAAGGCATATTCGGCTTCTTTTGTTGCACAGAGCTATCCAAAGAGAGCACTTACAAAGGCTCGGGCAACTATGGATTTATGGACCAAGTGGCAGCTATCAAATGGGTTAAAAACAACATCAAAGCATTCGGTGGCAATCCTTCTCGTATCACCGTTGTAGGCGAGTCGGCTGGTTCCATGTCGGTCAGTGCACTGATGGCTTCACCTCTCTGTAAAGGGC
The DNA here is from genome assembly GCF_003096815.1 of Hallella colorans. Classification (GTDB taxonomy): domain Bacteria; phylum Bacteroidota; class Bacteroidia; order Bacteroidales; family Bacteroidaceae; genus Prevotella; species Prevotella colorans. The sequence goes on from NZ_QENY01000017.1 coordinate 59,554, forward strand.
TTTTCTCCCAAGCCATTGGCTCAAGCGGCTCGGTAATGGGTCTTCATCGTCTTGCCACACTACACGAAGCTGAAAAGAATGGCGACGCTAAAATTAGTTCTATGGGATGCAAAAACCTGAGAGAAATGCGTGCGCTACCCGCAGACGAGCTATTAAAGAAGGCTGCTGTCAAAGGGCTTGCCCAATATAATATAGATGGTTATTTCTTCACCGAGCAGCCTGTAGAGACTTATAGGAAAGGCCATCAACTACAAATACCACTTATGGTAGGTGGTACCTCTACCGAAATAGGCAGCTTTAACTTTAATGGCATGTCGCCCTCGATAGATAATGTCAAAGCCTTTGTGGCGAAAAGGCATGGGGATAAGGCCGAGCGCATTGTCGACTTATATGGCATACACACAGATGCAGACCTTCAAAGCAATAAAATCTTGGATTTAGCGTCAGACCTTTTCATCGGGTTCTCCACATGGCACTGGTGGAAGTTACATCAGCAAACCACCTCTAAGCCAGTGTATCGTTATAACTATTGCTGGCCAAGACCGGCAATGATCTTAAATGACAAGATAAATTGCTTGGCCGGTGGGGGCATTGACAATAAGCACAGCAACCCTTTGGCAAGCAGGGCAAAAGGTGCGGTACACTCCGCTGATATTGAATATGCCATGGGAACACTGTCCACCAATCGTGTCTATGATTGGCAGGCAGAAGATTATATCGTGTCTAAACAGTTCATGAAATACTATGTCAACTTTATCAAGACAGGCAATCCGAATGGTTTGGGGTTAGTGGATTGGTCTGCCACCAACGGTAAAAGCGTAGCGCCCGTCATGCAAATTGACTTGCACTGCATAGAGAAAGCAGATGCCGACCTTGAAAAGAGATATGAGTCATTAAGCAAATTATTCAACTATTAAATAGCTTGGGTGCATCAGGGCGTAATAAAAAAATTATTTGCTTTTTAGCTCGATCCATTTTGCAATGTTATAGCTCATTAAGACCAACAAAGTGCCATTTAAAGAACATTTTGACTTTAGAAAACCATCCACGAAATAAATGCGTGCATTGTTTGGAGGGCCAAAATCTTTTACATACCTTTGCAAGGCAACGGAAAGCGTATTGTTTAAATCATTAGAACACAAATAAAACTTACAAAATTATGGAAGATAATAGTAACGAACAGGTAAAAATAGAATTGAAATCTGAGGCAGCCTCAGGCGAATATTCTAACTTGGTAATGATCAACCACTCCTCCAGCGAGTTTATCATAGACTTTGCCCACATGCTACCCATCGCTCCTCCACAAATCTTTAGTCGGGTCATCATGGCACCCGAGCACACCAAACGATTGTTATTCGCCCTACAAGAGAATGTTGCCCGTTATGAAAAGGAGTTTGGCGAAATTAAGATTCCACAGGCTCCCATGCCCACTAATGGTGACACCATCGCTCCTTTTGGAACAGGAAAGGCATAACATTCTGTTAAGATAAAACCTGTCACAGCAAGTTTGTCAGGCTATCTTATTTGTCCTATAGTCCTGTTTATACATGCCAAACAGACTTTAACGACATATCTTAAGTTGATAGAAATCTCAATAGGAATTTGAAACCAACAAAATAAAATTTAGGTTTTAATGCCGTTATAAACATTTATCCTGCATGCCAATGGCACCGCAGGATGATTTTTATATGAGATATGACACGCCCAAGCAATGCCACAGCCATGCCACTTTCACAAGTTATCAATTAGAGCAGTGGCTTGTTTTTGTAAATAACAATGCTTTCTGACATAAAAACTTCTACAATCTGTTGTCATTATAAAATAAAACATATATCTTTGCTAAGCCTAACTCTCTAAAAGATTTAGCGTTATCAACAAACATACGCTACAATTGTGGAAAGCATTTTCAGGCCCTCTTCCCATACAGAAGCATTCGTATCGTTCAATAATTTAATCATTGCAATTGAAAAGAACTATCTTACATTCAAATCTATAAAATAACCAAAAAAACATGAATACAAAATTGATAGGAACCGCGGCGGTCATTCCCGCAATCGTAAACGCCAACGCCGCCGACCAAACCAAAATCAACAAGGCAAACCATACGGACCGACCGAACGTGGTTGTTATATTGGCAGACGATCTGGGATATGGCGATTTGCAGTGTTATGGGGCACGCAGGGTAAGCACACCCAACGTGGACCGGTTGGCGCAAAGCGGCATACGCTTCACGGACGCACATGCCATCGCAGCCACCAGTACACCCTCTCGCTACTCGCTTCTTACCGGCGAATATGCTTGGCGACGAGAAGACACCGATATTGCGGCGGGCAACGCAGGCATGATTATACGTCCCGGACAATTCACCCTGGCAGACATGTTCAAGAGCAAGGGCTATACCACTTGCGCCATAGGCAAGTGGCATTTAGGACTTGGAGACCAAACAGGCGGACAAGACTGGAACGCTCCATTGGCACAGTCGCTTGGCGACTTGGGCTTCGATTACCATTACATCATGGCTGCGACGGCCGACCGTGTGCCTTGCGTATTCATCGAGAATGGACAGGTAGCCAACTACGACCCAAACGAGCCCATCGTGGTGGACTATGAAAAACCCATCCCCGGCGAGCCTACGGCCGAAAACAATCCGGAACTGCTGTACAACCTCAAATCAAGCCACGGTCACAACATGGCCATAGTGAATGGCATTGGCCGAATAGGCTACATGAAAGGTGGCGGAAAAGCCCTGTGGAAAGACGAGAATATCGCCGACTCCATCACCGACCGCGCCGTGCGTTTCATACGTGAAAACCGAGACAAACCGTTCTTCATGTATTTCGCGACCAATGATGTGCACGTGCCTCGTTTCCCCCATGAGAGGTTCAGGGGTAAAAATCCTATGGGGCTGCGTGGCGATGCCATTGCGCAATTCGATTGGTCGGTGGGAAAGATCATGGAGGCTCTGCATGAAATGGGCTTGTCAGACAATACACTTGTCATTCTGACCAGTGACAACGGTCCGGTGATAGACGATGGCTATCAAGACTTGGCTGACGAGAAATTAGGGAGTCACAAACCTGCGGGACCATTCCGCGGAACAAAATACAGTGCTTTCGAAGGTGGAACGGCCGTTCCTTTCATTGTGAGTTGGCCAAACAAGATTGCAGCGGGACAACAGTCTAACGCGCTCGTGAGCCAAATAGACTTGCTGGGATCGATGGCAGGCATGCTCAACGCGAGATTGCCCAAAGGCAGCGCTCCCGACAGCGAAAACGCCATTAATGTGATAATGGGTATCGACAAAGTGGGCCGACAGTATGTCATTGAGCAATCGTTAACCCACGTGCTATCGGTGCGAACGCCACAATGGAAATACATAGAACCTAACGACGGCGAACCGTCAATAGAATGGGCACCCAAAGTCGAAACCGGAAACTACCCTACCCCACAGCTCTACAACATGAGAGACGAGCTGTACGAACGCAAAAACGTGGCTGAAAAATATCCCGAGCAGACCGCACGATTAGCCAATATCCTACAAATTGAGCGTAACAAGTTTGATAACCAATCCACACATTGACCATTCAATGCTCACTACACCCATTGGCTAATACAACAGCCTCATCCTAAGTTGGCATGGCGTTGGTGGCTATCTCTATAAAAGAAACGAGACAAACAGTTCCGCTTGGATCGTCTGCACAGGCACGCTCATTGTTGAGTGACAAACAGCCTGACGCTATCTGCACGCACCCGCGCCTTGAGCCACTTCTGCAATCGAGCTATTTCGGTAAAACTAAGATTTTTTTTACAGCCGGCGATAGCCACCACATAGGGATGTGCGCTCGCAGAGTCCATACTGTTTTCTACCGCCAACGACAAACTGAGCGTACGAATGGAGGGCCACAAAGTGTTGATTTCGCCTTTCAATTCAACAGGCATATTTTCATAGAAAGTGTAACGATCCGCCATCTTTTGCAACTCATCCATCTCCGCCGACTGCTCCATTAACTTTTTGTTAGAAGCGTCGCTGCCGACAGTCGCGCTGTGGAGCAGTTTGCTCATCAGTGTGCTATCCGAGAGCGAGCCTTGTATGACGTTGAGTTTATAATGTGACAAATGATATTGCTCCATACGTTTGGAAGCCACGTCTATGGTCTTTGGGCTAATGTTTCGTCCCACAGCCACAATGTCAAGCATTTGCCGTTCCTCATCCAAATCGTGCGAGATAATCTGCGTGCCTTTGCTGGCCAACTCCGCCCTGACAAACCTTGCCACGTTGCTCTCTGCTATACTGTGCCTCACGATGCCTATTGTCATATAAGCGGCGGGCACCATAGTGAGCAACACAATGACGACAATATACATTCTGACGTTTCTCAAGCGTTTGGAATCTACAAATTCTTTGTGTCTGAATCTCAACATGCGAATACCAAGAAAGGTTGCGGAGCAGATAAATACAGAGTTGATGAAATAAAGATAGAACGCACCGATAAAATAAGAAAAATTACCAATGGCAATGCCATAGCCAGCGGTACAAAGTGGGGGCATCAACGCAGTGGCGATGGCTACGCCCGGAATGACGTTTCCTTTGCCCTTGGTGCACAAAGCTATGATGCCAGCGGCACCACCGCAAATAGCTATCAATACGTCGTAAAGTGTGGGCGAGGTGCGAGCCAAAAGCTCGGATTGGGCCTCGGTAATAGGACTCAGGCTAAAATAAAGCGCGGCGGTGAGCACGCTGATAGCCGTTGATATGGCAAAATTTTTGAACGATTGCTTCACCAATTCAAAATCGGTGATGCCCACACCGGCTCCGATACCGATGATGGGGCCCATCAATGGCGAGATGAGCATGGCACCGATGATGACAGCCGTAGAATTGACGTTAAGGCCCAAAGACGCCACCAAGATGGAAAAGATGAGCACCCACAGGTTGGACCCATGGAATATAACGTCATCGCGAATCTGTTTAATGGTATCTTTTTCGCTCTCTTTATCTGGCAAAGCGTTGAAATAACCCTTCACCACCTTCCACAATGTTTCTTTCTTTTCTTCCATAATCGTATTTTGATGCCAAAGATACTATATTTTGCACAATAGCAAGGCAACAAACAGGTAAAAATCTTTCTTTCCTTTGAAAGAGCTTTGTTATATGCTTTTGCAAAGCTATAGGGCACATGCTACACCACCTATGGTCATTGGTCAGGGTCAAAACACTGTCCTGTTCTCCCAGCAACCGCCACGACTCATAAGATTATAGCACCCAAAAGGCCAGGTATATGGCAGCTAATAAACAAAAGACATCCGCGACACCCCCATGAAAGAGCGTCGCGGAAGCATAAGATAGCCCAAGGGCATGTCTTGTCACGAGAAACGCTATTCCATCTCGTGCCAACCCTCGTTTTGTTCTATCCCGTGGTATCGCACCTCCGACCAAGGTATGGGATAGTAATATTGGTTAGCTCTGAACACACGTTCGGCTGCCTGGCTCTTCAGGTCACTGACCGTGTAAGTGGTGGCACCGTCTGCCGTTTTGACGATCTTCACGCCCCGCAAGGGATTGGTAGAGCCGTTCAACTTGTCAAACGCTGTTCCTAATCGAAGATAATCCCAATATATAGATTCCTCGAAAGCCAGCTCCACACGACGCTCATGAAGTATTTGCTCGAGCGTAACAGAGGGCAAAGCGTCCATGTGCACTCTCTTTCTAACCTCGTTAACAGCCTCCAAAGCCTTGGCAGCATTGCCCACGCGGAACTGAGCCTCTGCATAATCGAGCAGCGCCTCAGCGTACCTCCAAATGATATAATGCTGCTTGCTGCCATACTTTCTGTCGCCAAAAAGCTCTGTTTTGGGGTCAAGAAACTTGCGCATATAGTATCCCGTACGTGTCACGGCGGCGTTACGATTGGTGCCATACTTCGTGAGGTCAACACCAGGTACTTCCTTGCCATTCTCCACGGTATAATGTATTTCAAACTCATGCTTGTTGTACGTAGAGCCATCATAAGTGATGTTAGCGTAAAAGCGATAATCACGGTTGGCGTACGGATGCTGCGCGTCATAGGTTTTACCATCTCTCATACCATATTCGTCCACATGATTTTGTGTGGGAACATAGGCACAACTTGTTCCAGCAAAGAATGGTGAGGCAGCGTCTTCGTCGAGACGGTGCCCGAAATCATCAACAATACCGTCAGAGCTGTGCTGAACCTCGTAGATAGACTCGGGGCTGTTGTGAAGCCGGAAAATCGCGTTATAGCTCTCGGCTATCTCACTTTCGGTGTTGCCTGTCACCGGAACCAATGAGTAGCACCCCAAATTTATCAACTCTTCATAAGCTTTGACAGCTTTTTGCATCATCTCTTTGGAACGGTCAGACGTGAAGCCGTATATGGCTTTGCCCTTGTTCTGAAACGCTGGCGACCCTACCCAGAAGTATGCTTTAGCCTTGAGCATGATGGCTGCGCCCTTTGTTACGCGCCCCACATTCTCCGGATCATTTTTCACGGCGAGCAGGCTTGCGGCCTTGTCGGCCTCCGAGGCAATATAATTCACCATCTCCTCGTATGAGGAACGCGGAAATTTGCGATGGTCATTCAGTGGGTCATACAAGTTTTCGATAAGCATTGGCGCACCAAAACGACGGAGGAGTTGGTAGTAATACCATCCCCTGAAGAAGTGGGCCTCGCCCAAAATACGGTTTTTATGTGGTCCGTCAGCAATTTCGTTTGCGTTGGCCAACAGCCTATTGATATGCTGTATCATTTCATAGTATTTGCCCCATTCATTTGAGCCTGCTGTATTGATAGCTTCTTCTTCGCCAGCCACTTCCTCGGCGAAGATAGTGCGGCTCCACTCTGTACGCGAGTAGGTTATTTGGTCGGTAAACCATCCTGTGTACGGTTTTGACAAATAGCGCAAGAACCAACTTGTGGACATCATTGTGCTGAAGCCGTTGGTAAGGTTGTTATACCACACCAAGCTGTACTCGTCCAATAGATTAGGACTTTTCCAAATGCTCGGCTCAGCAAGTTTATCGACAGGCGCGTCTTTAAATAGATCGTTGCAACCAGTTGTCACGAAGGTAAGCGACAAAGAGGCAAAGCCTGTCAATATATATTTACTAATTCTGTTCATAATCATAAGTTTATGTATTCCTTGTTTAGAAACCGATATTCGCATTGATACCATAAGTACGCTGGATGGGATATCCTCGCAAAGACTCGGGGTCCATGTACTTGAGCTTGCTCCATGTATGGAGGTTGCCACCCATCAATGATATGCTAAGCGATGATAGTTTGAGTTTGCTCAAAACAGAGGAGGGCAACGAGTAGCCGACGCTGACAGATTTTAAGCGTACAAAACTGTTGTCTCGCACCCAGAACGATGACTTCTTACGGTTGTTGTCTCTTGCCGTTGCCAACTTGACGCGTGGGAACGAAGCATTGGGGTTCTCGGGAGTCCAACAATCAGTGAGGTGATAATCCTGGAACTTGGGCAAGCTGCCATTTTCTAATGAGTACATCTCGCTTACATATTGCTTGAAACCAGCAACTCCTTGGAACATGACGCTTACGAAGAACCCTTTGTAGCTTGCGCCCAAACGTAAACTTCCAGTGAAATCGGGATATTGTGAATCCCTGAAAGGCTTCAAGTCTTTGTCATCCAACACGCCATCGTCGTTCTGGTCCTTGTATTTGATATCGCCGGGCTTTATCGTTTTGTTTTTGCCTTTGTACGTTCCATCTTGGTTGAGTTTCCAATTGTCTATCTCTTCTTGGGTTTGGAATAGACCTAACGATTCGTACATCCATGTGGTTCCGGTGCTTTGACCCTTTCTGCGCATGTTCTCCAACTGGTTGGACTCGTCTCCCCAGTCTATCACTTTGTCACGTCCTAATGACAACGTGAGCGCAGCGTCATACCTAAACTTGTTGATGCTGTTTCTGTGCGTGAGCGTAAGATCCCATCCCCAAGCCTTCAGCTTGCCAAAATTCATCAATGGCACGCTACCGTTGGTACCGGTGGATGCGGGATACAGATAGTCGGGAGCAGGTGTCAACATATCCGTGCGGTAACGAACGTAATATTCGTAAGTGAGACCAAACCTATTATCCCAAAATCCGAGGTCTATACCCACGTTGTAATCATGGTTCTTTTCCCATGACAAACGTGTGTTGGGATAGTTGCCAGTAGCCACAATTACCGCGGGTTTGAACACGCCACCGACGTTGTAGCCATAGGCGGGCGAATAGATATATTTGAGCAAGTATGAGTAATCTTGCACGCTCCCATCACGCCCTAACAAACCGGTGGACAAGCGAAACTTAACATTGCTCAACACTTTCTGCTTCCAATTCTTGAAAAATTCTTCGTTAGAGAGAATCCAGGAAGCCGAGACAGTGGGGAAAAACGCCCAACGATGATCTGGGTGGAATTTCGCGGAGCCATCCATGCGGAAACTGAACTCTGCGAAATAACGATTTGAAAAACCGTAGGTGGCACGTCCAATCAATGACGCACGCTGTACCTCGCTGTCAACCCCATGCAATGTTCCCGTATTGGTCGAGCCGAGAACCTCTGGATATAAACCCGGCAAATCGTTGTTGGTTCCATCCATAGACTTGCGCTTATAAGATTGGTAGTTGGCCACTAACAATCCTGTGACATGGTGTTTGCCACCAAACGTGCGGTCGTAATTGGCGCCAAACTCTATCAAGGCGTTGTCAACAAACTGGGTACCCTGATATACACGTATCTTGGCTTTAGGATAAATAGTAGTCTTGTCTACCGTTATCTCCTTGGTTTTGTCATTGTACAAATACAGCGTTACGGGGTTGTCGTAGTTCTTGTTCAACGAGCTATTGTTGTCAACGGTCACCCTGCCGTAAACCGACAAGCCTTTAACCCAAGGCAATTCCCACTTCAGATTGGCCGTGACGGTGTTCATTTTAGTCGTCATTTGTTTATAACCTCCCAGTCCACGCACAGCTACCAAAGGGTTGGCATGGCCGATACTTGCCAAATCGCCATTGTCGTAGATAAACGGTTGGGTCGGGGCGTAGCTGTACGCTGCGTCGATAGTGGTGTAGCTGGTATTCTTATATGCAGATCTAACGCCGCTCATGTCAAGTGAGAGCGTCAATCCTTTGGCCAACGTGGCGTCGAGCTTGGCAGCATAGTTGAAACGATCGCGTCCAACGCCGCTATACAATCCCACCGTATTGGTATAGGCACCAGAAATATAATACCTGACAAACTTGTTACCGCCAGAGATAGAAACAGCGTGCGTAGTTGACGTGCCATGCGATTTCAAGTAGTCGAGCAAGTTGGTGTCGGCGTACTTATTGGGCATGGATTGTGTCCTGATTAGCTCCATTTCTTCCTCTGTGTATGGCTGGGCGTTTCTTGCGCCCTCCACTGCCTTGTTATAGAGCTTGGCAAATTCGTAGCTCTTTAGGAAATGAGGAAATTGCGTGGCCTCTTGGATATTGAACTGCCCACGATAGTTGACGCGCACCTTGGAGTCGCCAGAAGCACGCTTTGTCTTGACGAGTATAACGCCATTGGCGGCACGCACACCATAAACGGCGGCCGCGGCGGCGTCCTTGAGGATAGAAATGCTCTCTATATCGTCAGGGTTGAGGTCTGAAAGGCGTTGTTCACCCTCCGTGGTGTTCTCCGAAAAACGAGGAATACCGTCTATGACCAACAATGGTGAGCTGACTGCTCCCGACATGGCACGAATACGAATAGAAGCCTCTCGAGCCGCGCCCGGGTCGCCAGAGAGCGACATTACTTGCAAACCAGCCACCTGGCCATTCAAGGCTTGGTCAAGATTTGGGGTTGGCATGCGCAAAAGGTCCTCGCCCTTCACCGTCTCTATAGAGCTGGTCAGGGCCGACTTTTTCTGCGTTCCGTAGCCCACCACGACAAGTTCGTCCAAGTTTTGAGCGTCTTCTTTCATCTTGACATTTAAGAGTTTGCCAAGAATGGCCTGTACAATCGCCTCTTTATAGCCTAAATAAGACACGACGATGTTATTCTTGCCCTTGGGCATCACAATCTTGAAGTTGCCATCCTTGTCAGTGATTACACCGGTTTTCTCTCCCTGTGCCCTCACCGCCGCTCCTATAATAGGCTCGCCCGAGGAGTCGACAACTTTTCCTGATACGGTTATGTCCTGTGCCAATGCAGGCATGGAGCATAGAGCCGCCAACAGCAATGTTAACAAAAAGGATTTTCTCATAGCCTTACTTTTTTAACAGTTTATCTATTTGTAAGATCTGATATTCGTAATAATTGCGCGTCTTCGCATCTCCCGTCGCTCTTTTCTGCTTGTAGAGAGCCACAACTTTTTTCAGCTGATTGAGCATGAGTGGCCCAAGCAAGTTAGACGACAAGGCTGGCAAACCGTAGTTAATGCGCATGAAAGAATATTCTGATTCTGTGTAGCTGCATGGCAGACTGGGCAGACAAACGTCATAGTTCAAATCGTCTTGGAGCAATGACAATCCTTTCTTTTTAGAAGCGTCGCCGTCCAATCCAGCGCTCTTCTTGAAAAGTGATATAATGGAAGCTTGCAAATTGATGTCCGACTCAGACAATGCCCTACCCTTCAAAGTGTTTTGGAATATCTCATTGAAAGCGTCGTTCATATATTGACCGAGACTGTAATTCTTGGTCGGATTAATTTTATAACCCTCGTTAACCCTGAACAAAGTGGTAGCGCCATAGATGCCACCACACAACGATTTTTGCAATTTCATGTTTACAGTGGAAGGCAAATCCAATTTAACTAACAGCGATTGCGGAGACAACCACGAGTTGTACGTGAGCGCTTGGTTCACCAACCACTTCATAGCCTTGCGCTGTGTAGCCTTGTCAACATAGGTCTTGGCACCTTTTTGGTTGTCGCCTTGCCTAATCTCGTGGTAACAAACACCACCCAAATATGGTATGACATGATGTAGATGCCTTGAATATTGAGACACAACCTCCTTGTACATTGCGGTCACGTCATCATAGTTCTTACCTTTCTCAAAGGTCCATTTCTCAAGGTTTTTCACAATAATCTTTAAGTTGCTGATGGCGTAATTGCCAGCCTTGATATGGTCATTACCCAAGTCTTCCGACTGTGCGGTGGGGTCTACGGTACCCATAAACTGCTGGGCGCCAAATTCAAACATAGGGTTTCCCTTCTTCGCGTCTATCCAAGCGTCCAACGTTTTTTTCTCAGCCTCTGGCGTATCAGCGTCTTTTATCAATCGGTATCCCCAATTGATGGCATAAATATCTGCCACGCCCAATATGGGCGGAGTGAGCTTTACACCACGCTCCAAGTCGCCGGGCTGCGCGACGAAGTTGTTGCGGGCATAGTCCATGATACTTGGCGTGGTGCCGTATTTTTGTGTGAACGAGGGGCTGCGCAACGAGTCTACCGGGAATGAGTAGCTCGCACCCATGTTGTGCATCAGACCAAGGGTGTGCCCCACTTCGTGGGCGGCGACGTAACGCATAGACTCTTGCATAAGGTCGTCATCAAAAACAGCCTTGTGCGTGCGTGCGTCGACGGCGGCAGTCTGGACAAATCGCCAGTCGTGCAACAACGACACCACGTTGTGGTACCATATCACGTCGGCTGTCAATATCTCTCCCGTGCGCGGATCCACATAGCTCGGACCCATGGCATTGGCAATGTCGGTAACGGCGTATTTCACGCAATTGTAACGCATGTCATCGGGGTCGAAGTTCGGGTCGTCTTTAGGATAGTCTAAAGCCTTTACCACATTTTTGAAACCCGCTGCCTCAAAAGCCTTGTTCCAATCCTCAATACCTTGTCGAACAGTGGCGCGCCATTTTTCGGGGAAAGCCGTGTCCACATAGTAAACAATCTGCTGTTTGGGCTCAACAAGTTCTCCTCTATAATATTTTTCCCATTCACCATCCTTGGGTTCCAACCGCCACCTGTTAATATAGGTCTTTGTCTCTATGTTGTCTTTGTTCGAAGAGTAGATATTCTTCTCCGTATCGAAGAAACCCACACGTTTGTCTTTTAGGCGCATGCGCATGGGTTTGTCAGGGGCCACGAAGAGCGAGCGGTGCATCTCCACGGTATAGGGCATATCCTTTTCGGTCAGGTTGTAAGATAGCACGCTCTTTATCTCCACGTTTTTAGGAAACGCTTTTACCTCGGTGATACCCGATGCGTCAGCGACGAAAGTTCCTTTCAGCGATTTTTTTCCACCAAGAAGTATAGACAAGGGATTGTCTTTCTTGATCGGACTAATACATTTTTCATTGCCACCAAAAAAGCTCGTCACGTCTATGAGCACATTTTTATCCTTGCGTCCAGCTATCTTGAATGCCTTCAACACAGGGTCTGCAAAGTTAGAACGAAACGCTGCGGCTATTGGGTCGTTCTTGGCCACCACATTGTCATTTTGAACCAAGTGCATATACACACGCGTGCTGTCCTTGGTGAAACGTAGCAACATGGGGTACGTAACCATCTGTCCAGCTACATAGTCGCTGGTGTTGCTGGTTTTTGAAATGCGATTGGACAGTATATAGAAATGCGAGAACACCGAATCTGGCATTTCAAAATACAACTTCCCATCCTTTTTCTGATAGGTATTGAACATGCCTTTGCACACCTTGGCATCCTTGATGGCTTTATTATAATCCTCAATTCCACCCGTTTCTTTTGATTTGTCGGTCAAAGCCTTCAGTGCGTCAGTCTTCTTCTTGTCTTTTTTCTTAGCAAGTGTAGGATTGGGAAACATCATTCCCATCAAAAAAAGAATAATCCATAAATTCCTCATAGTAGCATTTTATAATTTGAATATTGTTTTCAATTCTTAAAACTCGCCATTCTCCATCAATACATTCAACACACTGTCACAATACGCCCAACATACGAGGTGCGTTTTATAGGTATGGCGATCTCTCTTCTATATTTTTGCAAATATATACATTTTTATTCTAATCTTTATAATTTCTTCAAAAAATTTGACGGGAACAACCATTTTAACATATCAGATTATTATTTCCGCGCCAAATTAATTGTCCGACCGAAAAAATATGTTCGCCGCACGCGCAAAAATCGCGTCTCCACACATCTGTCAACGTTCATGGTGCGGCGCGAGTTTGCTACCTTTGAAGAACGGCAACAACCACCTGAAAACAGATGGCCGTCGGCACGGCGCACCTAATTTATCACCGTTTGCTTTGCCATGTTGTTTCTTTTTGTTTACTTTGCAAGCCATTGGGATGAAATATATTGACGTAATATTGCCATTGCCGCTCGACACCACTTTTACCTACGGCGTAACCGACGATCAGGCCACGAGCCTGGCAGCCGGCACACGCGTGTTGGTGCCATTTGGCCAAAGCAAGACCTACACGGGCATTTGCATTGGTTGCGCACGCGATACCATCAAGGGGCTGGACGCCAACAAGGTCAAGCCGATCATCAGCGTCGTGGACGCCGCGCCAACGCTGCTGCCAACGCAGTTGCGCCTGTGGCAGTGGATGGCCGATTACTACATGTCGCCCTTGGGCGACATATACAAGGCCGCCATGCCGGCCGGCATGAAACGCGAGGAGGGCTATCGAGCCAAGACAGAGGTGTGCGTGGGGCTGTCGGAGCCGCTGCGCGAGGAGCGGGCGTTGCGCGAGGCGTTAGGCACGCTGGCACGAGCGCCGAAACAGCAGCGCGCATTGGCTTGCTTCTTGAGTCTCACGCGCTGGGACAGCCTTCGTGGAGACAAGCCCCAAGAGACCATCGTGGAGATAACGAGAGAGGAACTTGCCAACGAGAGCCAAGCCACGGTAGCCGTCATCAACGCGCTCCGCGATCGCAAAATACTCTATACCTACGACCGCGAGGTGGGCCGGCTCAACCACGGCGGAGACTATCACCCTGAAAGAATACAGCCGCTAAGCCAGCCCCAGCGAGACGCTTACGACCAATTGCTGGCACAGTTCACGCAAAAAAACGTGGTGCTGCTTCATGGCGTGACATCCAGTGGTAAAACCGAGCTGTACATACATCTCATTCAAAAAACGCTGGACGAACACCGACAAACGCTCTACTTGCTGCCGGAAATCGCGCTGACGGTGCAAATCACGAGCAGGCTGCAGCGCGTTTTTGGCAACCGGCTTGGCATCTATCACAGCAAATACAGCGACGAGGAAAGGGTGGAAATATGGCGCAAACAGCTATCGGAGCATCCTTACGACATCATACTCGGCGCGCGGTCGGCCGTATTCCTGCCATTTCAAAAGCTCGGATTGGTCATCGTGGACGAGGAGCACGAGAGCAGTTTCAAACAGCAGGAGCCGTCGCCGCGCTATCACGCGCGTAGCGCGGCCATCGTGTTGGCCGGGATGTTTGGGGCCAAAACGGTGCTGGGCACCGCCACGCCGTCCATGGAGAGCTACCACAACACGCGGACGGGCAAATACGGATTGGTGGAATTGAAGACACGCTACCAAGGCATCGAGCTGCCCGAGATACGCATTGTGGACGTGAAAGACCTGCGCCGGCGCAAGATGATGTCGGGGCCTTTCAGCCCCACGCTGCTCGCAGCCATGCGCGATGCGTTGGCCAATGGCAAGCAAGTCATCTTGTTCCAAAACCGGCGCGGCTTCGCACCCATGATAGAGTGCAGGGTGTGCGGATGGGTCCCGAGATGCAAAAACTGCGACGTGTCGCTCACATACCACAAACGGCTCAACCTGCTGACGTGCCACTATTGCGGCTTTACATGCCAAGTGCCATCAGTTTGCCCCAATTGCGGCAACCCCAACATCAGCGGCAGGGGCTACGGAACGGAGAAGATAGAAACACTACTGGCCGACATTTTTCCCGAGGCCAAGGTGGCGAGGATGGACCTCGACACCACAAAGACGCGCCGGGCCTACGAGCGCTTAATAGGCAATTTCAGCCTTGGCAAAACGGACATACTCGTAGGAACGCAGATGGTAAGCAAGGGGCTGGACTTTGAGAACGTGGCCGTGGTGGGCATTCTCGACGCCGACTCCATGCTCAACTATCCCGACTTCAGGGCATACGAGCACGCTTTCATGATGATGTGCCAAGTGGCGGGCCGGGCCGGGCGAAAGGGCAAGCGCGGACTTGTGATACTGCAAACGCGCGACCCAAAGCTACCGGTGGTGAGACAAGCGGCGCACAATGACTTCGAGAGCTTCTACAACGACCTCTTGCAAGAACGAGAGATGTTCCAGTACCCACCATTCCACCATTTAATCTACGTGTTTCTAAAACACAAGCAGGAGCCCATAGCCGAGGCGGCGGCGCAAGAGATGGGAGCGCGCTTGCGCCATATCTTCGGCGACAGGGTGCTCGGTCCTGACAAACCGGCCGTGGCAAGAGTCAAGACCATGAACATTCGCAAGATTGTCATCAAGCTGGAGAACGGAGCGAACCTGCGACAGGCGCGGGCGAGCCTACGACAACTGCGAGACCAAATGTTACGACAGCCCTATTGCAAGGCACTGCAAATATATTATGATGTGGACCCATTGTAGCCCACAAAAACGTTGAATAAAATTGACAAAAGCATGCGCGACAATGGCGTATTTGCCCACAGGGTATAGCTTGGCCTCAAATACGCCCAAAATGGGGCATGTTCATAAAACGCTATCCACCAGCGAGAAACAATCATCAATGCCAATTTCGGCCACGAATGCCATTTCGCGCCGACCGCCATTAAGTACCAATGGCGACACAAAAAGGCACTAATGGCAACGCGTTTAGGCTTTAGAGGGATGGCGATGGGAGCTTAAACGGCGCGCCATTGCACATCAAACGCGAGGGCGTCATGCCGCAAAGGTATGACGCGCGCCTTCCATGGGCTGCCGGAAGGCGTCGCGCATGCGCCACGCGCCCTTTTCAGGCTGCTAAAACATGCGGTGGAGAAGTGCTTGTTTTTTTGACTTTTATTTGACTTTTATTTGGCTTTTATTTGAATTCGTAGATTCAACTTCAAAATGCAACTACGTTTGCAAATTTAAGTAAAAAGTCTCAAGTGGCGTTCTATCAGTCTGGAAAACATCTGCGTAAGCATTATCACAGGTATAGATATTCAGCACATACCGCCTTGATGTCCTGATCCACTTGGCTGGTACAGAGATAAACCTGAAGACAAACGCTTTTATGCGACTTGTTGCATTGAGTCCGAACTTCTTTACGTCAAGTCATTAGTGTCCCGTTAAAATAGGGACCAGTTAAATATTAATCAAATAACCCCGGAAAGAGGGGACAATCGAGTTCTTTGACATTATTGAAATCAG
>NZ_QENY01000018.1 GCF_003096815.1 Hallella colorans
GAAAGGGAAACATTGCTCCCTTTCATGGGATATGCCACTTACCAATCTTATTTGAAAGCCCTGCGGCTTCGTGCAGGCATCTCGTTTCCTTTTACCACACATACGGCAAGGCACACATTTGCCACGCTCATCACGCTTGAACAGGGTGTACCGATTGAGACCGTTAGTAAGATGCTGGGACATTCCAACGTGAGCATGACCGAGCGTTATGCAAAGGTAACACCGCAGAAACTCTTTGAGGAATTTGACCGTTTCCTTTCTTTCACCGAAGAGATGCAGTTGGCTATCTAATCCTTATTAAGTCATTTGATTTCTTATCTATTCATTTAATTAACTTCAAACCACCAAGACAATGAGAAGTACATTCAAGATACTGTTCTATATCAACAGACAGAAGACAAAGGCAGACGGCAATACTGCCATTCTCTGCCGTATCACCATTGACGGAAAGAATACCGCCATTACCACAGGAGAAGAGTGTAAATTCTCCGAGTGGAACACCAAGCAGGGTTTGACAACCAACAAGAAGACCAATCAAAGAATTAATGAGTTCAGGGATTTGGTGGAAAAGACTTATCGGGATATTCTTGTAAAGGATGGAGTGGTAAGTGTGGAGCTTGTAAAGAACTGTTTATAGGGTATTGCCACCAATCCGACCACGCTCCTTGCCATGAGCAGGGCGGAACTCCAAACAGTCAAGGAAAGTGTTGGCAGATCAAGGGCAGAGGGAACTTATCTGAACCTGTTCTATTCTGACAGAAATCTCCGTGAATTTGTAGAAAACAAAGGAGTACAGGACATACCCATCGGAACAATTACAGAGGACTTGTTTGAGGAATACCGCTTCTTTCTCAAAAAGCGTGGACTGAAAGCATCTACCGTCAACAGCAACCTCTGCTGGTTGAGCCGATTGATGTTCCGTGCGGTCAGCAAGAGGATTATCCGCTGCAATCCGTTTGAGAATGCCAAGTATGAGAAAGAGGAAAAGAAGATACGCTTTTTGCAAAAGAGCGATGTGATGAAACTTATGGCAATGAAGATGAACGACAAGGAAGCGGAGTTGGCAAGACTGATGTTTGTCTTTTCCTGCTTCACAGGCTTAGCTATCTCAGATATGGAGAATTTGGAATACAAGCATATCCAAACGGCAGCGGACGGACAGATGTACATAAGAAAGGAACGTCAGAAGACCAAGGTTGAGTTCATCGTGCCGTTACATCCCATAGCGGAAACCATCATCAGTCATTGCCGGAAAGAGCCGGAAAGAAGCGAGGTACAGCAGACGGTGAAAGAAAAAGATGACCACCTTGTCTTTCACCGTGATTGCAGCCGCAGTGTCATGGATACCAAACTGAGTATTGTGGGAAAGGCTTGCGGTATCTGCCAAAGACTTTCCTACCACATGGCAAGACATATATTCGGCACGATGAGCCTAAGCGCAGGAATACCTATTGAGAGCATAGCCAAGATGATGGGACACGCCTCCATATCAAGCACTCAAGTCTATGCGCAGGTAACGGACAGGAAGATATCAGAGGATATGGACAGGCTTATTGCCAAGTACAAGGCAAAGGACAAAAATTCTGGAAATGCAGATGTGGAAGCAGCAACGGACACAAAGACAATCCCATTGGTTGTCAATTCAAATGGCAGAAAGGAGGAAAGGGCATGAAGGTAAACAATAGCTGTCAAAGAAAGGCAGGCGTAACCAATCAGCGTAGTTATTTTGATTGGGGCAGCAATATGCAAGTCATTCGCAAAGGAAACGGAGAGATAGCCATGACAGGGAGTGAACTTGTGAGGTTCTTCGGGGTAACATGGAGGAAACTCAACCACAGGTTGCAAACGATAGTAAAATCCTCCAACCTGCACCCCGATGAGAGGGTTGCAGGTGAAGAGCCAGTTTTCATCAGCGGACAGTTGAAAGGCTGTGCACCACTCTATCCGCTTCCTGTCATCATCGCCCTGTCCTTCCTGCTGGACAGCACCGAAGCTCATCTATTCAGAAAGTACGTCTGTCGAACTTTGCAGAAACTGACTATCACTGTAATGCCAATCTTCTTGTTAGGCAATACTAAGAACTGATGGATATATTTCCTTTTTCTTTCACCGATTATATCTTACTACATGACTACAATAGGAGTTAAATCGGTGAAAGAGAAAGGATTGCATTGTATTTGATAGCAGTTTAAATGTGTTGCTACGATATAACTACATACTACCTGCATGAGAATAAAAAGGATAGATCTTATATAGCTTTTTTTATAAGATATCATTGCTTACATATTGTAATTACTTACTTGATATTTTTCAAAAAAGTAACAAAGATGCAATTTCAATAAATCGCAAAAAAAATTACAGAATAATTGGAAATACATTTTTTTTTGTTTTACTTTGCAGTATCTAACTATAAAACATATTGAAAGTATAATCCTTCTAATTAGCAAAATAAGAAAGGATAAGAATTTATGGGAATGAATTTCTCATTTTTGTAAATCAGAAAAAACAACAATTTCATGAATAATAGATTCCTATTTTTAAGTATATCTGCTATAATGCTATTGACGGGTAACGTTTGCTCTGCGCAAGTTACAGGCACAATAGTTAATAAAGAGAAACAGCCAGTCGATGATGCCTCTGTTACACTGACCTGCAAGGGGAAACCAGCTAAGAGTATTTCTACTTCAAACAAGAAAGGATTTTTTAGTGTGGAAACAAAAATGCTCGAAGGGCAAGACTGTATTCTTGAAATTAAACATGCAGCCTATGCTCCCTACTTACTTTCTTTACAGAAAATACCGAAAGCGATAGAGCTTGATACAATACGATTGGAGGAGAACGTTCTCGAAGAAGTGACGGTCAAGGCTGATAGATTTATCAATAAAGTGGATAGAAAGCTATTGTTTCCATCCCAAGATGACATTAAGCGTTCAAACTCTGGCTATGATCTCATAGATAAAGTTAATTTACCCGGTATTTATGTAGATATGGCTAACAAAAAGATAGAGAAGCGTGGATCGGGAAGTGTCCCCATTTTTATCAACGAAAAGCGTGCTTCGCAAGCCGATGTCGTTGCCCTTCGGCCAGATGAGGTTGTACGTATAGAGTACATTGATAATCCCGGTGTTGAATTTGGACTGGAGACACATGCTGCCATTATCAATATTGTCGTTAAGCCTCGCATGAATGGTATGTCTATCGGTTTTAACCTGAATGATGCTGTAACTACTATGAATGGACAAAATTATATCTATGCTCAATATAATCACCGTCTGTCCAAATGGGGTATTTACTATCAGAATGATTTTTCAAAGTTAAGTCGAAGACACATTGACCAAATGGATACCTATACCTTAGCTGATGGAAACCTACACGAAATACGCCGTGAGGGAATCAATACAAAGCTGGCATACGCAAACCATGACTTCGGCATTACCTATGATTTGACAAAGAAGGGACAGTATAGCTTTATAACACAGGTAAGCTCTCACTTCTATAATAGCCCAAACAGAGGTCACCGTCAGCGAATTTTTGAAACGGGTAAGCCTACATATTACGCTTTGACTGAACCTACAGAACATTATTTCTCGCCTATAATAGATTTGTTCTTTAGACGCTATTTTAAGAATAATCGTACATTGACCTTCAATTTAGTAGGTACCATGTATGACACGAAATATGGATATAGCTTTAAGACCTTCGATAATGAAGATTTTGACTTGCCGACATCACAATACGGCTACGATACAGACGGCAAACGCTATTCTCTTATTGGCGATATCAAGTATAGTCAGCCTTTGGGCAAGTCCAACTGGACTTCTGGAATCAGTCATCTGCAGGGCTATACCAAAAATAAATATGCGGGAACTTCCGACATCATCAATGAAATGCACAACAGCAGTACCTATCTTTATTCCCAGATTTCAGGAAGATTCAGCCAGTTACGTTATATGCTTGGTGTAGGAGGCAGCTATCAATATTATTCGCAAGGGACAGAGAGTTATTATTACTTTCTTTTGCGCCCATCCCTAAGTCTCAGCTACCCTATATTGGGCAAAGGAAATATACGATACGTCTTCAACATATCTCCCAATGCACCGTCTTTGGCTAATCTGAGCAATAACAGACAACAGTCTAATGAATACGAATATCATGTAGGCAATCCTAACTTAAAATCCTACAGCAGATACACACAGACGCTAACCCTTTCTTACAAGCATAAATACTTCTATATTGAAAATACAACGGGGTACACGTATAGCCGAAAGCCTATCTTAGAAGAAATAACAAGAAACGGCAACACAAATGGGAGAACATGGTTTGATTTTGGCTATGAGCAGCAGAAATCAGCAGCCGACTTTTGGAATTATACAAATGTTCAGTTCTATGTCATACCCAATGTTCTGACGTTGGATGGTGGATTCTCGTACCTGCTATCTCGTTACGTAGGAAACAATTATACCCACAATTTCCATCGCCTATGGGGATATGTTGGCTCGAAACTGTTTTTAGGCAAATGGAACTTCAGAGCTTCTTGGTCTGCAAAGGAAAGAAACTTTAATGGAGAAAGTGAGAACACCACTGGTCAAAACATAGAAGCACAAGTGAATTATAAACTGACCCAAGACCTTTCCATCGGTCTTTATGGCTCTCATCTATTCATAAAAAATGGCTCTACTTTCGAGGAGGCTACGCACTCACAATTCATCAAGAAAGATTTGACTGTATATATTCCAGAATGGGGAAATATGATCTCCTTGAATCTAACATGGAATCTTTCACGCGGACGTAAATATCAATCAGATCAAAAGGGAGTATGGAATCGTGACAGCGAAACAGGAATATTTAGAGGTAAGTAACAATGTTTGTTACGAAGAGTCAGAATAAATGTTACCAATGTGATGCAATGGATTGCGGTTTTACTTTTTTGGGGGCACCGTAGGTCTCCCTACGATTGTGGTAACCATGTATAACCGCAAACAGGATTAAAGACTGGAAGACATGATGTATGCGTAAAGTTTCATACGCGCAAATTTCTATCGCACTCAGACGTTTCTTGAATCCAGTCAAGTTGTCTTCATTCATTCTTTGCTCCCCATTCTTGACTCTTCACTCCTTATCCTGCATTTTGTAAAATATAATTACTGTTTTTTGATCATTATTTTCGAGTCATCCAGAGCAAAAAGGGCTATCTTTTTTTGTCAAAACCAAGTTGAGCATTACCAAAAATCATAAGAGTGCCGCGATTAGTGCTTTCTCATAGCATGATTAGGCCTTATTGGCAGCGCGGAAGAGCCTCAATCACGCTGCGATTACAACCTTATCATCATGCCATTTGATACTCAACCGCAGACCACAAAATAGAAGAATAAAGGCTGTTTTTTAAAAGATGCTGAATGTCAGCTATTTACAAACTATCGCATATTTTGCGTATTTCGGACGAAGGCAAACTTATTTTTAAATAAGCGAATTTGAGAGGGTTGTTTGTTCAAATAATTGACTATTTCTATTTTTTCAAAAACTGTGTTCGGGACAAGCAGGTTTTTAAAGAGATAAAACCGAAAATGCGTAAACATTCTGTCGTCATCTTGAAGCGTACACACGCCCCATTCGCCCCCCTGTACATGGTGAGCATCTCTTCAAAAAACATACAAGCATTTATTGTACCAATGGATTAATCTCAATAGCAACATGAAACTCCATACTTTTTCTACTGAGCAAAAAAAATCTCCGCTACCCAAGAGGATAGCGGAGATAGATGTTTTTTGTTTTATAGTTCTGTCAAGTATTACTGAATGTACACTACTGCCAATCGGTTGGAGGTTGTGCCCTGCACGCCCTTGCCAGTGGCTTGGTCAACAATAACGCCCTTGTTGGTCAGATACTTGGCTACAACGTCGGCGCGAGCCTGCGACAATTTGTCGTTGATTTCCTTAGAACCCTCTGGAGATGCTGTTCCGACCACTTCCACGTGGCTACCGGCCTTCACGTTGTTAAGTGCTTTCTTGGCACTGTATGTCAAATCGGCCTTGCCCTGTGCGAATGTGACAAAGATAAGATTTTCCACTTTCACGGTCTTGGCTACAGGTTGGGAAACCTTTTTCACCACCTCTTTCACCACGGTCTTAGGCTTCTTGGCCAATTCGTTGCGAAGGTCGTTGATGGTGGCGTTCAAAGCGTCGATCTCGTTTTGGTCGCGCAATTTGGCGATGGTGAAGTTGTGTGTGCCGTTAGAGTTGGCGAACTTGTAAACGAAACCAGCGTTGAGTTGAACGAAAGATTTATTGATATTGTATTCCACGCCATCGTATCCGAAGCCATTAAGACCCCATATCACGGCTGGCTCAACATAGAACTGCCAAGCCTTGTTCTCGCCAAAATTGAAAGCTAAATCCAATCCAGCTTTTGAGGTCAGGCTGTTTGTCCTAACAATATTTTGGCTCTTGGCAAGCAAATTCTCTGTCTTGTTCTTTTTGAAGTCAGAGCCTACATATCCATCGTGGTGGCCAAACACGTGGCCCCAACCAAGCCCATATATACCGCTTATTTCAAAAGCGCGAGGCTCGCCGGTGTAACCACCGAACCAGTTGCTCAAGTTTACGGTTCCCAAGAGGCTTGTGTTGATAGCGCGAGCGACTGTACCTACAGACTCCCAAGGTTTGTTGGAGAAATACACGTTGCTCTCAACTGCAAGGCCAAAGACGGGGGTGAAATAGCGACCGAGACGAAGACCGGCATTGGGATTTAAGTCTTTCATCCATGCGTGTCCTGTGGACTTGGTTGCTACACCACCATTTATTCCAACATAAACGTTATCAAATGTCTTGCTTTCGTTGACTGTCTGTGCAGTCATAGATGCTGCCACCATTCCGGCAGCCATCAATGTAAATAATCTTTTCATAATCTTCTTTTTAAGATTTTGCTTTATAGTCAAATGTATGAACTGTTTGCAAAATAACGGAAAAACTATCTTAACGCCAAATATTTTGCCTTGTCAGGGGTGATTTATATTGTAATTTAAATAAAAAACTGTTACATTTTGCATTTATTAACAAAATAATGATGGTAACCGACACAAAGGCTTTCTATCACTATTTGCGAGTTGGGGAGGAGTGAATGTATAAAGATAGGGGATTAGGCGGTCTGGCTATATAGGGAGTGTTTGATGGTAAAATCATCTCCACGGCCCAAAGATATTCTTTGGACTGTGGTTATGTTTAGCGTTGTGGATACTTGGTGTTTTACGCTTCAAGCTCCTCTGGTTTTATGGGCTTTGGTGCCCCATATGGAATGGTATGACTTTTTGGTGTCCCTTTACAGCTCTATAATACGCACGGTGTAGGGTGGCAATGTCATGTTTGGACCATCTACTTTGCTTTTGCTGATTTTGGCGTGTTTTTCGTTTACTTTTCCAGACAGTTCCTCGTAAGTGGCTCCTGCCGGTATAGGCAGTCCCTCAATGTTGAGAGAGAGTTGGGCTGGCAGGGCGTTGATGAGCTTGAGATAAGTTTTGCCGAGCTTGGTGTTTTTGACAATCGATGCGGCTACTCGATATCTAAGGTTGTCTTTAATTTTGAAATCTGACGCTATGTATCGGTCACCCCAATAGTTGCCCCATAATCGCTGTACGTGATAGCTTGGTGTGAGGTGGGTGATACTGTCATTATTAAAATATATCAGGTCAGGGTTCCAATTGGAATAACGCTCTTTGCAAAGTAGGGGTGCGTAGCTTGACATGACAACTACGTCGCCATTGCGCTCGAGCGAGCAGAGGTGCATGGCCTCGACCAGCGCACTTTCGTGCGTGGTGGAGCGTGAAGCCCATTCGCCTAAATAGACTTTTGGCCCCGTGCGGTCGTAGCTGTCATAATAGTCTTGATGGTGCATGAACCATCCCGTAGACTCGTAATAGTGCTCGTCCACCATGTCGATGATGTCTTTGTGGGCGTTGGCAAACTTCCATCCCTCGATGTAGTCGGCCGAAGGCTCGTGGGACGGACCCACCGTGCCGCAAATGACAATATCGGGATATTTGGCCTTGATGGCTCTACATATCATTTCGCAGCGTTCCTCGAATACGGTGGAGATGATATCTTCATTGCCGATACCTATATATTTGAGGTTGAAAGGAGCTGGATGCCCAGCGTCTGCCCGCATCTTAGCCCATTTGGAGGTGCTCGGATCGCCGTTGGCCCATTCTATCATATTGATCAGTTCTTGGCAGTAAGCTGGTATGTCTGCCATTGGTATGCCACCCATTTGACCGCCATATCCATCAGCGTTTGGGCGTGAGTTTTGGCATGGAACGCCCGCTGCGAGCACTGGCAGCGGCTCGGCGCCAATGTCCTCACAAAACTGGAAATACTCCAAAAAGCCCAATCCACGTGTTTGATGGTAGCCCCAGATATTAGGCGCGGGTTTGCGATCTTGCCAAGTACCTACCGTTTCGTTCCATCTATAGATGTTGTCCAATCCTTGCCCATGAGTCATGCAGCCTCCCGGGAAGCGCACAAATTTGGGGTGCAACGCCGCGATTGCTTCGGCAAGATCTTTGCGAAGGCCGTGCCCTTTGAATGTTTCGGATGGAAAAAGACTTACCATGTCAATATCAACATTGCCTGTCTTTAATGGCGTAAGAGCCAGTCTGACGTTGCCTTTCATCGCTTTTTTGTCAACGATGAGCTTGGCAGAGTATCGGTTCCAGCCTTGTCCCTCAGTCTTTATCTTGGTTTGCGCCACCACGCCTCGGTCTCCAATGAGCGCGACGAGCACTTGGTTTTTATCCGTGTTCTCATTGCGTATGTAAACAGAAAAATCGAATTGTTGTTGGGGAGTGGCCGTGATGCCATCCCACCCTATATTATATAAGGTATCGCGCCGGGCTAAAGACACATAGTTGGGATTGTTCTTGCTAAGCGGTATGGCTCGTTCGACGCGTATGGGGCTGTTTGATTGCCAAGCCGTGGTGGCGCTCCAGCCGTGGCGGTCGGTCTCTGAGTATTCGAAATCTCGGTTTTGAATAAGCTCGGCGTAGAGACCTCCGTCGGCCGCATAGCTTATGTCCTCGAAGAAAACACCTGTGAGTTTATCGCTGATGCGTTTGATTTGGTTGGTTTTGACGACGAGAGTGGCGTTCACGTTGTTGCCAATGGACGCAAACCTTGACGCGTCGTTGAGCATGGTCTCGCCACTGATGGCTACATCGTGTGCCAAGGCCATTTGGTAGTTGAGGATATAATCCAAGTGCACTTTTGGCACATCGAAAAGGTTGCCTTGATGTGTATGTCCCGCCACGGTGGCCGTATCGCGCATCCAAGCCACCTCGTCAATGGTGCTAAGGCCGGGTGTCTCGGTGAATTTTCGGAATTGCTGGTTGGCTTGAACGTAGTGACGCGAGCCATCCTTGCCTTTGTAATAGATGTCAAAAGTGCCATCATCCATCTGAAAGATGATGGGCTTGAGAGCCCCTTTCTGCGACACGCGCGGATAATCTTGTGGGCGCCATGTTACCAAATCCTCGCTATATGCGGCGGCGAAGCATGGAGAATAGTTGTTGACGCTAAACACTAACCGCCATGTTCCGTCTGTAGCATGCAGCACATAGGGGTCGTGCATCTTTTTTTCCGCACCCCATTGGGCGTAGTCGGAACCGCAAACTTTGCCGGCGTCGCACCATGACTGAGTGTCGGTGAGATAGGCCACATGCAGTCCTGCCGTTTCGCCGGGAGAATAAACAAATATTTGGCAGGTGGTATCGTTACCCAAAATTTGATATGCTGGCTGTTGGAATTGCGCATCAACAGACATTGAGAGTGTAACGCACAATACCAATAAAAAGATTTTTTTCATACTTAGGAAGTTGTTGTTTGGATATGCAAAGATAGCCTTTTCTTAATAAAAGGCAAAAAGAAAAGTCTTGAAAACGCTTAAAACAAAATCCTTTGGCAAGATGCTTTTATGTGCCTATGGCCTGCGAGCGTGCGAGTAACTGCATGATGTGGGCACATGCGCTGGAAAATGGGGATGCCGTAGTTCAAAAGTTTCTTAAAACCACGACGTTTGACATCATTTTTAATATACTTTAGTAAGTATGTTTGCCTGCTTTTGATATAAAGTTGTATTTTTGCATCACAATAGAAATAAAGAAAAAACAAGATATTATGGCAGAATCAGTGGATATTCGCGAGTTAAACATTAGAATTGAGCGACAAAGCAGTTTCGTGACCAACTTGGTATCAGGAATGGATCAAGTGATAGTGGGTCAGAAACATTTGGTAGACATGTTGCTCATCTCCCTGCTTAGTGACGGGCACATCTTATTGGAGGGCGTGCCCGGATTGGCCAAGACTTTGGCCATAAAAACATTGGCACAGCTTATAGACGCAGATTTCAGTCGTGTGCAGTTCACGCCCGATTTGCTGCCGGCGGATGTCATAGGAACAATGATCTACTCGCAGAAAGAAGAGAAGTTTCAAGTGAAAAAAGGCCCGGTGTTTGCCAATTTCGTGCTTGCCGATGAGATAAACCGTGCCCCGGCCAAGGTGCAGAGTGCTCTTCTGGAGGCCATGCAAGAGCACCAAGTGACCATCGGCGAGACCACGTTCGGTTTGCCCAAGCCATTCTTGGTGATGGCTACGCAAAACCCCATCGAGCAAGAAGGCACCTATGAGTTGCCCGAAGCCCAAGTGGACCGTTTCATGTTAAAAGTCATTATAGATTACCCCACGTTGGAAGAGGAGAAACTTATCATACGCGAGAACTTGCGCAGCAACCTACCCGAGGTGCGCCCGGTGGCCACGGCAACCGAGATTATGGACGCCCGCGAGGTGGTGGGACAGGTTTATATAGACGAAAAGATAGAGCGCTATATTGCCGACATTGTTTTCGCTACACGCTACCCAGACCGCTACGCGCTACCAGAGCTCAAGGAGCTGATCACCTATGGCGGCAGCCCACGCGCCAGCATCAATCTGGCCAAGGCCGCACGTGCCTATGCTTTCATCAAGCATCGTGGCTACGTGGTACCAGAGGACGTTCGCGCCATAGCCCACGACGTGCTGCGCCACCGGGTGGGGTTGAGCTACGAGGCAGAGGCCGCCAATGTGAGTGGCGAGGAAATCGTTAGCAAGATCATCAACAAAATAGAGGTGCCCTGATGCGACGGGCCCTGTGAGTGAGTGGCTTTCAAGCTGCTCGTTAGTCTATAGAACGACAAGGCTTGGCGCTCGGACAATGCTCGCCAAGCACGTTTCAAGCGCAATGATTACCGAATGGAGACAACCGAGATATTAAAAAAGGTACGAAAGATAGAGATTAAGACCCGTGGTTTAAGTCAAAACATCTTTGCCGGGCAATACCACACAGCCTTCAAGGGTCGTGGCATGGCGTTTTCCGAGGTTAGAGAATACCAATTTGGCGATGATGTGCGAGACATAGACTGGAATGTGACGGCGCGTTTTCATCGCCCATATGTGAAAGTCTTCGAGGAGGAACGCGAGCTCACCGTGATGCTACTCATTGACGTTTCTGGCTCGCTGGAGTTTGGTACTTCACGGCAGATGAAGCGAGACATGGCCACGGAGATAGCTGCCACCATTGCGTTCTCTGCCATACAAAACAACGACAAGATAGGTGTGATATTCTTCTCGGACAGGATAGAGAAGTACATTCCGCCCAAAAAAGGTCGCAAGCACATTCTTTACATCATTCGCGAGTTGCTCGATTTCCACCCTGAGAGCTGCAAAACCGATATAGGTATGGCTGTGGCTTTTTTGACTCGCATGATGAAGCGGCGTTGCACCTCGTTTGTGATTAGTGATTTTTATGACCGGAAGGATTTCTCCAAAGAAATTGAAATAGCCAATCGTAAGCATGATTTGATGTCCATTCAGGTGTACGACCCTCGGGCTAAGCAGTTGCCAAACGTTGGTTTGATGAAGGTGGTGGACGCTGAGACCGGGCATGAGATGGTGATAGACACCGCTAACGCCAAGCTGCGTAGAGCTCACACGAGCTATTGGCTGAGCCGCGAGGAGTCGCTCAAGCAAGTGTTTTCTCGTAGCCGTGTAGACTGGACGTCCATTGCCACGAACCAAGACTTCGTCAAATCGTTGCTCATACTGTTCAAGCAGCGGACTTAGCGGTTTCGGAAGTAGAACTCAATGGCTTGATGATAAAGCAATATAAGAAAATGAATAAAACTGTTCGCGACATATTGATACTGTTGGCTCTTGCTGTCTCGCTGCCTGTAGGGGCGCAGGTGGTTGTTGAGCAGACGGTCGACTCCGTGGGTATTCTCATTGGCCAGCAAGCACATTTGCGGCTCGGTGTGACTATGCCCAAAGGCTCGAGATTGGTTTGGCCTGCCTTGAAGGCCTCCCAATATGTCGTACCGGGGGTAGAGGTGGTGAGCGTGGTGGATGGTGACACATTGACCGCTGACAACAATCGGGTAAGGTTGGAACGCACCTACACCATCACTTCATTTGATGAAAATCTCTACGCTATACCAGCTTTGACCGTCAAAGTGAATGGCAAGGCGTATCAAGGTGGTACGGCCGCGCTCAAGGTCATTACCATGGACGTAGACACTTTGCACCCCAATCAATTCTTTCCACCAAAGGATGTGCAGAACAATCCTTTTCAATGGTCAGAGTGGAGTCCTTTTTTCTGGCTGTCGTTATTGGTGATAGTATTAGCGTTGGCAGTTTTTTACCTCGTCATAAGATTGCGTGACAATAAGCCCATTATCACTCGTGTGCGCATTGTGAAGCATGAGCCACCTCATCAGCGCGCACTCAACGCTATTGAAAAAATAAAAGCCGAGCACATGCAAACAAGTGAGGACCAGAAAACTTACTATACAAGGCTTACCGATACGCTTCGCCAATACATCCGAGATAGATTTGGCTTTAATGCCATGGAGATGACGTCTCGAGAGATTATAGAGCGTCTGCAGATTGCGGGGGATTCCAAAATGCTCGATGAGCTGACCGAACTGTTCACCACAGCAGACCTTGTCAAGTTTGCTAAATACTCGACATTGATCAACGAGAACGACCTCAATTTGGTGAATGCCGTGAACTTCATCGACAGCACGAAAGTGGAGGGACAGGCTACCGAGGAAAAAATTATGCCACAACTATCGGATGACGATAAACGAAAACGACAAGGACGCCTTACCATCAAGGCACTGCTTTGGCTGTTGGTGATTTCTATCACCGGACTGCTTGCTTACATTATATATAATGTGTATTTGTTGATGATTTAGCTGCAACGCCATTCGTAGCGCCTGATTAAAAGTAAATTGTGTAAATGGAATTTGCAAACAAGGAATATTTTTTATTGCTCCTGCTGCTCGTGCCCTACGTGTTGTGGTATTTTTTGTATCGCAAGCGTAAGGAACCCTCCATGCGTATGAGCGACACTTATGCCTATCTCGCAGCTCCTAAGAGCTGGCGTGTTAGAATGCTGGCCGCTCCCATGCTGCTACGATGCTTGGCGTTCGTGTCTATAGTATGCGCTCTCGCACGCCCACAAACACACAACTCATGGGGCAACAAGACCGTGGAGGGTATAGACATCATGCTCGCCATGGATGTGTCCATGTCCATGTTAGCTGAGGACCTCAGACCCAATCGCATGGAAACGGCCAAGGAAGTGGCGTCGGAGTTTATATCTGGCAGACCCAACGACAATATAGGCCTGACAATATTTGCGGGTGAATCTTTTACACAGTGCCCGCTCACCACCGACCACGGGTCATTGCTCAGCTTGCTGCATAACGTGCGTACCGACATCGCCGCTCGCGGACTTATACAAGACGGCACCGCCGTAGGCATGGGCTTGGCCAACGCCGTGTCGCGTCTCAAGGGCTCCAAGGCCAAGAGCAAGGTAGTGATCTTGCTCACGGATGGCAGTAACAACATGGGCGACATATCGCCGCTCACCGCCGCCCAGATAGCCCACTCCATGGGAATAAGGGTCTATACCATTGGCGTTGGCACAAATAAGGTGGCACGTTACCCCATGCCGGTGGCCGGAGGAGTGCAGTATGTGAACATACCTGTAGAGATAGACACGAAAACATTGAGCGAGATAGCAACCCTTACCGAGGGCAATTTCTACCGCGCCACAAACAATAAAGAGTTGAAACAGATTTATCGCGACATTGACCAGCTGGAGAAAACCAAGATGAATGTAACAAAATTCTCCAAGCGTTACGAGGCTTATCAGCCTTTCGCGCTTGCCGCAGTGCTGTTCCTCTTGTTAGAATTACTTCTCCGCAATACGATATTCCGCCGTATTCCATGATGAGAATGGCATGCCATAAAGTGGCATTGGTTGATAAAAAAGAATTGATATGCTGAGATTTGACACTCCTATATATTTATGGATGTTATTGATTGTCCCCGTGCTCATGGTCATCAGAGTGATTGTGAACCGGCGACAGCTCAAACGACAAAAGCGGTTTGGCGATCCCAAATTGCTCAAATTGCTGACGCCCGATGTGTCGCGCTTTCGCCCATTGGTCAAGTTCAGCTTGCTGCTTGGCGCTCTCGCAGTGGTGATTATCATGTTGGCGCGACCACAAATGGGTTCGAAAATTCAACACGAGAAACGCAATGGCATAGAGGCTATCATCTGCATGGATATCTCAAACTCCATGAAAGCCGAGGATGTAGTGCCGAGCAGGTTGGATAAAAGCAAGATGCTTGTGGAGAACTTGGTGGACCATTTCACCAACGACAAGATAGGCTTGGTGGTCTTCGCTGGCGATGCTTTCGTGCAATTGCCTATCACGAGCGACTACGTTTCGGCCAAGATGTTTTTGCAAAATATAGACCCTTCGCTTATTGAGACACAGGGAACGGATATCGCCCGAGCCATAACGGTGGGCATGCGCAGCTTCACGCAACAAGAAAAAGTGGGGCGGGCCATCATCGTCATCACTGATGGCGAAGACCATGAGGGCGGTGCCGCCGAGGCCGCTGCCGAGGCAAGGAAGCGCGGCATCAATGTGTTCATCCTCGGCGTGGGCAGCGTGAAAGGGGCCCCCATACCTACTGGGAATGGAGGATACATGACCGATGCCACTGGGCAAACTGTTATGTCTGCGCTCAACGAGCCAATGTGCCAAGACATTGCCAAGGCTGGTAGTGGCACATACATACATGTGGACAACACCTCAGATGCGCAAGAGCAACTCAATGACGAACTGACCAAGCTGCAAAAAGGTGAGACAAACTCGGTGATATACAGCGAGTATGATGAGCAGTTCCAAGCGTTTGGCATTCTTGCCGTACTTCTTCTCATTGCTGAGATATGCGTGATGGAAGCCAAGAATCCCTTGTTGAGGAACGTGTCGCTGTTTAAAAAGAAGTGAACCATCTTATGAAAACTATTCAATACATACTCATGGCACTTTTCTTGTCGCTTTGTGCCCAAACTGTGGATGCGCAGAGCGACCGGCAATTCGTGCGCAATGGCAATAAGTTCTATCGTGAACAGAACTATGCCAAGGCCGAGGTTGAGTACCGCAAGGCGTTGGGGAAAAACGCTTCCAACACCCAAGCAATGTACAATCTGGGATGTGCGCTGTTGCAACAACAAAAAGATTCGGCTGCCATCACGCAGTTTGAGACTGCCGGAAAGACAGAAAAAGCTCATCTGCGCAAGGCTATGGCTTATCACAACATAGGCGTTATCTGTCAGAAACGACAACTGTATGCTGAGGCTATCGAAGCGTATAAAGAGAGCTTGCGCCACAATCCCAACGATAATGCCACACGATATAATCTGGCCCTGTGCAAGCGTCTTGCCAAAAAGCAGCCCCTCAAAAACAACAACAATAACAAAAACGACAAGAACAAAAAGGACAAAGATAAGAAACAACAACAACAAAACAAGCAAAACCCTAACAAAAACGAACGGAATGAGCAGCGTCAACAGAACAAGGAACAGATGAGCAAAGACAATGCTGAGCAACTGTTGAATTATGCCATTCAAGAAGAAAAAGCAACACAGCGACGCTTGAAGCAACAGCAACAACAGCCGCAGCGCCGACGGTTGCAGAAAAATTGGTAAAACATCAGCAATGACACGTTGTATATTACATATTTTTCTCACATGCCTGTGCTTTGTATGCGGAATAACGAATACGCAGGCACAAATTTCTGTATCGGTGCCCTCACGGGTCTCGACGGGTGAGAATTTTCGACTTTCGTTTACCATCAACACACAAGATGTTGAGGGTTTCAGAGTTGGAAATATCCCCGGAGGATTAGAAGTGATAGCCGGTCCATACACATCGCAACAGTCAAGCTATCAGGTGGTTAATGGACACACGAGTAGTTCGTCGTCTATCACTTATACCTATACGCTTTATGCCGACAAGCCTGGCACCTATACCATTCCTGCCGCCCACGCCAAAATCAACGGCAAGGCTGTGTCGTCGCGTGCTGTCCGTGTCACGGTTTCTGGCTCGTCACGCTCCAATGGTGGCGGTGTTCCGCCTATGCACCAAGACGATGGGGGAGACAACACTATGCGCTCGGCTGGTTCGCCAATATCTGGCAAGGACCTGTTCATCAAAGTTTCAGCCAGTAAACGTAGGGTGCACGAACAAGAACCAGTGCTCCTTACCTATAAAGTCTACACCCTCGTCGACCTTACGCAGCTTGAGGGCAAGATGCCCGACTTGACGGGTTTTCACACCCAAGAGGTGCCGCTGCCTCAGCAGAAGAGTTTTAAGATGGAGCGAGTTAACGGTCGGGCATACCGCTCCGTGACATGGAGCCAATATGTCATGTATCCGCAGATGACCGGGAAGTTAGAAGTTCCAAGCATCACTTTCAAGGGCATCGTGGTGCAACAAAACCGCGCGGTGGATCCATTTGAGGCATTTTTCAATGGTGGTTCTGGTTATGTAGAGGTCAAACGAGAAATCAAGGCACCCGGACTCACTATACAGGTAGACCCTCTACCCAAAAAACCGGAAAACTTCTCGGGTGGCGTGGGCAGGTTTAACATCTCTTCACAACTAAGCAAAACCGATGTTCAAGCGGGCGATCCTATCACCATGCGTGTGGTGGTTAGTGGCGTAGGCAATCTTAAACTTATCAAGGCTCCAGACATAAACTTACCCAAAAACTTTGACAAGTACGATCCAAAGATTACTGATAAAACCAAACTCACGGCCAAAGGCGTGGAAGGAAACATGGTATACGATATTCTGTTTGTGCCTCGCCAACAGGGGCATTACACAATTCCTGCCATCGAGTTTGTGTACTTTGACGTGCAAACCAACGCTTACAAGACGCTTAGAACCAAAAGTTTCTCTATCAATGTGGCAAAGGGAACAGGAAAAAATGCCACTGCGGTCTATGACAATCCAAAGGATAACGATATACACGATATTAAGCATGGTGAGGCTTCCTGCTCTGTTTCTGGCGTGCGATTTGTTGGCAGTGGCACCTACTGGGTGTGTTTGCTGTTGCCACTAATAGGCTTCATCGTGTTGCTTATATTGTTCCACAAGCGTGCCGTGGAGCGCGCGGACATCATCAGTTTACGTAAAAAGAAGGCTGATAGCATAGCTCGCGCTCGACTGAAAAAGGCTTCACAACTCATGCACGCTGGTCGTGGCGATGCCTTTTACGATGAGGTTTTGCGAGCGTTGTGGGATTATGCTGGCAGCAAGCTCATTATGCCCGTGGAACAACTATCCCGTGATAACATAGCCGAAACCTTCGCTCAACACGATGTTCAGCAAGAAACAATCGAAAAATTTCTCTTGGCACTCGACGCCTGCGAATATGAGCGCTACGCCCCCGGCGACGCTTCTGGCAACATGGGCAAGACCTATACAGCCGCCGCTGTGGCCATCAGTGAGATAGAGGATGTAATGAAGAAGAAACGTAAACTATGACAATATATCATTTTAAAGTATTAAACAATAGGTTCAGAAGTATTTTTCTGACGTTCATCCTGTCGTTGTGCTTGCCGCTTTTCGCGTCGGCAGTCACCAAGCAAATGGCAGATTCTGCTTATCAAAAGGGTGATTACCAGCAAGCGATCATAGACTATCAATACTTGTTAAAACAGGGTACTTCTGCCGAACTTTATTATAATCTTGGCAATGCCTACTATCGTTCTGACAGTCTTACCATGGCTATCTTGGCCTATGAGCGAGCGTTGTGGCTTTCGCCCGGCGACAAGGATATTAGGTTCAACTTGCAGTTTGCGCGCTCAAAGACCATTGACAAGCTCACGCCAGAGAGCGAGGTGGTGTTTGTCACGTGGTATCGTGGCTTGGTCAATCTAACCAATGCCAACGTTTGGGCCTACATCAGCATTGTGTCCATTATCTTGGCATTGTTGCTTGTGTTGGTATATCTGTTTGTACCCCACATGCTTTGGCGCAAGGTAGGTTTCTTTGGTGGCATGACTTTCTTCGTCTTTTTCATATTTTCCACTCTTTTTGCTTGGGATCAACACCATGCCTTTGTCAATCGTTCTGGTGCCATCATCATGGCCCCTTCGGTAAATGTGAAGAAAACGCCCTCTGCAAATGCCGAGGATGCTTTCATACTGCACGAGGGCACACGGGTGGATGTCACTGACACTAATATGAAATCATGGCGTGGCATACGTCTGCCCGATGGTCGTGAGGGATGGATACCCCCTGAACAATTGGAAATGATCTAAGGAGGATGGCTCTACTATCATCACAGTATAACATAATATCAACAATGTGGGCGGCGTCTTGTCAAGGTTAATGCTCCAGCCCCACCTTAACGCAGAACATAGTCGAGATGACTTTAGAATCTATTATTGAGTTCGACCAGCAGCTTTTGTTATGGTTTAATGGTAGCGATTCGCTGTTCTTGGACCGTATGTCTGACATGCTCACGTGGGGCTTTACGTGGACACCCCTCTTCTTAGCGTTGTTTTTTCTCGTTGTCAAAAACAACGAGACTATGCCGCAAATTGTGCTTGTGACATGTTGCGCTGGCCTATGCATACTCCTTGCTGACGGTATGGCCGACGGCATCGTGAAGCCTTTGGTGGCGCGTCCGAGACCGGCAATGGACCCTTACCTCAAGTATCTTGTCGATGTGGTGGACGGTCATCGAGGCTCAGGCTTCAGCTTTTTCTCTGCCCATGCCGCCAATACTATGTCATTAGCGGTGTTTTTCAGCATGTTGGTGCGTAACCGACTGTTCACTGTAGTTATGGTGTTGTGGTCGCTACTCAATTGCTGGACACGTCTTTACCTTGGCCTGCACTATCCTGTCGACATCGTCTGTGGTTTGCTGTGGGGCATCGTGTCTGGCTTAATCAGTTATATGGTGTACCACAAATTTTATTATAAAATTAGTCCAAAGATCAACTATATATCTTCACACTACACGTCATCTGGCTATTCTATGGCCGATATTGACATGGTGATTGTTGTCGTGGCTGGAACGTTGGCTATTGTGACGGTGCTCGCACTCACTGTCATTTGACACTTCGGACTATAGCATAAATTTATTTCTATGGATACAAAAAATATTCACATTTCCGACTTCAATTATGAGCTCCCCGACGAGCGTATCGCTAAATACCCATTGCCACAGCGTGATCACAGCAAACTCCTTGTCTACGATCGTGGCGAGGTGAGCGACGATGTGTTCCGTAACCTGCCTGACCATTTGCCCAAAGGCTCGCTGATGGTGTTCAACAACACCCGCGTGATACAGGCGCGCATTCATTTTCGCAAGGATACAGGTGCACTTATCGAGGTGTTCTTGATGGAACCCACGTTGCCAGCCGACTACGAACAAATGTTCCAAACCACACACAAGTGCAGTTGGCTTTGCATGGTGGGCAACCTAAAAAAATGGAAGGAGGGTGCGCTGAATCGCTCGTTTGAGATAAAAGGGCATTCGTTCACACTCTCGGTCACTATGAATCGTGATAAAACCGCGGAGAGAGTGGGGGGTAGCAACTATTGGATAGACTTCGAGTGGGATAACAACGACATTAATTTTGCGGATATATTGGAAAGCGTGGGTGAGTTGCCTATACCGCCATATCTCAATCGTGAAACGCAAGAGAGCGACAAGACCACCTACCAAACCGTTTATTCTAAAATAAAAGGTAGCGTGGCCGCTCCTACAGCTGGGTTGCACTTCACCGACGAGGTGCTCCGACGCATTGATGCTAAGGGTATCGTGCGCGACGAGTTGACGCTGCATGTGGGCGCCGGCACGTTTCGGCCTGTCAAGTCGGACACCATCGATGGGCACAACATGCACAGTGAATATGTTGTGGTGCACCGCCACACACTCGAGCGCCTGCTCAATCACGATTGCCGCGCCATAGCCGTGGGCACCACCAGCGTGCGTACGCTCGAGAGCTTGTACTATATGGGCGCAAAGCTCGCCGCCAATCCAAATCTTTCTGAGGAGGAACTGCACGTTAACCAGTGGGAACCTTACGACCTACCGCACGATGCAGAGGGATTGGCGATTGTGAACGGAAAGTCCTTGCCCGTGCGCCAAGCCATCCAAAACATCTTGGACTATCTCGATCGCGACAAGATTGACGCGCTGCACTCAGGCACGCAAATCATCATAGCGCCGGGCTACACTTACAAGGTCGTGAAGATGCTTATCACCAATTTTCACCAGCCCCAGAGCACGTTGTTGCTTCTCGTGAGCGCCTTCCTCAAGGGCGATTGGCGCAAGGTTTACGACTATGCACTTGGGCACGACTTTC
Source organism: Hallella colorans (assembly GCF_003096815.1). GTDB lineage: Bacteria > Bacteroidota > Bacteroidia > Bacteroidales > Bacteroidaceae > Prevotella > Prevotella colorans. Next base: position 20,767 of record NZ_QENY01000018.1, read on the forward strand.
GCTTCTTGAGCTATGGCGACTCGAGTTTGCTCATTCCGTAGGTGTGTCATAGCTGTCGCAATTAATTTTTATTACCTTTGCACTTATTATGGAATTGAATTTATTAACAGACCAGCAAGCACATGATTTAAGAGAAATGATTGCCTCTGCGCATCATATACTGATTACCGGTCACTCACGGCCAGATGGTGACGCACTTGGGGCTTGCTTGGCTTGGAGTTATTATTTAGCTGATTGTTTTGGCAAGGAGTCCACGTTGATCGTGCCCAATGGTTACCCCGATTTTTTACATTGGCTGCCTGGCAATGAGCGTATTGTGCGGTATGACAAACGTCCCGACGATGTGAAGGCGATGTTTGACAAGGCTGATCTTGTTTTTTGCATAGACTACAATGCCCTGAACCGAGTGGACGAGATGGAGCAAACCCTGACAGAATGCAACGCACCAAGGGTGATGTTAGATCACCATCTCAACCCTACGCTGCCAACAATTTTATCCGTTTCAAAGCCAGACTTAAGCTCTTCTTCCGAGGTGGTGTTTCGTGTGGCATGGCAATTGGGCGATTTTAACAAGCTTGACAAGAAGTTTGCCACATGTGTTTATTGTGGTATGATGACAGACACGGGTGGATTTACCTTCAACTCCACGCGGCCAGAGATATACTTCATAATATGCCAACTACTCACCAAGCATATAGACAAAGACAAGATTTATCGCAATGTGTACAACAATTATAGCCAATGGGCCATCAGGCTGCGTGGCTATCTCATGTCACAGAAACTCAATGTCTTTGAGGATTTGCATGCGTCATATTTCACTTTGACGCGTAAAAACATACGAGATTACCATTATGTACGTGGAGATGGTGAGGGCTTGGTGAACGAGCCGCTACGTATTAAAGGCATGAAAGTTTCGGTTTCACTGCGTGAGGACGACCGTGTAGACAACAAGATTTGGGTGAGCTTGCGGTCTGTAGACAACTTTTCCGTGGAAGATATGGCCAAGCGTTTCTTTAATGGTGGAGGACATTTCAATGCCAGTGGTGGCCAGTTGGACTGCTCCATGGATGAGGCAGAGAGGATAACCCGTTCTGCATTTATGTACTATGCCGATATACTCAAGTGATGTCAGGGGTTTGATAGGTGTATCATCAAGCAAATAGTATAAGATAAGCAATTAATCAAGGTCCTCTCGCAGTGAGATGTCATGTCTGTCTTTAGGCTCAGTAGAAAAAGCATGGCTTTTCATTTTGCTATTGAGATTAACCCCTTGGTACAATAAATAGCCGTATGTTTTTTGAAGAGATGTTCACCATGTACAAACATAGGTGGGGGCGAATGGTGTGTGTGTACGCTTCAAGATGACGACAGAATGTTTACGCATATTCGGTTTTTTTCTTTAAAAACCTGTTTATCCCAAACGCAGTATTTGAAAAATTAGAAATAGTCAATTATTTGAACAAACAACCCTCTCAAATTCGCTTATTTAAAAATAAGTTTGCCTTCGTCCGAAATACGCGAATTCTGCGATAGTTTGTAAATGACTGACATTCAGCATCTTTTAAAAAATAGCCTTTATTCTCCTATTTTGTGGTCTGCGGTTGAGTATCAAATGGCATGATGATAAGGTTGTAATCGCAGCGTGATTAAGGCTCTTCCGCGCTGCGAATAAGGCCTAATCAGGCTATGAGAAAGCACCAATCGCGGCACTCTTATGATTTTTGGTAACGCCCGACTTGGTTTTGACAAAAAAAGATAGCCCTTTTTGCTCTGGATGACTCGAAAATAATGATCAAAAAACAGTAATTATTTTTTACAAGATAAAGAATAAGGAGTAAGGAGAGAAGAGTGGGGAGCAAAGAAAGAATGAAGACAACTTCGCTGGCTTCAAGAAGCGTCTGAGTGCGGTAGAAATTTGCGCGTGTGAGCTTTTACGCCTGCGTCATGCCTTCTTGTCTTTAATTCTGTTTGCGGTTATACATGGTTACCACAATCTTAGGGGGACCTACGGTGCCCCCAAAAGTAAATGCCTACTGAGCCTTTAGCTCCCCCATTAAATATCAGCTGAGCCTGTCTTTACTGTCAGATATACCTTTTTTAATGATTTATCTGCATGGCTTTGTTTGGTTTTTATTATCTTTGCACCATATTAATAAAATATTACGACAATGAGAAGATTGCCTTATTTGCTTTTGCTACTTTTCGGATTGTTCTTTCTGATGGCTTGCAAAAACCAAGTAACATACGCTGATCAAAAAAAACATGAGCGTGCCGCTATTAATAAATATATAGAGGATTCAGCTGTAACCGTTATCTCCGAGGAAGAGTTTGCTCGCAAAAACTACACCACTGACGTTCGCAAAAATGAATTTGTACTGTTTAGTGCAAATGGTGTTTACATGCAAATAGTAGAGCAAGGCTGTGGCGAGAAGGTGAAAACTAACGAGACTCTCACGCTGCTCTGTCGCTATACCGAACGAAATCTTATCACCGATAGTATAGAAGCCTCAAACATGCTGTTGCCGTCAATGGGCAATTGGGTGGACAAGATATCACTCACCAATAAGGCGGGGACATTTACTGGCTCGTTTCTTAAAAATCACAGCACATTGGTATGGGCACATAGTCTTACGACAACGGCTGTTCCCGAGGGATGGCTCATGCCGCTTACATACATCAATGTGGGAAGATATAAAGAGAAAGAAGACGAGTTGGCTCGTGTGCGGATCATTGTGCCGCACGACATGGGGCATCAGGGAGCTACGGGGCGTGTAATTCCCTATCTCTATGATATAACTTATGAACGTGGCAACTAAAAACAAAATTATAACTTTAAAACTGTAATACAATGACTCTAATCAAATCAATATCGGGTATTCGGGGCACGATAGGTGGAACCGTTGGCAACACTTTAAATCCATTGGATATCGTGAAGTTTACCTCGGCTTACGCCACATTTATTCGCCGCAGTGGCAAGTCAAACAGCAACAAGATCGTCGTTGGGCGAGATGCGCGCATATCGGGCGAGATGGTAAAAAATGTAGTTTGTGGCACCTTGATGGGCATGGGCTATGACGTGCTGAACATAGGCTTGGCCACCACGCCTACAACCGAGCTGGCCGTGCGTATGAGCGAGGCCGCGGGAGGTATTATTATCACCGCAAGCCATAATCCTCGCCAGTGGAACGCTTTGAAACTACTTAATAATGAGGGTGAGTTCCTTACGGCCGCCGATGGTAAGGAGGTGCTGGATATAGCCGAAAGAGAAGACTTTGAATATGCAGAAGTTGATCATTTAGGACATTACATCGAGGACAATACGTTCAACCAAAAACATATTGATGCAGTGCTAGCACTTGACTTGGTTGACGTTGAGAGCATCAAAAAAGCCCATTTCAACGTAGTCGTGGATACCATCAATTCGGTTGGCGGTGTTATTTTGCCCGATTTATTCAAGGCGTTGGGCGTGAAAGCCACGTTTATCAATGGCGAGGCAAATGGTGATTTCGCCCACAATCCGGAGCCCATTGCTAAAAATTTGGGCGAGATCATGGGCAAATGCGCTATGGGTGGTTATGATTTGGGCGTGGTAGTGGATCCTGACGTGGACAGATTGGCCTTCATATGCGAGGATGGAGAGATGTATGGCGAGGAATACACGTTGGTGACAGTGGCCGACTATATTCTCGATCATGATAAGGGAGCCACGGTGAGCAACTTGAGCTCGACGCGTGCATTGCGTGATGTCACGGAGAAACACGGTTGCAAATATTACGCGTCGGCTGTGGGAGAGGTGAACGTTACGACAAAAATGAAAGAGGTAGGTGCTGTTATTGGCGGTGAGGGCAATGGCGGTGTCATTTATCCCAAGAGCCATTACGGTAGGGACGCACTTGTTGGTATAGGTCTTTTCTTGAGTTCGATGGCTCAAAAACAGATGTCTGCGTCTCAGCTTCGCGCCACGTTCCCCAATTATTTTATCGCGAAAAACAGGATCGACCTTACACCTTCCACCGATGTGGATGCCATCCTTCTGAAAGTTAAAGAACTGTTCAGCCATGAGCCTGAGGCGCAAGTGACAGATATTGACGGCGTGAAAATTGATTTCCCCAATAAATGGGTGCACCTTAGAAAGTCGAATACCGAGCCTATTATTCGAGTATACAGTGAGGCGTCTACCATGAAAGAAGCCGATGAATTGGGCAAAAAACTCATGCAGGTGGTGTACGATATGCAATAAAACATAAGTTAATGGCGTAGACATTTGGCGCATAATACGCCATTTTAGTTATCCCAACCATGCGAGGGCCATCCCTACTCATTTGAGAGAGGATGGCTCTTTGTTATTTGAATTTTTTTGTAAACAACGAACAAAGGTTGATATATAAGATGACAAAGACGAATGAATTAGATATGTTGCATGGCCCATTATTGGGTAAAATATTGAAATTTGCCATGCCGTTTGCGGCAAGCAGCGTCTTGCAACAGCTTTTTAATTCGGTAGACGTGGCTGTTGTGGGACGGTTTGCGTGTAGCGAGGCGTTAGCCGCCGTGGGTGCCAATACATTCCTGATAAATCTTATGATCAATTTCTTCGTTGGCATATCCATTGGTGCGAGTGTCATAATCGCCAACCATGTAGGCCAACGTGACACGCAAAGCATTCGCCATGCTGTCAGCACCTCGGCGGCGTTGGCTATCGTGAGTGGCGTTTTCCTGCTATTTGCAGGACTTATTTTGTCTCGCCCTGTATTGCTTTTAATGGAAACGCCACACAATATCATCGACGATGCCGTGCTCTATCTACGTATCTATTTTCTTGGCGTGCCATTCGTGATGATCTATAATTTTGGTGCTTCTATTTTGCGTAGCAAGGGCGATACACGTCGGCCGCTTTATGTGTTGATGGTGGCGGGGGTAATTAACACTGTGCTGAACTTAATTTTAGTCATTAATTTCCACATGAGTGTGATGGGAGTGGCTATTGCAACCGATGTGTCCAATCTTTTTTGTGCGGCTATTATAGTGTGGATACTGAGAAAAGAGGATGGCGCTTTTAAATTGAACATCAGAAAAATACACATTTACAATATAGAGTTAAAGCGCATTTTGCAAATCGGAGTGCCTGCGGGAGTCCAGAGTATGGTGTTCTCGCTGAGCAATATCTTTGTGCAAAGTGCCATCAATGGTTATGGATCAAGTGCCGTTGCAGGTGCGTCGGTATCGCAAACTTTTGATAGCTATTGTTACTTTTTGCTGGGTGCGTTTAGCAGTGCGGCAGTGACGTTCATAGGGCAAAACTATGGAGCCGGTCATTTGGATCGTTGCAAGCGAGTGTTTCGAATTTGCTTAGTGGGTGGTTTTTTGGTTTGTTTTGTTTCAAACATGCTATTCATGCTATTTGATGATGAAGTGTTATCGTTGTTTACAACCGATCCATCCGTGATATATTATGCCAAGCTCAGAATGCAATATGTACTTGTTTTCCAATCTATAGCTACATTTTATGACATTCCCTCGTCTGCATTGCGTGCATACGGACACTCGTTAGAGCCGGCCTTGCTCACAATTTTTGGCACCTGTGTCATACGAGTGGTTTGGGTAATGCTCATCTGCCCAATATGGCCTGGCTTTGTGCACCTGATGATTTGTTATCCTGTCACTTGGATTATTACAAGTATATTGGTGTGCCTTAGCTATTATTTTCATACATATAAAATACGGTGATAGCTAATTTTTTATATTTTTTGTTGCGAAAGCGTGCATATATGAAGTGGCGGCGTATGATGTTTTCCTTTAGAAATGGGTATAGTCATTTCTTCAAGTTTTTAATTTTAGGACAAAAAAAATGGAGTACCGCCGTACTCCAACCTTGTTAACCTTAAATCTAATACTATGAAAAACACATCGCAAAGTTAGTAAGTTTTTATAATAAAGAAACTGTTTACGCACAAAAGGTGTGTTTTATAACTTAAATTACCACTTTACGCTCGTCAGTTTAGATTTGTTAACATTGTTGGCGTGGTCCTTTTCTATATTTGGTGTGGTTGTTAATAGTGACATGAGTGGTTGATATGAGCTATCAAGTTTACTATTTTTTAAATTTGCGATACAGTTTCCATCCCAAAATAATAGCATCTAAAAGTCCAGCCCCTGTGGTCATTAAGCCACCAAAACGTTTGGTAGGCGAAGTGCTTTTAGTGATTTGTCGTGACTTTGCGAAAAGCGAGTTCCAATGGCCTTTTATTTTGTGGTCATCTTTTTGGATTTCTTTTTGGATCATGGCTTTACGCAGTTGGATTTGCTCCAACTTAGTATAGATGGTATCCGAGGAATTATTTTGGGACATAATTTATTTGCTTAATAATAATGATGCAAGAAACTTAACGAGTGGCTTTTCTATCCATTGCTTCTTAAACATGATGAGAAGTAAGAGTATAAGAAGATAGATACCCGCAATGATGGCGTAACCTGCCACGATGCCAACTAATGGTTCGAGAGCGTGTGCGCCAGCAAAACCTAAATAGATGAGCATGAGCATGGACAGCAACGAGATAATGGAGATGATAGCGAAGGCTGTTAATATTTTCACCACTTTCTCCACTATGTCCAACTTTAAATATTCTCCTTGCAGGGAGGCGTAATGCTTTAAAGTCTCAATGAGTTGGCCAATGGTTTCTACATTTTGGTCGTTTGAAAACATGATAGCTTAGATATTGGGTTTTAAAACAAGGGGTTGTGAGTTTTCACAGCCCCTTGCATATAATTCCGATTGATTAGAGTTTCTTGCCCACGGCTTCTTTAATATCCTCAACGAAGTCTTCCGCGTCTTTGGTATTAAGTTTGATGTCGTGTTTTTTGCAGAAGTCATCTACAGTGTCATTAATTTTTGAGCGGGTTTCTGAACCTTTTTCAGGAGCCATGAGAATACCTAAAACAGTTCCTGCGATAGCACCACCTAAGAATGCGCTAATGTAACCTAATGTTTTCATAATCGTTTTATTTTGTTAGTATTATAATTTTTCCTATTTGCAAATATAACATTTTCATTGTAAAAAACGAGAAAAAATGCTGTTTTTTTTTGTAAAAAAACTTCTGTTATGTTGATTTAACAAACTTTATGCGGATAGCTATTTCCATTTTGTAGATTATTTCGTAATTTCGCCAAATATAGAAATATAATAGTCATTTAAGAAATAAATGTTTTATCTATAAATAAACAAATGATATGAAGAAATTATTCGTCATGGGTTCTGCCTTGTGTGTTGCTATGGCATTCACGAGTTGCAAATCACAGGAGAGTGCTTATAAGAAAGCCTACGAGAAGGCTAAGGCGCAAGATGAGAAATACCAAGCCCAGCAGCCTACCCAAGAAGCTGCTCCGGTAGTAACGCCGTTAACAACACAGCCAGCCACTCAAACTACCGTCTCTAACGTTGACAACGCTACTGTTCGCACAGAGGATGTTACGGTTGTTAGTGGCGCTGGCTTGCAAGCATACAGTGTAGTGGTAGGCTCTTTCGGCTTGAAGGCCAACGCTGAGGGGTTGCAAAGCTCTTTGGTGCAAGGTGGATACGATGCCCAAATAGTTTACAACTCAAATTTCAATATGTATCGCGTGGTAGCCACTACCTATGCCGACAAGAGCAAGGCCGTGGAGAGTCGCGATGCCATTCGTGGCAGCCAGTACAATCCAAAGGGCGACGCTTGGTTGCTGTATAAGAAATAAATTTGGCAAGAATATTATCAATAGACTATGGCAAAAAACGCACGGGATTGGCTGTGACCGATCCCTTGCAAATTATTGCCAATGCGCTAACTACGATAGATACTAAAGACTTGTTCGACTTTCTCTCCCTGTATGTTCAAAAAGAGAAAGTCGAACGTATTATTATTGGCAAGCCCTTGCAGCTTAATGCCAATCCATCAGAGAATTTTTTAAGGGTGGAAAACTTTGTGAATAGGTGGAAAAATGCTCACCCTGAAGTACCTATTGTGTATTATGACGAACGTTTCACTTCGGTGATGGCCCAGCGCGTAATACTACAGTCGGGAGTGAAAAAGAAAACAAGAAGGGAGAACAAGGGCTTGGTAGATGAGATTAGCGCCACTATTATACTTCAAGATTACATGAGTTCAAGAAGATGATTTTACCTATTTACACTTACGGGCATTCCGTATTAAGGAAGGTTGCTCAGGATATTCCCACAGATTTTCAAGATTTAGACAAGCTCATCCATGACATGTATGATACGCTTGACGCTGCCTCGGGCGTGGGCTTGGCGGCTCCGCAAATAGGAAAGTCTATACGTGTGGTGGTAATAGACCTTGACGTGTTGAAGGATGACCTTCCCGAGTATGCTGGATATCGTCATGCGTTTATCAATTCTCATATTATAGAGGTGGACAAGTCGTCAGACAAGGTCACGATGGAGGAGGGCTGTTTGTCCATTCCCGGCCTGAACGAAAATGTTGAGCGCTACTCTCGCATACATGTGAAATATCTTGATGAGGCACTACAGCCGCATGATGAATGGGTAGAAGGATTTCTCGCTCGGGTAATGCAGCACGAGTTTGACCACCTTGAGGGAGTGATGTATGTAGACAGAATTTCGCCGCTACGCAAGCAACTTGTTAAAAATAAGCTGCGTAACATATCGCAGGGCAAATTCAAATGTTCGTATAGAACGAAGATAGCCCATAAATAATACGATGATGAAGGGCAAGCTAATCTTGTTGCTCATAATGCTGTTGCCAGCTCACCGGATGAGTGCGCAATACAATATAGACCGACTGATTACCAGCGGTGAGGTGGCCTTGCATTACGAAGATTACGTGCTCTCCATACAATATTTTAACAAAGTATTGGCCCTGAAGCCTTACCTTTGGTTGCCTTGGTTCGACCGATCGGTAGCTAAGTTCTATTTGGAAGACTATGTAGGCGCTGAACATGATGCCTCGAAAGCTTTGGAGCTCAATCCTTATATTGAGCAAATTTACGACTTGCGCGCCATCAGTCGCATTAGGCAAGAGAAATACCACGATGCCATCACCGACTATACGCATGCCATTGGCTTGAACTCCACTATTTCAAGTTTTTGGCTCAACAGAGCCATTTGCCGCATGAACGTCAAGGATTACGATCGTGCTATATTGGATGCAGACTCCATTATCGCTCGTTGGGCCAATACTGCGGCGGCTTATTCGCTAAAGGCAGATATTTTTTTGAACAAGAAAGATACCGTCGAGGCAGATGTGTGGCTATCTAAAAGCCTTAAAATAGACCCATACAACGCTGACGCTTGGATGACACGCTCGTACATCGCGCTTAACAGACGAGAATGGAGAGGTGCCGATTCTTGTTTAACAAAAGCCATTCACTTGAGACCAAAAGTGGTAAACAACTATATAAACAGAGCCCTGGCCAGACTTAATTACAACAATTTGCGAGGTGCGATGGCTGATTATGACATGGCCATCGACCTTAACCCCAACAATTTTTTGGCTCACTACAATCGTGGTTTGCTGCGTGTACAGCTGGGCGACGATAATCGTGCCATCGAGGATTTCGATTTCGTAATCAAGATGGAACCACACAATTTTATGGCCATCTACAACCGAGCTATTCTCAATGACAAGGTTGGAAACCTGCGTGAGGCCATACGAGACTATACCGCTGTTATCAAACAATTTCCGAATTTTTGGACAGGTTTGAGCGCAAGAGCCAATTGTTATCGTCGGTTGGGCATGACATCAAAAGCCGAGCAAGATGAGTTCCGCATCTTTAAAGCGCAGATGGATAAACATATAGGCGTTCAAAAACGATGGAGTAGAGAAAAAATCAAAGAAACACGAAAACGTTCCGAGATTAATCTTGACAAATATAATGATATTGTAGTTGAGGACAAACCAGAGCAAATACAACATGAGTACAAAAGCCAGTATCGTGGAACTATTCAGAACCGTGAAGTTGACATAGAGCTATTGCCCATGTATCAACTATCCTATTTTGCTTATTCTGATGATATTTACAATTATAAAGCATACGACGCGTCGGTCGATTCTTTTAATGCCAAGCGTGATCCTATACGCAAATTGAACCTTACGTGTAATCACAAGCGCAACAAACTGACGGTCGTAAGGTCTAAACAGATATTTCAACTCATAGACGCGCTGTCTGTTGGTATTGGCGCTGAGCGAGACCGCAACATACAGGCGGATCTGCTTTTGCAGCGTGCCGTGGCATACGCCGACGCTCAAAACTATGCCAGTGCCATCGCGGACCTTGACGATTTCTTATCAATGAGAAAAGGCTCACTTATGGGACACTGGATGAGGGCGGTGTGCCAAGCCTTGCAAAATAGCTATGATGCGTCAAAAGGACAAAACATAAGTTTGAAGATTGCGCAAGCAGAGGGCGATTTTGCGGAGGCTATCAAGCTCGCCCCCAAGAACGCATATCTCTATTTTGACCGAGCAAACATGTTTGCCGACATAAAAAATAACGATCGTGCCATAGCCGATTATACCCGTGCTATACAATTGGATGGGCGTTTGGCAGAAGCTTACTATAACAGAGCAATTGTTCATTATCGTGCTGGCAAACTCAAAGAGGCGCTTGTAGACTTGAGCAAAGCTGGTGAATTGGGGCTTTACGATGCTTATGCATTGAGCAAAAGACTATCGGCTGAGAGCAAGTAGACTTGGACGTTAAGCTACAAACGTTTTTCCTGCATTGGCTATAGAGGGAGAATGGCGTATATGCGTTGAGTTCCTCTCATAGCGATTGTTACCGAAAAAAACAAAGATGACAGGACATCATCTATATTTCTTTTTATATTATATATGGTACTCAATGTTTAGAACCAATCTTTAACGTGTTTGTAAGTTGTTGATGCACATTTTAAATCATAACTTTGCGCATTATTATTATATTTTAGTGTTTTTATTATTGGGTTCAAAAAATATGTATTAATTTTGCTATGATTTAAATAAAACTAATTTGTAATATGGTTAAAATCACTTTTCCAGACGGCTCTGTGCGTGAGTACGAGCAGGGCGTAACTGGACTTCAAATCGCAGAGAGCTTATCACCGGCTCTCGCCCGTGACGTTGTATCTTGCGGGGTAAATGGTGAGACTACAGAGTTGAACCGTCCAATCAATGAAGACGCATCGATTGAGCTCTATAAATTTGAGGACGAAGAGGGCAAACATACGTTTTGGCACACATCGGCCCACTTGCTCGCCGAGGCGTTGCAAGAGCTATATCCCGGCATCCAGTTTGGTTTTGGACCAGCCATCGAAAACGGATTTTTCTATGACGTGATGCTTCCAGACGGAAAAACCATCTCCGAAAACGACTTCCCCAAGATCGAGGACAAGATGCGTGAGTTGGCCAAGAAGAACGAGAAGGTAGTTCGGCGTGATGTCAGCAAAGCCGATGCCATGAAAGAATTTGAGGCCGATGGGCAGAAATATAAGGTGGAGCACATCGACTTAGACTTGAAAGATGGCACCATCTCCACATACACACAAGGACATTTCACAGATCTTTGCCGTGGCCCTCACTTGATGAGCACAGGCCATATCAAAGCCATTAAGATAACGAGCGTGGCTGGCGCGTTCTGGCGCGGAGACGCATCGCGCGAACAAATGGTACGAGTTTATGGTATCACCTTCCCTAAGAAGAAGATGCTCGACGAATACCTTGTTATGCTTGAAGAGGCCAAAAAGCGCGACCATCGCAAGATAGGCAAGGAGATGGAGCTGTTTATGTTCTCTGACAGGGTTGGCAAAGGATTGCCCATTTGGTTGCCCAAGGGAACCCAGTTGCGTCTTCGCTTACAAGAATTGCTTCGCGGATTGTTAAAACCTTATAACTATCAGGAAGTGATTACGCCCGGAATTGGCTCCAAAAACCTATATGTCACCTCGGGCCACTACGCCCATTACGGCAAAGATTCTTTCCAGCCAATACACACGCCAGAGGAGGATGAGGAGTACATGTTGAAGCCCATGAACTGCCCACACCACTGTGAGGTCTATGCCATGAAACCTCGGTCATATAAGGATTTGCCACTGCGCATCGCAGAATTTGGCACTGTCTTTCGCTATGAGAAGAGTGGAGAACTGCATGGATTGACCCGTGTGAGAACATTCACGCAAGACGACGCGCATATCTTTGTGCGTCCGGATCAAGTGAAAGCAGAGTTTGAGAATGTCATCGACATTATACAGAAGGTATTCAATGTCTTTGGTTTTGACAACTATGAGGCACAGATCTCTTTGAGAGATCCCAAAGATACCGAAAAATATATAGGCTCTGACGAGATATGGGAAGAAAGCCAAAATGCCATCCGCGAGGCTTGCAAGGAGAAAGGCATGAAAGCGCGCGAGGAAATAGGAGAGGCTGCTTTCTATGGCCCCAAACTTGATTTCATGGTGAAAGACGCCATTGGCAGGCGTTGGCAACTTGGCACTATACAGGTAGATTACAATCTTCCTGCCCGGTTTAAGCTTGAGTACACTGACACTGACAATTCCAAACAGGTGCCCGTTATGATACACCGTGCTCCGTTCGGATCGCTGGAGCGTTTCACAGCCGTGCTCATTGAGCATACTGCGGGTCATTTCCCATTGTGGCTTGCGCCCGACCAAGTGGCCATCTTGCCCATTTCCGAGAAGTATAACGATTACGCGCAAACCTTGAAAACATATTTCGACACCCAAGACGTGCGTAGCTATGTTGATGACCGCAATGAAAAAGTAGGGCGCAAAATTAGGGACAACGAGCTCAAACGAGTGCCCTATATGGTTGTCGTAGGAGAGAAAGAGGCCACAGATGGACTTGTCTCCATGCGTAAACAGGGCGGTGGCGAACAAGCTTCGATGAAAAAAGAAGAGTTCGTTCAACGTATCAAAGACGAGGTTGCTAACCAGCTCAAGGACATAGAAGGGTAAAAAACTCCTCCTATCAAATAGACAAGAGGGTATCAAGCATATCGGTTTAAGGCTGTATCATAGTTTTTAATTCGATTAGCTTGATACTTTCTTTTTTCCAATTTTTACCTTTTTTGCGGCATCAGCCATCATCATTTTGGCGGTGTTGTCAATAGCATGAGGGTTAATGACATTTTTTTTATAATTTTCTCATGTCTGTTCGTTTTATGTTTCATAAGAATACGTTATATTTGCATTAGAATAATAACCGATATATACAATGAAAACATTTCGAGGTTTATGTGTTTTGGCATGCGTTTCATGCTTGTTCTGTATGTCTTTCACCTCTTGTCAAAAGGCCGTTTATGATGATGTAGACACCCCAGTGGAAAACAAAGCCGGCATCCCCATCAAATTTATAGTGTCCTCATTCGAGCGAATGGATGCGCGGAGCATGTCCTTTTCACGAGGCACCGACGTGCGGTCTATCTGTTCACGGCTAAATCTTGCGGTGTATAACGGTACGCAGAAAATAAAGCAGATCAACCAGTTGTCCACCGATTCCGACTTTGGAACACTCCAACTAACACTGCCAGAGGGTAAATATAAAATAGTCGTTTTAGCGCATAATGGGGCAAAAAATCCTACGATGACTGACATAGAGAAGATAGGTTTTAACGGAAAACTCACAGATACATTTTACTATTGCACTAATATCACAGTTGGGAGCGAAGCTCAGTCTTTTGATGTTGATCTCAAACGTGCGGTTGCTATGGTGCGCTTTCAGACCAACAAAATACCCGCTAATGTCTCAAAAATGAAGTTTTATTACACGGGAGGAAGCTCGTCGCTCAACGCCTTGCTGGGCGGGGGGGCTGTCAAGTCGAGACAGACGGAGGAAATAGCCGTTTCTACCGACATGGTTGGAAATCCCGGAAGTTTTGATATTTTTTCTATTCCACGCTCTGACAGTAATCTGTTGACAATGGACGTTACGGCCTTTGATAACGAAAACGCTCAAATTTTCCATAAGCGAATAGATGGCATCCAGATCAAGAGAAATTTCATTACAGAGTTAAATGGCTCGTTCTTTGGCAATGGTGATGATGGGGGTGGAGAGATTGTCAATGGCCAAATCAAATTGAACCTCTTTTCCAATGACGAATGGCAAACCATTAAAATGACTTATTGACACTGCGATGGCACCCGTAACAGCTATTGTGTGAAGTAGGATCTTAATAGAGAAAGACTCTTTACTGTCATATTTTTATCACAAAAATGCGTGTGTTAGAACTCGTCGAAATAGAAAAAAAATAAGCATGAAAACATGATGTGAATTTGTTGCCAAAACGTTTCCTGTTGTGTCACATCTCGAAAACTATCTATTCGCGCTGCGATTAGTTCCTAAACGAGAGTTGTTGGGCGCTTAAACGCATGCGAATTAGTGCTTAATCGCGTCGTGAATAATATCCAATGACAGGCTCTCGAGAAAACTTTTTGACGGCGATGTTTTTTATGTTTGCGCAACGTTTTGATTAATACGGTGTTGGAGAAAACTCTCAATTTTCGTGTATTTCAAGCCAATGTTGTCGTCATTTGTAAATATGCGAGTTTTAAGAGCACGATTGTTATAATTTTTCGTAGTAATAAAATGTGTGGGATAGAAGAAAATGAATTTTTGATACATGTAAGATCGCTTTCGCATAATAAAACTGAAAATTTTATAATATAATGTGCGTTTAATGCGTTATTATCTAAATATACATCTAACATAACAAGTAATGGAGAATAGAAAAGTTGCTTTGATAACCGGTATAACTGGTCAGGATGGCAGCTACTTGGCGGAATTGCTTTTGGAAAAAAACTACGAGGTACATGGCGTAATTCGTCGTTCGTCTGTCGATTATAGGGAGCGCATAGTACATTTGGAGGGCAAAGAGCGCTTCCACCTGCATTATGCCGACTTGAGCGATTCTATGAGCATCGCGTCGTTAGTGGGCAAGGTGCGGCCCACCGAGATTTATAACCTTGCCGCCCAAAGTCACGTTCAGGTGAGTTTTGACGCACCTGAATACACGGCCGACGTTGTCGCCGTGGGCGTGCTGCGTGTTTTGGAGGCCGTTAGAATATGTGGCTTGGCAGAAACCTGCCGTGTATATCAGGCGTCCACGTCTGAGTTGTACGGCAAAGTGGAGGAGGTTCCTCAAAACGAGAGCACCCCATTCCACCCTTACAGCCCCTATGCCGTGGCTAAACTGTACGGCTATTGGATAGTGCAAGAATACCGTGCCGCATACAACATGTATGCGTGCAATGGCATTTTGTTCAATCACGAGAGTGAGCGCCGTGGCGAGACGTTCGTGACACGCAAGATAACGCTGGCGGCCGCACGCATCGCGCAGGGCAAACAAAAGAAATTGTATCTTGGCAATCTCTCCTCGTTGCGCGATTGGGGATATGCCAAAGATTATGTGGAGTGTATGTGGCTAATGCTCCAGCAGGACCGTCCGGATGATTTTGTGATAGCCACTGGCAAGCAACATAGCGTGCGCGAGTTTTGCGACTTGGCGTTCAAGCGCGTGGGCATAGAGCTGGCGTTCAGGGGCGAGGGCTTGGACGAAAAAGGCATTGACAAGGCGACGGGCGAAGTGCTCATCGAGGTTAGTCCCGATTTCTATCGTCCCACCGACGTGGTCAACCTGTGGGGAGACCCCACGAAGGCCAAGACCAAGTTGGGCTGGAACCCTAACAGGACCAGTTTTGAGGATTTGGTGCGTATCATGGTGGACAGTGACATGAAAAAAGTGGCCGCTGACGACGCGGCCTCGAGAGTTCGGGTCAATCTTGAGGAATACTTGGAAAAAGGTATTGTAAAGTAGGGCGTTTTGAAAATATGATAGACAAAAATTCCAAAATATATATCGCGGGCCATCATGGACTTGTGGGTTCGGCCATTTGGCGCAACCTTGAGGCAAGGGGCTACCATAACCTTGTCGGCCGCAACCACAAAGAATTGGACTTGACCGACCAAGTGGCCGTCAAACGTTTTTTTGACGAGGAGAAACCCGACGCGGTGGTGTTAGCCGCCGCCTTTGTGGGGGGCATCATGGCCAACTCGCTCTATCGGGCCGACTTTATCATGCAAAACATGAAGATGCAGTGCAACGTGATAGAGCAGTCGTATCTTCATGGTGTTAAGAAACTGTTGTTCTTGGGGTCGACATGTATATATCCCAAGAACGCTCCTCAGCCTATGAAAGAAGACGCCTTGCTCACCTCGCCACTCGAGTACACCAACGAAGAGTACGCCATAGCGAAGATAGCCGGGCTGAAAATGTGCGAAAGCTATAATCTGCAGTACGGAACCAACTATATAGCGGTAATGCCGACCAACCTGTACGGACCAAACGACAATTTCCATTTGGAAAACTCGCATGTGCTTCCGGCCATGATGCGCAAGGTGTATTTAGCCAAGCTGATACATGATGACAACAAAGAGGCCGTTCGTGTCGACATGGACAAGCGTCCTATCAATCCACCCACCGCCCTCGCCCAAGAGATAGGCCCCGAGAATGTTGATGGCAAAAGTGATTGGAACCGTATTTTGAGAGCGCTCGCTTTTTATGGTATAGAGAACAATAGGGTGACGCTCTGGGGTGATGGCAGTCCGCTGCGCGAGTTTCTTTGGAGTGAAGACATGGCCGACGCGTCTGTTCATATTTTGTTGAATGTGGACTTTAAAGACATTGTTGGCATTGAGAAATATTCATCCGTTTTCTATGGGGTAAAGACCGATGGGGCTGTAGATCGCAACAATTCCGAGGGTCGCGGTGGCGCCATTCCCGCTCTTGGCGAGATAAGAAATTGTCATATTAATATAGGGACAGGTGAAGAGTTGACCATAAAAGAACTTTCCAAACTGGTTGTGCAAGCAGTCCATTTCGATGGAGAGATAGCTTGGGACAAGTCCAAACCTAACGGAACGCCGCGCAAACTTATTGATGTGACCAAGCTGCACAGCCTGGGATGGAAACACAATGTGGAGATAGGCGACGGCGTGAAGAAACTTTACAATTGGTACAAGCAATCTCTTGAAAATTAAATCGTAAATAAAGAGGATAGTGTATTATGCGAAAATATAATATTGCGGTTGCTGGTTCCGGATATGTTGGACTGAGCATATCGACGCTCTTGAGCCAACATCACCATGTTACAGCCGTGGATGTGATGCCCGAGAAGGTGGAGATGATTAATCGCAGGCAATCTCCGATACAAGATGAGTATATCGAAAAATACATCAAAGAGAAAGATCTTGACCTATCGGCAACGATAGATGGAGAGGTGGCTTACAAGGACGCGGATTTTGTGGTGATAGCGACACCGACCAATTACGACTCCGTAAAAAACTATTTTGACACACGGCATGTGGAGGAGGTCATCAAATTGGTCATGCGTGTCAACCCTCGAGCCATCATGGTTATTAAATCGACAATACCCGTGGGCTATACGGCCAGCGTGCGCGAGAAATTTAAATCAGACAATATTATATTTGCCCCGGAGTTCTTGCGTGAGAGCAAGGCGTTGTTAGATAATCTTTATCCCAACCGTATCATCGTGGGGCGGCCCGAGGGCGACGCTCGCTTGGACGAGGTGGCGCATGTCTTTGCCGATTTGTTAAAACAAGGAGCCATCAAAGATGATATCCCTACCCTGTTCATGGGGCTCACCGAAGCCGAGGCCGTGAAACTTTTCGCTAACACCTACTTGGCATTGAGGGTGAGCTATTTTAACGAGCTTGATACTTACGCGGAGGTCAAGGGGCTCAACACGCGGCACATTATCGAGGGTGTAAGCCTTGACCCTCGCATAGGCGATTTTTACAACAACCCATCTTTTGGATATGGTGGCTACTGTCTTCCAAAGGATACCAAGCAGCTCTTGGCCAACTATGAGGACGTGCCCGAGAACCTTGTGCAAGCCATCGTGGAGAGCAATCGCACGCGCAAGGATTTTATAGCCGACCAGGTGTTGCACAAGGCGGGTTACTACGATTATTACAATCGTGGCGACTATGCTTCTTCAAATGAGCGGAGGTGTGTCATAGGCGTATATCGTTTGACGATGAAAAGCCATAGCGACAACTTCAGACAGAGCAGCATTCAAGGTGTGATGAAGCGTATTAAAGCTAAGGGTGCCGAAGTGATAATATATGAGCCAACGCTCGCTGATGGCTCAACATTTTTTGGAAGTAGAGTAGTAAACGACGCTGACGAGTTTAAAAGGCAAAGTCAGGTCATCATAGCAAATCGCTATGACATGTTCTTGGATGATGTGTCGGACAAGGTTTACACACGCGACATTTTCCAATGCGACTAACCATTGTAATGTTTTGAGGCGAGAGAAACACTTGTCGCTCGACACGTTTTTTGGACCATGAGTAGTTGTTAGACGCGCTCATTGCAAGCTGATGCCAATGCCTGCGTGCGTTCAGACTGTTTCAACGTGAGTGAGAAAATATCTTTAGATGGCAGTTTTGCGCACGCTAAATTGCTTGCTGTGCCGATAGAGCTAAAAATAATATGTAATTTTGCACGAAAGACTAAGGGGGTAACACGTTTTGAGAATACACAAATATATTTCTTTTTTTGTAGTTTTATCTGTTTGCGTACAGTTGATAGCAGGGTGCTCGGGCTGTTCAAATAAAACTAAATATAAGCCCTCGGGGCTCTCCAGAGGTAAAACTTTGGCGATAGATATGTCGTTGAGGCAAAGACTTTCGGAATTTTCCATCCAGCCAAGGACGAAAGGTCAGTTTGCCTTTTACGTCTATGACCTGACCGCGGATAAACCAGTCTATGGATATAACGAAAACCAGGCAATGTCATCGGCATCCTGTTTGAAATTGCTAAGCGGCGTGGCTGGACTGCATTTGCTGGGTACTGACTATTTCTACAAAACGTCTGTTTATGTGCGTGGCGACGTTAAAAGTGGTATGCTTTATGGTGACTTAGGATTTAAAATAGGCCTTGACCCACAAATCATGGCACCTGATTTAGCGCAATTTGCCAAGATAATTAAGAATAAGGGAATTGGTAAGTTGACCGGCAAATTATTGATAGACCTCACCATTACCGAACCGGTGCGAAGTGAGGAACATTGGTATCCGTGGGATTTGAGTTTTTCGCGTTATGGATTGTTTTACAAAGGGGAGGATCGTGTCGTCCAAGCCATCAAGTCGGCGCTGCGTATGCAGGGCGTCCAAGTGGTCGACAGCCAGGTGGTGATGGCTGTCATTCCCCGAGGGATGCGGTGCGTTTATCAATACAAAAGGTCTATAGGGTATGTCACACAACGCATGTGGAAACATAGTTCCAACACCCAAGCCACCGCGATGCTCTATACCATTGGTCATCATGTTAACCCTCATGCCGACCCTGTGTTGGCCGGAGTGGATTATTTGCGCACTTTCCTGCGTGACACGCTGAACCTCAAAGACAGCTCTCTTGTCGTTCATGATGGTTGCGGACTGTGCACATTCAATCGCCTATCGCCCCGTTCACTTACATCGATTCTGCGTTTTGGCTATCTGCACAAACCCATTTTCCAGCGTCTTTACAGTGACCTGTCAGTGTCTGGCGTGGATGGGACGCTGCTCCATAGTTTTCAAGGGCCAAAGACAAAGGGCAAGATCAGGGCTAAGACAGGCACGCTTTCACATCCTTACGGTATAAGTTCGTTGGCGGGTTACTGCCAAGGGAGCAACGGGCACCTATTGGCTTTTGCTATCATGGACACCGAGATGTCTGTCCTTGACGCGCGAGTGCTCCAAAGAAAACTTTGCGAGGCGTTGGTGGAGTGATGCGATAGCCCCCATACCGCTTGTTATATGACATGCCGCTTGTGGCAACGTTACGATGCTAAGGATAAGACCGTAGAACTGTAAAACGGATTGAAAACACATCGCAAGTTTTCAATCCGTTTCTTGTCCGTCACTCGTCAAGTTGCCGTGTGTTACAAATCGAATAGATGCTTGTAACTTGATGTGACATAATTGGTCAGCGTGAGGTATAATGATTCGAGCTCTTTAGTGTTAACTTTACCGTTCTCATACCATTTCATGGACACGGCGTTGGTCTTGTTGAAAATCTCTTTCTCAACAGGTTTCAACTTTTGCATAATTCCATCGCCCTGTTTATTGTGGAGCGCTTCCCAATTGAAATATCTGTCAGAACCAATTCCTTGGTGATAGGAATAAACCCGATCTTTCAGCGTGTCCACTTTCTTTCCGAAAGCGGTCACTTTCTGGCCTGCCCCGATCGTGTATAAAGTTGGCAGCAGTCTATCCGCATTTTTAACCCAAAAGGGAAACGCTGTGCTCACAGGTGGATAGCCAATGACGGTCCACATGGTTGTTAGCTCAGGGTTTTCGTGCGGTTTTACCCCTTCGATAACGCCCGAGCAAGCTGTTCCCACTCTTGAGATGAAATCGTGGTCAACAAACCATCCGGATGTGTTGGGAATGTTATGGGCGCCATCGTGTAGGTCTATGCCAAGTTTGGGGTTAAGGAAGGAGCGGTCTAAATGTTCGAATATCCAGTCGGGGGTGATAGCTTTGGCTTTTGCGGCTTGGCTTAAAGCATCATCGGCAGTTTTATAACGCACGTATCCCAACCCCTCATTGGGTTCTCCTGTGAAACTGAAATTTGTTCTCACGGCATATCCATTGGGTGCTATTTTGGGGTCGTTTACGTCAAAAAAATGATAACTTCGCGTGCTCACTTCCACCCACACGGCTCCACCCTCAGCATCGATTACACCAAAGTTGGCACACAGTCCTACGAGCTTAGTGGTATCGAGATAGTGCCTTAGGTCTTGTACGGTGGCGCAAACGCTAAGCGTTTTGTACATGAACTCACCATTTTTCCCACCCGGCTCTATACCGTTAACCGTTTTCTCAAGGTTGAATGATTGTGTATTTATAATGGAAAATCCAGCCGTGTTTGTTCCCAACCACACTTCTTCTTTTGATCGAGGTTGGCAATCTACAACGCCAATAAAGTCATATTTCTGTCCTTTAAAAAAACGCATGCAGTTTTGTAGAGCGTCTGTATCACGCACTTTCCATATCATAGGTCGACCGTCTTTGGTGGCTTTGCCCGTTATTACCGCGGCCGTGCAGGCATGCCCAGTCGCAACTATCATGCAAAAAATGTAAGTGATTAGTAGTGTTCTTTTCATATTTTCTTTAGGTTTGATATTGCAAATCTACATAATTTATTCTATATTTTGAACTTGAAAACCATAAAAATCAATTTTTTTTTTGCTTAAGAAAAGTAGTTTTCACATTCATATCAAAACAATACCTGCATTGGATTGGTAATGTTTTTAATGGATAGTCTTAACTCGTCTATACGCTTTTTAGTGATAGTTGTGTTATAGAAGATATGACATTCTGTCACGTTTTTGATGTTTATATAATTGATTTAGGCACAAATGTAGACAAAATGTCTTGTTTTTTACATTTGAAATAGCTTAAAACGGTTCGGCATATATCTTGCGATAGAGAGAGTGTAAGTCGACAGCACGCATGAAAGAAGTGCTTGAGATAAGACCAATACGAATAATAGTAATAACAAATAATAATAGGAGGTAAAGATTATGATGTTTCCAACATTACGTTCAACAGACAACTGGTTAGACAATTCATTTGGCGATTTCTTTAATGACAATTGGTTAGCCAAACCCAAGGCTACCACACCAGCCATTAATGTTAAGGAAAGCGAAAAGCAATATGATGTGGAAATTGCTGTTCCGGGGATGAAAAAGGATGATTTCGACGTGAATATCACTGAGGGTGGATGCCTTGAAATCAAAATGGAACACAAGGAAGAGAAGAAAGACGAAAACAAGGAGGAACACTATTTGCGTCGTGAATTTTCATACAGCAGCTATCATCAGGCACTGATTTTGCCTGACGATGTGGAGCATGACAAAATTGAGGCAAAAGTGGAAGATGGCGTGTTACACGTAACGTTGCCCCGCAAGGCCGAGACAGCTAAAGTTCAACGCAAGATAGATGTGATTTAATGACACATGAATGATAGACAAGGGCGACTGCCAATGGTGGTCGCCTTTTTCAGTTTTTGCTATTGGCGCAAGCATCTTCCAAAGTTTAGGTTTCCTCATTAAACCTTGATTTGAGATTAATGGGCGAGTGAAATAATATCAGAGAAAAGTAAAGGCAAAAGACCATGTATTATAGGTCTTTTGCCTTTGCTATTATAATTGTATTTCTGATATTATCAACTCATGGCCACGGTGAGACCAGCCATTACGATGCTTACCATTGACATCAGCTTGATGAGAATGTTCAATGATGGGCCAGACGTGTCTTTGAATGGGTCGCCAACAGTGTCGCCCACGATGGTTGCCTTATGGCAGGCAGAACCTTTGCCACCAAAATTGCCTTCTTCGACATATTTTTTGGCATTGTCCCATGAGCCACCAGCGTTGGCCATAAATACAGCTAAGGTGAAACCTGCTGCCAAACCGCCTACCAACAAGCCCAGCACGCCAGCTACGCCAAGCACAACTCCAACGATGATAGGAATGATGATGGCGAGAATGGAAGGAATAATCATCTCTTGTTGTGCACTTAAAGTAGAGATTTCCACGCATCTACCATAGTCAGGAGTACCTGTTCCTTCGAGTATGCCCTTAATCTCACGGAATTGTCTGCGCACTTCTTCTACCATCTTAGCAGCAGCGCGTCCCACGGCACCCATAGTGAGGCCGCAGAATAAGAAAGCTGCCATGGCACCTACAAAAGCGCCTACAAGCACCTTCGGGTTCATCAAGTTAACTTGGAAATAGTTCATAAAGTCGGGAATGGTGGCGTTGCTTGCGTCGATGGCGTCACCTGCCACGTTGGTCATCATTGTGCCAACTCGGTGCATAGCAATTTTGATTTCCTCGATGTATGATGCTAACAGAGCCAGCGCAGTGAGTGCGGCAGAACCAATGGCGAAGCCTTTTCCTGTTGCGGCGGTGGTGTTACCAAGTGCGTCAAGGCTGTCGGTGCGTTCTCGTACCTCTTCGCCGAGGTTGCTCATTTCGGCGTTTCCTCCAGCGTTGTCGGCAATAGGACCGTATGCGTCGGTTGCCAATGTGATGCCAAGTGTGGACAACATACCCACTGCTGCAATGCCAATACCGTACAAGCCTGTCTGTATGCTTTGAGCACTCATGCTCATGTCAAAGCCGTTGGCACAGAGATAGCTCAACATGATAGCCACCGAGATGGTGAGCACGGGTATGCAGGTGGAAATCATTCCTGTTCCAATACCCTTGATGATGACCGTGGCGGCTCCAGTCTTTGATGCTTCTGATATGGACTTGGTAGGCTTATATGTCTGCGAAGTGTAGTATTCGGTGGATTGACCGATGATGACACCAGCGAGCAAACCGCTGATAACGGAGAAACTCACGCCTAACCAATTCTCAATTTGGAGCAGGTATAGTATAGCGAAAGTGGCAAGTGCGATGAGCACCGCTGCGGTGTTGGTACCCAAACCAAGGGCGCGCAAGAGATCTTTCATCGTGGCGCCTTCCTTAGTACGAACCATAAAGATACCCAACAAGCTGAGGAACACGCCAACGGCAGCTATCAACATAGGTGCGATGACGGCGCGCATCTGCATATCTCCGGCAGAAGCGGCGAAAGCGGTGGCACCGAGCGCCGCAGTGCTCAGTATAGAACCGCAATAGCTTTCGTATAGGTCGGCGCCCATACCGGCCACGTCGCCCACGTTGTCACCTACGTTGTCAGCGATGGTAGCGGGGTTGCGTGGGTCGTCTTCGGGAATGTCGGCCTCGACCTTACCTACCAAGTCGGCACCTACGTCGGCCGCTTTGGTGTAGATACCACCGCCCACACGGGCGAAGAGCGCTTGCGTTGAGGCACCCATACCAAATGTCAACATGGTCGTGGTGACGATGATCAGCGATGAGCTGTCACCATTATAGAAATGATTAAGCACCAAGAACCATACCGCAATGTCTAACAATCCGAGTCCCACAACGACAAGTCCCATTACGGCACCAGAGCGGAATGCAATCTTGAGTCCATGGTCTAAGCTGTGTCGTGCGGCGTTTGCCGTGCGTGCGCTGGCATAGGTGGCGGTCTTCATTCCAAAGAAACCGGCCAAGCCGCTAAAGAAACCACCCGTGAGGAATGCAAAGGGCACCCAGGGGTTCTGGGCGTTGAAGCCATAGGCCATGATGGCGAATATAATCGCCAAGATGACGAAAACGATCAGTACAACCTTGTACTGCTGCTTGAGATAAGCCATGGCTCCGTGACGAATGTAACCGGCAATTTCAATCATACGAGGTGTACCCTCGTCAGCTTTCATCATGCTGCGAAAGAAAAACCAAGCCATAAATAAAGCACATACCGAGGCGATGGGTATGAGCCAAAATACCATTGGAATTTGTTCCATAGTCTTGTTAAGGTTTAAAGTTAATATAGTTATTAGTTAGCGACAAATTTAATAATATTTTCTCGATGCGCTAACATTTTATGTATTAAATATTAAATAATTTTTTAGAATTTAATTTTTGTCTTCATGTTTCTATTTAACGATATGAAATGCTATTTGATTTCTGATGACCATAATGATGAAATAAAATGCTATAGACATTTCGTACCATACATTTTGTAGTGCAAATTTATATCATTTTGCGTAAGGTTTTCGAAACAATTTTTTTTGGGGGAAAACGTAAATGCAATAAGGAAATGCAACTTTGGGAAATAAACAAAGGAGCAAAAAAGATTTTTTCAGAGAAAAGAGAGGGAGCACTCTCTCCCTCTTCGATGGAAAGTTTTGGAAAATTTGTATCCTTTTCTAAAAGTTATATAAGCATAATTGCAGCGAGCGCACGATGAAAAGTCACACCCATGTGCAGATGATTTAAGAGATGTGCGATGCTGTTTCATCCACATGTGCTATACTCTGTCTTGTAAGTGACATGTTGTAAAACGTGCCTATGAGCCTATCGGTGCGTGTTTTTTATTTTGTTGTGAGTAGTCTGTATGAATTATCAAAGGAACGAGGGTGATGTCCAAGCAGACAAACATTTACCAAACAGTTAGCAACCAACTCTATGTCTGACAAGTCCACACCATGGGCACGCGACACATTTTTGCCCAAGCAAACCTCCCATGTCGTATCAAAATTGCTATCTTCTGCTCCCATATATTGTTCGTTTGCCTTGGTTGAGGGCATGAGCTTATATTTTATTTCTTTATTAGATAGTACAGGTTCCATAGAGGCAAGAATATCATATCCTTCTCGTAACTGTTCTTGATATTTGCCAGTTCCTGGAAACATGTCGGCAATGACAGGCATAATTTCATCGAAATCATACGCATGAAGTAGTTCGTATAGTCTCATACTATTAATTTTATTTTAATGTATTGGGTGATTTTTCTTACTAATAATTTTATAAAAGGTTCATGGATAAGTTTTTCATACTATCCCGATGGATAAAAGTTAACCTTATATAAAAATGTGATGATAGTACGATTAATTTTTTTTATCTTATACTATCATCACATTTATGGTTTGGATGTGCGCTGTTGGGAAGAAAGTTGCCATGCTTTTATAAACATGGCGTGCGATAAAATCTAAAACTTAGCCATCTTGATGGCTACCACTGCACATTCATCGCCTTTGTTACCAAATTTTCCGCCACTGCGTTCTACAGCTTGTTCGAGATCGTTTGTCGTAAGCAATCCAAAAATCACAGGGATATTTTGGCTGGCATTGAGATATGAGATGCCGTGCGTAACTCCCTCGCATATATAATCAAAATGCGGTGTATCACCTCTGACAACGCACCCCAAGATAATGATAGCGTCAAATCCGTCGTTCTTACACATTTGTTGGGCGCCGTATACTAACTCGAAACTACCAGGCACAGTTTTCACGTGTATGTTTTCTGGCAGGGTGCCATGCTTTTCTAAAGTCTTGACAGCGCCGTCAAGAAGCGCACCAGTCACCTTGGAGTTCCATTCTGATACTACAATGCCAAAGCACATATTGCTGGCATCTGGTACCTTGGAAAAATCGTATTCGGATAGATTATGAAGTGATGTGGCCATTTATTGTTTTACCCTTTCGATATATTTGTCAATCTCTTGGCTTTGTACAAGCATTGAGTTAACATACTTGGACTTGATGCTCTCGTAGAGATTAAGCGCCTCTTCTTTTTTGTTTTGCGATTCCAACAATTGACCAGCTTGTAATAAAAATGTTGGTGAAAGGCTGTTGTTAATCCCATTTTCGCTCTTTTTGTCAGCTCTCTCCGCGGCAGATTTCAGTTTGTTTATGGCCTTGTCAATTTCGCCTATGTGTGCGTAAGCGTTGCCCAGTGCTTGAATTGCTGCTGGACTAACCATAGCATCGTCAGCGGGAGAGTAGTCTTCCAAATAATCCACGGCCTCTTTCCATTTGCCTAAGTTCGCGTAGCTCAAGCCTGCATATAGCTTAGCCAAATTTCCAGCGTCGGTGTTGCTATAGTCGCTTGCAATACTTAAGAATCCCACATAGCCCGCACCATCGCCATTAAGAGCCTTGTCAAACTGATCCGCATTAAAATAGTCTTGCCCTCTTGCAATGGCTGTATTGGCCTTTTCTTCACGTGGTTCACTGATAAATGATTTGTAGCAGAAAATACCTGCGATGACAATAACCACCGCTACTACAACGATGAGAACAGCCTTGCCATATTTTTGGAAGAAAGCCTCGGATTTAGATGCAACGTCGTATGTTGCTTGCTCTTTGTTGTTTGCCATTATTTTTGTTTATTTATTTACAATAACTTGTGACAAAATTAACCATTTTATCCCATATACTGAAATTTCTATGTTTTTTTTTTCGATTTTAAGGCTCAAAAGAACTATCTTTGTATTCTAAAGCATCAAAAGCTATGATTTTAAAGAATATTTCCATCCTTAATTATAAGAATATCAGAGCCGCAGAACTTACATTCTCTTCTAACATTAATTGTTTTATTGGTAACAACGGTGAAGGCAAGACCAATCTTCTTGATGCGATATACTATCTTTCTTTCTGTCACAGCAGGTTTAGCAATATGGACAGCCAAGTGGTTATGCACGGGCAGGAATTTTTTATGATAGAGGGAAATTATGAGTCTGGCAATGGTGACCAAGAAAACATTTATGCCGGTATGAAGAAAGGGAAAAACAAGCAGGTGAAACGTAATAAAAAGGCATATAAAAAATTATCGCAACATATTGGTTTTATTCCTTTAATATTCGTGTCGCCCTCTGATTCTATGCTTGTGGACGGTGGAGGAGATGAGAGACGCCGATTGATGGATATGGTCATTGCCCAATATGATAATGTATATATAGATGCGCTTAACAGATACAACAAGGCACTTCAGCAGCGCAACGCATTGTTGAAACAAGAAAATGAACCAGACACTACGCTTTTGGAACTGTGGGAAGAAGAAATGGGGCAGCAGGGCGAAGTGGTGTTTAAGAAAAGGGAGGAGTTTGTCACGGAGATGACGCCAGTGTTTCAGCATATTTACCAGCGTGTCTCCGGACAGCGCGAGACGGTCTCTCTGCGATATATATCGCATGCTCAGAGAGGCCCATTGATAGATATCATTCAGAGTGATCGTTTTAAAGACAGGGCAGTGGGCTACAGTTTACATGGTATTCATCGTGATGACTTGGAGATGCTTATTGATGGTTATCCAATGAAACGAGAGGGTAGCCAAGGGCAAACCAAGACTTTTGTATTGGCTCTTAAATTAGCGCAATTTGATTTTTTACGGCGTACCGCTTCTAACACGACCCCATTGCTATTGTTGGATGATATTTTTGACAAACTTGACTCGGACAGGGTGGAGCAAATTGTCAAGTTGGTCTCTGGTGATCATTTTGGTCAAATCTTTATTACCGACACCAATCGTGAGCACCTTGATAAAATTTTGAGGCACAGTGATGAAGACTACAAATTGTTCGATGTTAAAGGTGGCGCCGTAACAGAAAGGAGTTCGAACCATGTTCAAGCGTGATGTGAAGTCGCTCGGTGATGTTCTTCAACATTACTTGCGAAAAGAGGGACTGGAGACTCCTTTGCTGCAAATGAGAGTGGTGGATGCATGGCCTAAGATAGTGGGTGAGAGTGTCAACGGGTACACCGCCGAAAGATTTATCAAAAACCAAGTGCTTTTTGTAAAAGTCACCAACCCTGCGTTAAGGCAAAATTTGAGTATGATGCACACGCAACTAACCAAGCGTCTTAATGAGATGGTGGGGACATCTGTCATTACAGATGTGAGAGTATATTGAGTGAAAGCTTATTAATCAACCTAAATCAACTACCGTGATACCCGCTCCACCAAATTGCACGTGCTCGTCGGCATAATGTATGACAGCGGGCTCAGAAGATAAATAAGTCCTAACTATCTGCCGAAGCGTGCCATTACCCTTGCCATGAAGAATTCTCACGCGTGAAACTCCCATCAATATGGCATCGTCAACAAAGCGTTGTACAGCCAAGACGGCCTCGTCTCCACGCATGCCTCTAATATCTATGTCTTGTGTAAATTCCTTACGGTGGTCGTTGATGGTATTTTGTGTAACATGAGATATGGTATATTTTTGTAAACCCGTCTTAAGCTCATCCATCTTCGAAGGCGCTTGTTCTGAGTCTATCAGCTGTGTGTTCACCGTGCCGTCGTCAATGATCTCAAGGCGCTTGATTGGTATATTGGTCTTGATGTTGCCTATGACGACAATAGCATATTTTCCTTCTAAAGAAGCGATGCGCCCCTTGGTTCCCAGTCCCTTAATCCTGACCTCATCACCTACGTCAAACCCTTGCTTAATAGTCTTTGTAGACTTTAGAGCCAGCGCGCGCAAAGTTTGGGCAGCTCTCTCCTCGTCTCCTCGTTTGCTCTTTTTGCGTTCCTCTCTCCTTTGCTTGCGCGCTTTAATTTCCTCTACTTTCTTTTTAAAATCCTCTTCGTTCAGTATGCCTGGATGTTTCTTTTTGCTTTTTTTCCATTCATCTTGTTCTACATCTTGCTTAAACTCACTGAGCTCTGTGCGTAGCTTGCGTGTTTCTTCTTTTTCGGCTTGTTGTTCCCGTATCTCTTTAATGACATTTTCAATCTTTCTATTACTCTCCTCAAGTAGTTCGCGAGCTTTTTGCTTGGCCTCATTGATAATGCTTTTACGCTGTATATCAACTTCTGTTATTGAGTTTTCATACTCGTCAATGCGTTTTTGAAGATCTTTCTCTAATTGATGAACTGTTTGGCGTTTTTGCTCCCAATATCGTTTGTCACGCACAATATCTTGCAAATATTTGTCACTACGAATATAGTCGGAACCTACCAGTTCAGAGGCGTCCGCGATTACGTCTTCGGGTAATCCTATTTTACGGGCTATATCTATTGCGAACGAACTGCCTGGCCTTCCTATGGCCAATTGAAACAAGGGTTGCATCATATGTCGATCATAGAGCATAGCGCCATTGGTCACTCCTTTATGGGTGTCGGCAAAATGCTTGAGATTTTGGTAGTGGGTTGTTATGATTGCCCATGCGCCTTTTTCACAAAAACGTTTCAGCACGCTTTCGGCTATAGCGCCACCAATTTGCGGTTCTGTTCCCGTGCCAAACTCATCTATGAGAATAAGCGTGTCTACGGAAGCTTGACGCATCATGTTTTTCATGTTTAACAAATGGGAGGAATAGGTGCTTAGATCATTTTCAAGGCTTTGCTCATCACCTATATCTATCATCAGATCTTTAAAAACTCCACAGCTACTTCTGTCCCCCACGGGAATGCTCAATCCCATTTGTAACATGTACTGCAACAATCCTACGGTTTTCAAGCAAACCGATTTTCCTCCAGCGTTTGGCCCTGAGATAATTAGTATATGCGTTTCTGGCGTTAAAAGAACATCTAACGGGACTATTTTTTGCCCTTCGCGCAGATGAGCCTCAAGCAGCGGGTGTCTCGCTTGGATTAGGTCTAAAAACGGGCGGCGCTTTACAACAGGTTCGAAAGCGTTTGCCTTGATTGCCAATTTGGCTTTGGAATGGATGAAGTCTATTTGTCCCAGAAACTGGTAGGAATCGAGAATTTCTGCGACATGAGGTCTTATGCGTGACGCCATCTTCGTTAGGATGCGCACGATTTCTTGCCGTTCCTTACGTTCTAATTCTCGTATTTTATTGTTTGCCTCAACTACCTCGGAAGGCTCAATGAAGACAGTCTTGCCTGTCGAGCTCTCGTCGTGCACAATACCGGGTATGCGTCGTTTAAGAGCTGGGGCCACGGGTATGACTAAACGACCGTCGCGCACTGTTGGCGAGGTGTCTTTGTCCACCAATCCATCGCTCTGAGCGGAGCGCAATATTCCTGCAAGTATTCGAGAAACGGAGCCTTCGGCTTGTGCCAGCTCACGGCGTATATCGTGTAACTCGGGCGTGGCGTTGTCGCGAACGTGCCCAAATTTATCAATTATTTGGTCTATCTGTTGTACTAAAGTAGGGAAAGTGGCGACGCCATCCGCCAAGTCGTGGAGCGAGGGGAAATACCATTTTTTAATAACAACGGCATCGGATACAATTGTACCCGAATCTTTTGAGCCATCGTTTTCCGTATCATCCCCACGATAAAAAAACTTGACCAAATCATCAATGGTGCGTAAAGACCTTTTCATATCGTGCAACTCTTGCTCTTCCAACCATGTACCCTCTAAACGTACACGGCGAATGCTCTCGCGAACATCAAAGAAAAAAGCCAACGGAAAGTCTGTTTCTTCTTCTATGATACGTCTCATCTCTCGTATTTCCGACATCCATATGTTCACTTGGTCGGGATTGGAGGTAAACTCCATCTTGTCTACCATGTCTTTACCCAGGGTTGACAGACATTCTGTCTTAAGAGCGGAACGTATTTCCTCAAAACCTAATTTGTTTTCGAAATTTTTGGGGTATATCATAAATTTGTTTTAAAACATCAGTTTACAAAAAGGGTTTATGTTTTTATTTCAAAGGTAATAAAATGCGATTGCCATTACAACTTCGCTTCCTCTTCTTGAATGTCTACTATCCACCGCCAAGATATTGTCATTTTATCACTCGGTGTCACAATTTCTATATAACGCTCGTCAAAATTCATTTTTTTCAAAATTCCAACGGCTTGCAAATAGCAGCCGCCCTCTTTGCGTTTATCTGGGCAAAAATAACGTATCCTGACTACAGGTCTTTGATCTATCTTCCTCATCAAATTTGTCATTTTTTTATTGAGCGTTGCGTTGCTATCTTCAGACATGATGGGCTCAATCTCTGTAATTCTCGCAACTTCTTTTATTGCCTCTGCATGCCCTGTTATTGCCGAGAACGGCGCAAATTGAGCGGCTCGCTTGCGCATTGGCATTCGTGGATGACGTTTGGAAACGTGATGCGGCAAATGAATAATATCATCGTAATCTGAACTCATATTAATATCAAGTGTCTTATATCATTGTTGTCTTGGCACTTAAGCTCTATGTCCGCCTATCTGAATATTGCGCTCACGTGTCGTGGCTCCTTCTTCGAAGTCGATACCTTTAAGAATAGCGTTTTTGCCGAATTTCTTTTTAATGTTTAATAATGTTTGCTGCATACGTCGCTCCCGAGAGAGCGTCATGCGTCGCTCTGCTTCTTGCTGTCTCTGGGCTTCACCATTTGTAAACAAATTCAGTTGTATCGGAGCGTGCGTTTCTCGGCGGGCATTATCCTCCGACACTACATGGTTGGCAGTCACATTCATGCGGCGTATGAGTAGATTGCGACTCACTATTTGGTCAAATATTTTAATTACGGCTAACGTGATAAGTTTGGACGAGGAGTTGTGAAAACCTAAATTTGCGGAGCCATGCACACTCTTGGGTTTCCTCCTGCCATAGCCGTCTGTCGTGATAGGGCCATTGTAGGTGGATTGAATGGATGGATTGGTCAAGTTTTCTATGTCATATCCCACCGTAACCACAATTTGGTCTGTAACAAGATGTTTGTCCACAAGGTCGAGTGCCATGCTATCAGCCATTTCCTTGGCCACTACCCGCGCTTTCTTAAACGTATAAGGCTCTTGCAATACTTGTCCGGTGCAAAGCGAGTTTTCCTTTGGCCTGTAAGATTTTATCGCCTCTATGGTGCATGGTTCCCATCCCCAAGCATGGTCTATGAGTAATTCTGCGTTAACGCCAAATAGCTTGTATAGCAATTCCTCGTTGTTTATCGAGCATCGAGCGATTTGTCCCATGGTGTACATGCCGTAACTCTCCAGTTTCGCGGCCAAGCCATGTCCTACACGCCAAAAGCTTGTCAGGGGTTTGTGGTCCCACAGCAAGCGGCGATAAGACTGCTCATCCAGCTCCGCTATTCTTACACCATCCTTGTCTGCCGGCTTATGCTTGGCCACTATATCCATAGCTATTTTGGCTAAATATAGATTGGTGCCGATACCTGCTGTGGCAGTGATGCCAGTTTCTCGCAAAACTGCACGAACCATTTTCATAGCCAATTGATGAGCTGATAGATTGTAGATTTTAAGATAATTGGTGGCGTCAAAAAACACCTCATCTATCGAATACACATGGATGTCTTCTGGCGCTATGTATCGCAAATATACATTGTAAATGCGCGCGCTGTATTGTATGTAAAAAGACATCCGTGGTTTGGCTACGATATAATCAAGCGCGAGGTTATCATTAGCCTTGACTTCTGGGTCAGAATATGATTTCCCTACCAGTGCATGTGTAGCCACATGTCGTCTCCGAGCATAATTTACCTCTTGCACTCTCTGCACCACCTCAAACAGGCGCGCTCTTCCACTTATGCCGTAAGCCTTGAGTGATGGTGACACTGCCAAGCAAATGGTTTTCTCCGTGCGATCGATATCCGCCACCACAAGGTTAGTGGTAAGTGGGTCGAGCCCTTTCTCCACACATTCCACCGAAGCGTAAAACGACTTCAAGTCTATGGCAATATATACACGTTGTTCAGTCATCAACTATTGAAGAATATCTTAGGATATTTTTTTTCACTCATGCAAATATAGCTAAAATTCCTGATTTATATGCCAATAGGGATAAAAATCCTTTCGCCGTGCTTTTTGATCACTCGCCTCAACGAATGGCCAAAGCGATTCTCGTTAGTGCTATCAATGAGTTTTGGCTTGCCAAGGCGGTTAATATTTCATTGCATAAGCCAGTGCCCTTACCTTTGTCACCTTGACAAGGTCATGCAAAACACGCACAATGTTATAGATGGATAAAAGGTCCATCAATATGTATCATCTCTTCATTGGCGAGATACTCCAGAGCGCAATTCATCTGTTTGTTGGGTAATACAAGCTTGTTAAGCTCGGTAATTCTATGCCTTTCTTTATCAGCGAGCAATGATAATATCTGATCACAAGCTCGCCTTAGATCCAAATCAGAAACGCTATGAAATCCAGAGGATACACAAACGTCACAGACTTTGCAGTCCGTTGATCGCGTCTCCCCGAAATAACGCAGCAGTTGCCTACTTCTGCAAACGTAGCCGTTGGTGGCATAGTCTATCATGCTCATTATACGTCGGGTAAAATCTTCCTTTCGATCCTCGTACACATTTGGGGGTAGCACAACATCGGTGGCGTCGACACGGTCTTGTCTATAAGTTATAAATGGCGTCTTGCTTTGTGGTATGAAGTGGATGATTTGTTTCCGGCTCAATGTTTTCAGCACTTGGTAAGTCAACTCTCTACCTATCCCTGCGTCCATTGCGATAAGAGCCTCGTCTACATAATTGTAATCGGTGAACAGCCCTCCATAGTTTCGGAGCACAGAGGTTATTACCGCTTCCTCGTGTTTAGTGAGTTCTTTGAGTTTGTAAAGATCGTTTCTTCCCAACAAGAATATGAGTCTTGCCTTGCCGTCAGGATCGGTTTCGTACTTAAGATAACCTGCGTTTTGCAATAGCTTCAAGGCCGAGGCCACCTTTACCGGAAAATACTTGTAGATATAGGAAAACTTGTCTATCTCGAATGTGAACGTGTGTCCTTGCCCACTTCCCACACCTATTTCATAGTAATAGGCCAAGTGCTCATACACATCAGCGATATAATCTTTGTCAGGGAAGTTGTCGTCTATACGTTTGTTTAGCTTTCGTATATCGCTGTTATTCCACAGCAACACCGCATAAGCCTTTTTCCCATCGCGACCAGCGCGTCCCGCTTCTTGAAAGTAAGCCTCTATGGAATCCGGGCAGTCATAATGTACCACTAACCTCACATCAATCTTGTCTATACCCATTCCAAAAGCGTTGGTCGCTACTATCACGCGTTTTTGATTGTTTTGCCATTGTTTCTGTCGCTCATCTTTGGTCGCTAATTCCAATCCCGCATGATAAAATGTAGATTCTATTCCATTTTCTTCCAACATGACCGAGACGTCTTTGCTTCGACGCCTGCTACGCACATAGACAATAGCGCTGCCCTGCACGCTTGACAAGATATGTACCAACTCGGTTTGTTTGTCTGTTGCCGTCCTTACCACATATGCCAAATTCTTTCGCTCAAAACTCATGCGAAAAACATTTTTTTTGCAAAATGCCAATCGCTCTTGAATGTCCTCCACTACATTTGGCGTTGCCGTGGCTGTCAGGGCAAGGACCGGAACTCCGGGTAATAACTTGCGAATTTCGATTATTTGCAAGTATGCCGGACGAAAATCATATCCCCATTGGCTGATACAGTGCGCTTCATCCACGGTGATAAAGCTCACTTTCATGTGCTTGAGCTTTGTTTGAAATATGGCCGATCCTATGCGCTCTGGCGATATGTATAGCAATTTTGTTTGCCCCAAGACACAGTTTTCCAATATTTTTAATATTGCGGATCGAGCCATTCCGGCGTAAATTGCCGCGGCTACAATTCCCTGCTTGTTCAGCCTCTGCACCTGATCTTTCATCAAGGCAACAAGAGGTGTTATTACTATGCACACACCGTCTTGCGCCAATGCTGGCACTTGGAAAGTGATAGATTTACCGCCGCCAGTTGGCATCAGTCCTAAAGTGTCCTTGCCAGAGCAGATGCTTTCGATAATTTCGCGCTGAATTCCTCGAAAATTTTTATATCCCCAATACTGCTCCAGAATGTCCTGATACAGATCTTGCATTTCCGTCGTGTCAATTATGAGTTTTGAGGCTCTTCTTCCACTGGCTTGATATCTTCGATTTGCAGTTGCACTCGATTATGTTTGAAAATGTTGTCTTCAATGGTATAAGCTATGTCAAAAGCTCGTTTGGATTTGATATATCGAGCCGAGGCACTTTGCCCGAAAGCGATACCATTCACCACGGTGGGTGATAATGAGTCTACCAATTCAAGTTTGATGTGCTCTTGTGCTCGTCCCACCACTTTGCTTGTACCATAATCATATACGCCTTTCGTGCAAAATAAGGGTTTTGGATTGCCTGGTCCGAATGGAGAGAAACGCTTCAGGTCATTGTGCAACCGCTTGGATATGTCCTTGAAGTTTATCACTGCGTCTATTTCTATACAAGGCTCTATTTGCTCTGGCTCTATATGCTCTTCCACATAGCGTTGGAAACGTTTGATAAATTGTGGAATATCATCCCATCTCAGTGTTAAGCCTGCTGCGTAAGTGTGACCTCCGAAGTTGATCATCAAGTCGTTGCAATGTTTGATGGCAGAGTAAACGTCAAAACCCATCACAGACCGTGCCGATCCTGTGGCAAAGTCGCCATCGCGCGTCAATACTACGGTGGGGCGGAAGTAAAGTTCTGTTAGTCGTGAGGCTACAATGCCAATGACACCTTTTTTCCAATGCTCGTCATAAAGGACGATGCTCGATTGATATTTATGATCTTTCAGCCTGGCCACTATTTGGTTAGCCTCCTCGGTCATTTGCTTGTCTATATCCTTGCGCTGCTCATTGTATTCATTGATACGTTTGGCTTCTTTTAAGGCCACCCCAAGATCTTTTTCCACTAATAGGTCCACGCTTTCCTTTCCGTTTTCCACACGTCCCGAGGCGTTGATACGTGGCCCTATCTTAAAGATAATGTCGCTCATGGCTATTTCCCTGCCACTAAGGCCACATGTGTCAATAATGGCCTTCAGCCCTACGCTTGGGTTTTGATTGAGTTGTTTTAATCCGTGAAAAGCCAATATGCGATTTTCGTCAACCACGGGAACAATGTCCGCGGCGATGCTTACCGCACAGAAGTCGAGTAGGGGGATGAGTCGCGAGAACGGAATGCCATTGTTTTTAGCAAAAGCTTGCATGAATTTGAAGCCCACGCCACATCCACAAAGATGCTTGAAAGGGTATGGGTCGTCAGGCCTTTTGGGGTTAAGGATGGCTGCTGCCGGTGGCATATCACTATCAGGCACATGGTGATCGCAAATGATAAAATCTATGCCAAGGCTTTTGGCATAAGCTATTTCCTCAATAGCCTTGATGCCACAGTCAAGGATTATTATCAGTTTAACTCCAGTTTCATGGGCAAATTCCATAGCTTTCTTGCTCACACCATACCCCTCGTCGTATCGATTTGGAATGTAATAATCTATGTTCGAATAGAATTGTTGCAAGAATTTATAAACCAATGCCACTGCCGTACATCCATCCACATCATAGTCTCCATACACCATGACACGCTCTTTGCGCCCCATAGCGTCGTTCAATCTGTCCACGGCTACGTCCATATCTTTCATCAAAAAAGGGTTGATAAGGTCGGATAGTTGTGGCCTAAAGAAACGTTTGGCCGCACTTTCGGTGGTAATGCCACGCTTAATGAGCAGCCCTGCCAATATGGGGTTCATGTTAAGCTTCTCGCCTAATTCATTAGCCTGTTGTATGTCTTGTTGTGTAGGTGGATCATATTTCCACTTAAAATGCATTTTAAATTATTTTTATTCTGCTCCAAAGTTACTAAATTACATTGAAAAAGTAGAGATATAATAGTTAAAAGTAATATATCCAATGTTGCTATTACATACAAACACCATATCCTTACGGCTAAAAACATATATCTTAAACCGAAAAGAGATTAAAAGATAACAAATTCTTTTTCATGTTGTTTTTAATATTATATTTGGTGATAAATTTTATAATCACCTCCCAAAAAAACTCCCGATTATTGCATGAAGAATAATCGGGAGTTTTGTATAAGCTTTATTAAAAACAATCGTCATGATTTTAGGTCAAGTTTGATTTGCAACTCATCAAGTTGCTTGTCGTCAATGAACGATGGTGCGTCAAGCATGACATCTCGCCCACTGTTGTTTTTGGGGAACGCTATGCAATCACGAATACTGTCAAGACCTGCCAATATGCTCACAAAGCGATCCAAGCCAAAGGCCAATCCGGCATGGGGTGGCGCGCCATACTTGAATGCGTTCATTAAAAATCCAAACTGTGCCTCCGCTCTCTCTCGCGTGAAGCCAAGCACCTCGAACATTTTTTCTTGCAGCTGGGTGTCGTGGATACGGATACTTCCGCCACCCACCTCGATGCCGTTGCACACGAAGTCGTAAGCCTTGGCGCGAACTTGCTCTGGGTGAGAGTCGAGTAGTGACAGGTCGTCAGGGTTGGGCATCGTGAATGGGTGGTGCGTGGCCATCAGGCGTTGTTCCTCGTCGCTCCACTCAAAGAGGGGGAAGTCCACGACCCACAGGCATTTGAAGACGTTCTTGTCGCGCAGTCCAAGACGGTCACCCATCTCCAGTCTTAAACTGCAAAGTTGGGTGCGTGTCTTGTTGGCGTTGTCGCCAGAGAGTATCAAAACGAGGTCTCCGTCCTTGGCATCCATTTTTTCTTTGACATGAGCCAGCACCTCGGGTGCGTAAAACTTGTCAATGGAACTCTTCACCGTGCCGTCGGCATTGTATTTGATATAAACCAACCCCATGGCGCCCACCTGCGGACGTTTCACGAAGTCGGTAAGCTCGTCCAGTTGTTTGCGGCTGTAACTTGCGCATCCAGTGACTCGAATGCCGCCAATGTAGGCCGCCTTGTTAAATACGGAAAACTCGCCTTTGTCCGCGAAGGTATCTTTCAACTCCACAAACTCCATTCCAAAACGAAGGTCTGGCTTGTCAGAGCCATAGCGTTTCATGGCCTCGTGCCATGTCATCTGTTGCAGTTTTGGCAGCTCCACGCCTCTTATCTCTCTGAAAAGATGGCGCGCCATGTCTTCGAAAAGCTCTGTCACGTCATCCTGATCAACAAAGCTCATCTCGCAGTCTATCTGAGTGAACTCTGGCTGCCGGTCCGCGCGAAGGTCCTCGTCGCGAAAACACTTGGCTATTTGGAAGTACCTATCAAAGCCTGCTACCATGAGGAGCTGCTTCAATGTTTGTGGGCTTTGGGGCAAGGCGTAGAACTGACCGGGGTTCATGCGCGAGGGAACCACGAAGTCGCGTGCGCCCTCTGGCGTAGATCCAATGAGGATAGGGGTCTCCACCTCGATGAATTTCTTAGAGTCAAGAAAATTGCGGATGAGGATAGTCATACGGTGACGCAACTCCAAGTTTTTACGCACACTCTCCCTTCGCAGATCAAGGTATCTATATTTCATGCGTAGGTCATCTCCGCCGTCAGTATTTTCCTCGATGGTAAAAGGTGGGGTGAGCGAAGGGCTGAGCACGGTGAGCTGCTTGGCCATGATTTCTATGTCGCCAGTATCCATCTTGGGGTTTTTGCTTTGTCGCTCGGCAACGATGCCTTTTATTTGCACACAGCATTCGCGTCCCAATTTATTGGCTTGGTCGCAGAGGCCTTTGTCGTCTGCCTCGTTAAAGACAAATTGGGTGATGCCATAGCGGTCGCGAAGGTCCACAAAGGTCATTCCGCCCATCTTACGAGAGCGCTGCACCCATCCGGCAAGCGTCACTTCCTTGCCAGCGTCAGTCAAACGCAGTTCTCCACAAGTGTTTGTTCTATACATACCTAATGAATATGGATTGATTTTATATAGCGCAAAATTACAATAATTTATTGAAAGATAGAAAAAAACAAATGGCAATCTTGGTCATGCTGCTTATTTTTTGTATTTATTCCTTTGAGTTCGGGCAGTAGGTCATTAAAGAGAGATGACGTGATTGGTATAGATTTTTTTTTAGAAAACAACAAGGGTTGAAAGCATAATTGCTCCCAACCCTTGTTGAATATGATGTAACTTTTAGTCCCTGTCGCAGTTGGCAGTCCAAGTTTCGCCTCCCTTTGTCACAAGCATTGTCAACTTGTCTTTGGTAATGGTTATACCTTTAATACCTGTTCCAATGCTGATGTAGGTATTGTCATCCTTTTTTTCAAATTTAATACCTGTCAAGTCTGGTATCTTGTGGTCAAAATGGAAAGAATAGGTAGAACCTATCTTGTTAACGATTACTTTGCCATCAGTAGCTGTGATGCGCTTGGCGGGGTTAATAGCAGTGTATGAAATTGAGCCCTTATAGGTGCCCACAAACACCTCTGTGTCTGCTGGGTCGGTGTCACTGCTACATGCAGAGAAACCCACGGTTAACAACAGAGTGAAAAATAGAATAGATAATGTTTTGATTTTTGATACTTGTTTTCATTGTTATGGTTTTTGGTTTACATTCCAAAGTTATGTAAATTTTTTCTTTAATGCGATATTTGTTATATTTTTTTATGCAAAAAATGATACGATCAGAAAAATGTAACAAGAGTTTAACGTCGTGTAACATTATTTCAGTAGGCTTAAAGCGCAATATGCTATGAGATAGGTAAATATTACGGCCTATTTTGCACTATGACATAAGGCCTATGACAGGCCATCTTCGGTTTTTATGAATTTTTGCGAAATGTCAAGATACGCCCAAAGCGAACTATTGGGCGGCTAAGCTACGCATAAATACATTCTGTTTTTATCCACAATGCCTTAAAAAAGTAGGGGGCAGAATGTGCTGCAAATGGGAAAAAGGCACACGTGTAGGTTATGTCAAATGGTCATTCTTTTTAATATTTCAGCCATTTTATCCTTTGTCTCTATCTTTGTGGGCACTAATGGCAGGCGCAACACGTTGTCAATAAGCCCCATGTCGTTAAGCAACGCCTTAACGCCTGCTGGATTTCCATCTACGAAAAGCAGGCTGTACAGCTCTGTAAACATGTGGTGTATCTTGCGGGCAGCCTCGTATTCACCTTTAAACTCAAGTCGTATCATGCGTGAAAACTGCTTGGGAAGAGCGTTGCCAATCACGGATATGACACCAGCGGCACCACTGGCTATCATCGGGAATGTAAGTGCGTCATCACCGCTTATAACGTCAAAATTGTCAGGTTTGTCTTTGATTATTTCGTCCACCTGCTCCAATCTGCCCGAGGCTTCTTTTATTCCAACAATATTGGGACAATGTCTGGCAATTTTTACCGTTGTGGCCGACGTCATGTTAACCCCCGTTCTGCCTGGAACGTTATAAAGAACAATGGGCAATGGGCTTACGGCAGCTATGGCTTTGAAGTGTTGATACAAGCCTTCTTGCGATGGCTTGTTGTAATATGGGCAGATACTCAGCATACCGTCAATGCCTGTCCAGTCTGTATGCCTGATCTCATCTATCACCGCGGCAGTGTTGTTGCCACCGCAATATTTCAAAATGGGAATACGACCGCGAACTAACTCTTTGATGAGTTTTGTAATCTCATCTTTCTCTTCATGCGTCAAGCACGGGGTCTCAGCGGTCGTGGCAAGTATGCAAAGAAAGTCGGCGCCATTGTCAAGCTGGTACTCCACGAGTTTTTTCAAAGCAACATAGTCAACCTCTCCATTGGGTTTAAAAGGGGTTACAAGGGCTATTCCCAACCCCTTAAAAATATTTTGTGCCATGATATAATGCTTAGTTTTGTTAATGCGGTGTATATTACAAATCAACTACAAAGATAACATTTTAGTTTCAATATGCAAAATACTACAGCACAAAGTGCAAATTAATTTATCGGCTACCTATATAGAGTAACACCATGCCCAGTAATACCAAGGCTAAGTCGGCGGCTTTAGCCTTGAGATTACGCTCTCGAAATACGATAGCGCCAAACAGAAAGCTCACGATAACGCTGCCACGGCGCACCATCGACACGATGGATATCATGGCATCGGGCAGGCTCAGTGCGTAAAAATACAAAAAGTCGGCCGCGCATAGAAATACGCTAATGCCTACTATGCTCCAATCCCAACGGAAAACACTGTCCGATTGGCGTTTGGGCCACCAAAATACAAATAGCACTATGAGCATCATGAGCATTTGGTAGAGGTTGTACCACGACTGGACAGCCATGTGGTCAATGCCCACACCGCCATCTTTGGGCGCCGCCATCAGAAATTTGTCATACAGTCCGCTGATAGCTCCCAATATGGCCGCCAACACAACGAAGTATATCCAGCGGTTGCTCTTGAAGTTTATTCCCTCTCGCTTACCAGATCGACTGAGCATGAAAAATGACATAACAGCCAATGACACGCCTG
Source organism: Hallella colorans (assembly GCF_003096815.1). Lineage (GTDB taxonomy): Bacteria > Bacteroidota > Bacteroidia > Bacteroidales > Bacteroidaceae > Prevotella > Prevotella colorans. Next base: position 62,309 of record NZ_QENY01000018.1, read on the forward strand.
CCCACTGCCATCCATTGAGTGTCTCGCCAAACACTAAGAGGGCGCCAATAAGCACCATTACGGGGCGCGTGGCGTTGATTGGTCCCACGATGGTGAGCGGCAGATGCTTCAAACCTATGTAGCCCAGGGCCCAGCTTGACAGCACGATGATACTTTTCAAAATGATGTACTTGTGCGTTTCCCACCCTATACATGGCACATGGAAGATGCTTCCATCCAATTGGTGGCTCATCATTGAGATAATGATGAATGGCAAAAAAATAAGTGATGAGAATACGGTGTTAAGAAAGAGCACAGGTATCACGGCGTTGCCCGTGAGCGATTTTTTCTTGAACGAGTCGTAAAAGCCTAATAATGCCGCTGAGAGAAAAGCCAATATTAACCACATGCCTTGTTGCTTTTTTAAGTGGCAAAGTTTCGAACAAGTTTTCCATCAAGCCATGCGGTCGCCCAAATGTTTTGGGCTATGCGACTGGTGGAGGGGTGCTTCTTGCCGATTATCGATTGATAGGTTTGCCTGCGTCTATCCATTCCAAGATACCGCCACGCAGATTTATGACCTTGTAGCCTGTCTTGGCAAGCTTGTTGGCGGCCATCATCGAGCGTTTGCCACTACGACAATAGACGTATGCTGGCTTTGTTTTGCTGAATGATTGTTCCACCTTGGCAAGAAAATCGTTTTGTTGTACGTCGATGTTGGTGGCATAGGCTATGTGCCCTTCGGCATATTCGTTTGCGGTGCGAACATCGAGTAACTGGACATTGTTGGCATGAATGGCATTTTCAAAATGGTTAGCATCTACCGAAGTGATGTTTTCTTGCTGGGCGCAAGAACTTGTCCCGAGCCCTAATGCGGTTAAAATTGACATCATCATGTATTTCATATTATTGTTTTTTTGCCGTGGATTAGACCACGGATGGGTTGTGCATAATCATTACTCTTTGCAAATATACAAATTGATCAGCAAGTATGAAACCATATAGTGGTAAATATTTTTAATATAATGACAAAACAACAGATGCCTACATCTTTATGTATGTAGGCATCCGTCTTGTCTATATATTGTTCACTAATTAGATTAATCAAGCCATTTTACGTAGCAGAAATCTTGTCTATGAGGCAAGTTAGCATTCTTGGGGAACATGCGTACGCAGCTACGATAAGTTCCTGCGATGTCGGGTTCAACCTCAAGCTCGAAGGTGTAGTTGTTGCCCTCGTGGCCCACTTGCTTAAATTCAAATACACGATGTATTTGATAGTCTGAGGGATCAGTCTCTGGTTTCATCGTGACGAGTTCCAATCCGATGGCGTCATCAAGTCCTTGTTCGTCTATCACATAACTCAAATGGAATTTAACGCCTGTTTCACCCCCATTGTCAAACAGTTCGGTGCTCTTACTCACCACTTTTATACTATCCCAACGCTCAGCCACTGTCTCTTTCCATAAGGCGATGTCCTTAGCCAATTGGTTGTTGTTGGCGGATAGTTTTTTGAAGCGAGCAGCCTCCTTATTGTAGAACTTGTTGTAATAATCGTCCAGCTGACGCTTCATGGTATAGTGTGGAGCGATGGTGGCGATAGAGTTTTTGATAACTTTTATCCACTTTTCACTATAGCTTTTCCTGCCGTGATCATAGTAGAGCGGTATGATTTCGTTCTCTAACAATGAATAGATCGTGGCTGCGTCCAGTTGGTCTTGGTATGCCTGATTTTGATACGTACGCTCTTGTGGCAATGCCCAGCCAGCACCTTCACGATAGCCTTCCACCCACCATCCATCGAGAACTGAGAGGTTTATAACACCATTCATCTCGGCTTTTTCACCTGATGTTCCAGATGCCTCAAGCGGACGGGTGGGAGTATTCATCCAAATGTCTACACCTGATACCAATCTTCGAGCTAATTGCATGTCATAGTCCTCAAGGAAAATAATCTTGCCAAGGAACTCGGGGCGTTGGCTTATCTCGTAGATTTTTTTAATCAGGCCTTGACCTGCGCCATCCGCGGGGTGCGCCTTTCCTGAGAAAAGGAATATCACGGGGCGGTCCGGGTTGTTTACGATGCTGTTTAGGCGGTCTATATCCGTAAATAGCAGGTGGGCGCGTTTGTAAGTGGCAAAACGACGGCAGAAGCCTATCATCAATGCGTTGGAGTTGATGTTGTTGAGCAATGAGACCACCCGGGCAGGGTCGCCTTGATTTCGAAGCCACGACTGCGTGAACTTCTCGCGGATGTAATCCACCAATTTCTTCTTCAGGGCCATGCGTGTTTTCCAGATCTCATCGTCTGGAACATCGTATATAGCGTGCCAAATCTTCTCGTTGCTTTGGTCACTCATAAAGCTCGGATCAAAGTATTTATCATACACTTTGCGCCACTCTGTGGCAGCCCATGTGGGGAAATGGACGCCATTGGTAACATATCCCACATGATTTTCCTCTGGATAGTAGCCTGACCAGATAGGCGCAAACATTTTTTGGCTTACCCATCCGTGCAGTTTGCTCACGCCGTTTACTTCTTGCGATGTGTTGCAAGCGAACGTGCTCATGCAGAAACGCTCACTGTGGTCATCTGGATTTTGTCGTCCCATGCCGATAAACTCATCCCATGAAATACCCAATTTCTCAGGATAACCACCCATATATTTTCCAAACAGGTCCTCGCTGAAATAGTCATGACCTGCTGGGACAGGCGTGTGCACTGTATAAAGCGACGATGCTCTAACCAGTTCCATAGACTGATTGAAGGTCAATCCCTCGTCGATATAATCACAAAGGCGTTGTAGATTGCAAAGAGCGGCATGGCCTTCGTTGCAATGGTACACATCTTTTTTTATGCCAAGTTTTTTCAAAGTGAGTATTCCGCCAATGCCAAGGAGGATTTCTTGTTTCAGACGGTTTTCCCAATCGCCGCCATACAAGGAGTGGGTGATAGGCTTGTCAAATTCAGAATTCATCTCGTTGTCGGTATCCAGCAGGTATAATTTGATACGCCCCACATTGGCGCACCATACCAGGGCGTGCACTTGGTAGTTGAGATAGGGCACGTCTACCACCACTTGTTCTCCGTTAGCGTCAAGTACTCGCTCTATGGGCAATGAGTTGAAGTTCTGCGCATCATATTTGGCGATTTGTTGACCATCCATGGATAGCGTCTGGGTAAAGTAGCCATAACGATACAAAAAGCCTACGGCGCATAGGTCAACATTAGAATCAGAGGCCTCTTTCAAATAGTCGCCAGCAAGCATTCCGAGACCGCCAGAATATATTTTCAACACTTGGTTAAGACCGTATTCCATAGAGAAATAGGCCACGGATGGCCGTTTCTTGTCAGGCTCGACATCCATGTAGGCACGAAAGTTGGCATAAACCTTTTTAACTTTTCGCATCAATGCCACATCTTTCACTATCGCTTCTTTGCGGTCGTAGCTAAGACGATCAAGAAGCATGACAGGATTATGCCCCACCTCTTCATACAAATTTTCATCCAAACTCTTAAACAGGCTGCGAGCATCGTAGTTCCAAGCCCACCAAAGATTATGCGCTATCTCATTCAAACCGTTCAACTCTTCGGGTAGACGAGACTTAATCGACACCTCTTTCCATTTGGGAGTGTCGGTGTAATTAGATTTGATTTTCATAACTGTCTATCTATTTTATTATTGTTTTTGTATTTTTCTATTCTCCGCTTTTCTTAAAGCCATGTCGTAAGCTCGTTCATAATAAGCTATGAAATGGCTCCACAATGCTTTTTTGGATAGTTTTCCGGCTTTCTCGCGAATGGTTTTAACCTTTGCCGGAGCCATGTTGGCATAGTCCACAACCGTATCTTTGATAGCCTCGACTACCTCATTGTAGTTGTAATCGGTGCGTCGCACCACTTTCACGCCATCTTCTATCTCGCCATAATGACCCATAACAGTGTTTACCCAAAGACCAAATCCTGCCAAATCGGTGGTTATCGTGGGCACCTTGAAAGCTATGGACTCTAACGGTGTATACCCCCATGGCTCGTAATAAGATGGGTAGACGGACAGGTCGCCACCTATTATTATATCATAATAAGGCATGTCGAATATGCCATCGTGGCCAGTGAGGTAGCAAGGCACGAAGATTATCTTAATCTTGTCGTCCGCGTCGTTTCTTATGTCAAGGGCGTTCATCATGCCCATAACACGATCTTCGTTGGCGTTGTGTAAACAATGGGTGACGATGGGACGTGGTAGTGGCTCTGTAAAAATATTGCCCGTTTGTAAACGCTGTAGCAAATCTTGCCTTGGGGCGGCTACCCACGCTGGCACTTCTATGAAGGCAACAACATTCTTGTTTAGCTTTGGTTCGTGCCTCAGCCTGCTCATCGCCTCTATGAAAACGTCGATGCCCTTGTTGCGGTATTCGTACCGCCCACTTGTGGAGACAATTAAGGTGTCGTCTCCGAGGTTCGTACCCAACAACGCGTTGGCCACCTCGAGCATGCGTTTGCGGGCTTTACGCCGCTTGACCGAAAAGGCTGTGCCCTTGGCCACAAAATTAGCCTCGAAACCATTGGGCAGCACCGCGTCCACTGGCTTGTCCAACAACTTAGCGCACTCTTGGGCGGTGATGTCGCTCACGGTGGTGAAACAATCCACGTGATGGGCCGTTTGCTTCTCGATGGAGTGCTTGCTCTGCATGTTGAGCTCGCCTGCCATTTGGTCGCCGTTATAGGCGTCGAGATATTGATAGAGGGGCTTGTTGTTGCCAGCGATGCTTCTACCTATGCTCGTGGCATGCGTGGTGAAAATGGTGGCCACCTCTGGCAGGTGTTTTTTGATGTACAACAATCCCAACCCTGTCATCCACTCATTGCCGTGATAAACCACCTTGAGTGTGCGATTGAGATAAAATCGATAAAAGCTTTCTACCACCCGCCCCGCGGCATAAGAGAACATGGACGCCTCGTCATAGTCGCCGTAAGCGTGGAGGCTGTCCACTTGGAAGTCTTCCCAGAGCTTGGCATATATGTCATTCTTGTTGTTGTAGAAGATATCAAAATCTACAAGGATGGCAATAGGATGCCCTGGAATGTCCCAGCGACCGGCCCTGACATGCAATCCGTCAGTGTCTGCTTGTTCTTTCCAATCCGAAAAAAGGTTTGAATCTTCTATAAAATAGGGGCTCGGTTTTTCTTTCCAACAATCGGGACCTATAAAAATGATACGGTCTTTTATCTTATCTTGTAGTGTTTTGGCTCGCGTAGATAGCACCGCGTATATACCTCCGACCTTGTTACACACTTCCCAACTCGACTCGAAAATATAATCAGGAAACAGCATTTCTGTTGTTGTCATTAATCGATACTTTTCATGCAAAGATAAGATAAATAATGTATAAGACAAATTTTCAATGCTATAATTTATTAAAAACAAACCACTTCTTGATTTAAAACATTATCTTTGCAAAAAACAAATAGTCATTATGGTGAAAAAGCTCATTTTCGTCCTTGTGTGCATTCTGTCCGCTGTGTCGGCATTTGCACAAAATGCAACAAGCGATTTGGACTCGACGACGTTCAAAGGCAGGTTTGACAACAAAGAATTTAATATTTATATCGTGCTCGACGCTTATCACAACAACGTGATTGTACCACGCCAAGAAGTGTACGGTGAGATGTCGGGCTATCTTGGCGATTATCAAGACGGACGTAAATGGCTGTTCACCGCCTCTACCATCAAGGATGCCAAAACCATTGAGCTCAGCGTTATCAACGATTATGGGAGCGAGGATCTTACAGCCACTTTCTCTTTCACAAAAGATGGTACTTATGTTTTGAGACAAGAGAAAGGGAGCAATCTAAAAATTGCAAGAAACCGAAAGTGGCTCAAACTGCCAAAAGAGATGGTTTTTGTGAGGAATTGCAACCGAGTGAGTCGTTGATAAAATTTATGCGACAGACGTTTACCCTCAAATCCGCAACTAAGCCCTTGAACGTCCTTATTGCGTTTACACGTCCTCTCATTACTGAATTTGCTCTAAGTTTGCAGAAGAATGCGACGCAGTCGCATAAACATTAAATAATCAAGGTAAAACTATGATTGCTAAAGACAGTTTCGTAC
>NZ_QENY01000019.1 GCF_003096815.1 Hallella colorans
CTGATTTCAATAATGTCAAAGAACTCGATTGTCCCCTCTTTCCGGGGTTATTTGATTAATATTTAACTGGTCCCTATTTTAACGGGACACTAATGAACTATTATACAAAAGATGGGTCTAATATAATGTTATTTGATGATACAAGAAAAAGAGGCACTCTCTTAACGTTTTATTTTCGGAAAAATGGTGCGAGACAAATATAGAGAAAATTCAATCCATCTGTTAAGGTACAGCCTCGGCTCAGTAGAAAAAGTATGGCGTTTCATTTTGCTATTGAGATTAACCCACAATAAATGCCCGTATGTTTTTTGAGGAGACGCTCGCCATGTACTGTGTAGGTGGCGGCGAATGGGTGCGTGTGTACGTTTCAAGATAGCGACAGAATATTTACTCGTTTTCGGTTTATCTCCTTAAAAACCTGCTTGTCCCGAACGCGGTTTTTGAAAAATTAGAAATAGTCAATTATTTTAACAAATAACCCTCTCAAATTCGCTTATTTAAAAATAAGTTTGCCTTCGTCCGAAATACGCGAAATATGCGATAGTTTGTAAATGATTGACATTCAGCATCTTTTAAAAAACAGCCTTTATTCTCCTATTTTGTGGTCTGCGGTTGAGTATCAAATGGCATGATGATAAGGTTGTAATCGCAGCGTGATTGAGGCTCTTTCGCACTGCCAATAAGGCTTAATCATGCTATGAGAAAGCACCAATCGCGACAGGCTTATGATTTTTGGTAACGCCCAACTTGGTTTTGACAAAAAAAGATAGCCATTTTCGCTCTGGATGACTCGAAAATAATGATCAAAAAACAGTAATTATATTTTACAAGATGAAGAATAAGGAGTAAGGAGAGAAGAGTGGGGAGCGAAGAATGAATGAAGATGGCTGCACTGGACTCAAGAAGCGTCTGAGTGCGGTAGAAATTTGCGCGTGTGAGCTTTTACGCCTGCGTCATGCCTTCTTGTTTTTAATCCTGTTTGCGGTTATACATGGTTACCACAATCGTAGTGACCTACGGTATCTCCCCCAAAGTAAAAGCTTACTGAGCCTTTAGCTCCCCCATTAAATATCAGCTGAGCCGTAGTGTCTTCAGTGAGCGCCTGCGACGCGATGGTGAGCATGTATCGAGTTTAAAAGAAACTTGGTGGCATGCCTCGTCGTTATGACGGAAAAACAAAAGGCGCATGTCATAATTTGACATGCGCCGTAATAATGGAGTCGGGGCGACAGGATTCGAACCTGCGACCGCCTGGTCCCAAACCAGGAGCGCTACCGGACTGCGCTACACCCCGTGGCTAACTTTTGCGTCGCATCAACGGCAACAATTCGTTTAGCGTGTGCAAAGGTATGCCTTTTTTGTGATATGGCCAAATAATAGCTTATGTTTTTTTGTGTATGAGAAAATATTGGTCAATAAGGCAGGGTAAAAAAGGCGATTGCGATTTATGTATTTCAAAACGAGGGTGACTATGTGGCGTAAATATATAAAAATGGGAGCTTTTCTTACGAGGTTGTAATATAGCATATTGTGTTTGAGGAGAGGCTTTCTTGGTCAAAATGTTATCTTGACGTATTGCCATTGCTGCCTCATGACGTCAGCTTTAACGCCTCATCGCGTTGCGATTGGGTGGTAAACATAAAGCGTGTGGTGTGGCGATGGCAAACGATGAGGTTAGCGCCCTTGCCACAATCGTGCGAGGGTGCGCCTGAAAAAATAATAATAAAGACTGCCGGCGATGAGAAGACCGATGGGGAACGCGAACCATACGCCTACCAAACCACCGCCTAAGCCGATGCCAAACCAATAGCTCAGGGGGATGGACGTGACAAAATAGGCCACGAAAGCCACACCCATAAGAGGCTTGACGTTAGCCAGACCGCGCAGCGAGTTGGAGAATACACACTGCAATCCGTCGGGTATCTGATAGATAATGAGGGGCATGATGGCGCCCGCCACGATAGACACCACTTCTGGTGAGTCGGTGAAGAGCCAACCTATCTCATGGCGCAGCAGCCATACGGGTACCGAGACGAGTAGTGCCACCACGCAGCAAAGGTGAAAGCCGGCCCATGCTGTGGGTTTGACCTTGCTGTATTCGCCCTGCCCATGAAACAGGCTCACGCGAATGGCGACAGCCGCGGAGATGGCGTAATAGAACTGGAAGAACAGCTGGCTGATAGACAGCATGACCTGATGCCCTGCCAACGACCATGCGCCTATCCATCCCACGATAAGGCTGCACAGCGACCATGCGCCCGACTCCATGCCCATCTGCATGCCCAACGGCCATCCCATGCGGTGCAGTTCTCGTTGGTCAGAGCCAGTGAGGCGGCTCGACCAGAAAGCCTCGGCAATGGCACGGTAGCGGCGCGCGCTTAAAAACATCGTGGCGATGACAATGGCCATGATCATGCGTGAGCCCATAGTGGCAAGGCCCGCGCCAAGGATGCCAAGCTCCGGTAAACCCATCTTGCCATAGATGAGCGCGTAGTTGCCCACGATGTTGACCAAGTTGCCACCGAGAAGTATCCACATGGGCATGGTGGTGTGGGTCATGCCGTCGGCCGTCTGCTTGAAAACGTTGAACCAACAGACGAACGGCAGCGATATGAGGTTTACGATATAATAAGGTCGCATATAGGGCAACAGCTCCTCGGGTTGCCCCAATTTGTCGAGAAAAAAGTAGAGCACGGTGTATATGGCTACCAACAATGCGGCTACGAGGGTATTGGCCGCCAAGGCGTTTCGAGCGAGCGCGCCTATGCGCCCCATGTCCTCGCGGCCGTAGCTGCTACCCACCAATGGGGTGAGACCATAGGCGAAGCCCATGGCCACGAGTATGCCGAGCATGAACATCTGCCCCACGAAGGCGGCTGCGGCAAGCTCGGGAGTGGAGTGGTGACCTATCATGATGGTGTCGGCAAATGACAATACGATGGTGCCTACTTGACCGATGACAATAGGAAACCCCAACTGGATGATAGACTTGTAATATTCTTTGTAAACCATTTCTTGGTGTTAACGGGGTGCAAAGGTACGAAAAATCGTTTGAGATATGGTGGCTTTAGGTGTGTTTTTGCACTCGTGGATGGGTGCCGGCAAGTGGTGTAAGGGTCGTGCGGGGCGCATAAGTGCGTCAAAGCGGTAAAAAACGATGTAATTCAAAAAATATTTGTAAGAAAGTTTTGCACTGTATATTCTTTTTTATAACTTTGGCATAGATGCGAATCAAGGGGTTTTGGCCCGCTTGTTCCACCTGATGACTACCTACTATGATCATTAACAGCCTTAATTAACTGCTATGAGTTATCTAAAATTTGAGCGAGCCCAGATGGTAAACCTGCAAGAATCGCTGTCAAGGGAGGTGTTGCGCACCAACCGTTCGGGAGCGTATGCCTGCTCTACCATTGTGGATTGCAACACGAGAAAATATCATGGGTTGTTAGTTGTGCCCGTGCCCGAGCTTGATGATGAGAACCATGTATTGCTGTCGTCGCTCGATTGCACCGTGATGCAACACGGTGCGGCGTTCAATCTTGGCTTACACAAGTACCAAGGCAACAACTACAGCCCTAATGGGCACAAGTATATCATCGAGTTTGACTGTGACAAGGTGCCCACCACCGTGTATCGTGTGGGTGGCGTTATATTGAAAAAGGAGGTGGTGTTTCAGCACCACGAGGACCGGCTCTTGGTGAGATACACGCTCGTAGACGCGCACTCGGCCACTACCTTGCGCTTCAAGCCCTTCTTGGCTTTTCGCAGCATGCGGCAGTTTACGCACGAGAACACCGTGCTCAATCGTGACTATCAAGAGGTAGACAATGGCATCAAGACATGTCTCTACGCTGGTTATCCGGAGCTTTTCATGCAGTTCTCTCGCAAAGTGAGCTTCGTGTATGAGCCAGATTGGTATCGGGGCATTGAATATCCTAAGGAGCAGGAGCGCGGATATGCGTCTAACGAAGACCTGTACGTGCCTGGATATTTCGAGTTGAACGTGCGCAAGGGCGACAGCGTGGTGTTTGCCGCGTCCACCTCGAAGAGTAACACACGCGTGTTGCGATCGCTATTCGACAAAGAAGTGGATGACCGTTCGCCCCGCGATAATTTCTTCCACTGCTTGGTCAACGCCGCACACCAGTTCCATAACAAAGACAAGAGTGGCGACAACTACATCTTGGCTGGTTACCCATGGTTCAAAGCGCGGGCTCGCGACACCTTTATCGCCCTGCCCGGACTGACGCTTTCCATTGAAGAGGCCGACTATTTCGAGGCTGTGATGGCCACGGCAGAGAAGGGCTTGCGTGAGTTTATGCGTGGCCAGCCACTCACCGTAAAGCTCTATGAGATAGAACAGCCCGACGTGCCACTGTGGGCCGTGTGGTGTATGCAACAGTATGCCCGAGTCAAAGGCGTGGAGGCGTGCCGTGAGAAATATGGAAAGCTCATCATAGACATTATTAAATATATAGAAGGCCAAGGACATCCCAATCTGCTTTTGGATGATAACGGCCTGCTTAAGACCGATGGCGCCGACAGCCCAGTGACGTGGATGAACTCCGTGATAGATGGCCGGCCAGTGGTGCCGCGCACCGGCTATATAGTGGAGTTTAACGCATTATGGTATAATGCGCTGATGTTTGCCGCCAGCATCTTGGTTGGAGACGATGCCACGAAGGCCGACGAGACCGCCAAGCGTGAGGCCGCCCACTATGAGCAAATGGCTGATCGCTGCCAAAAAGCCTTTGTGGAGACATTCGTCAACGAGCATGGCTATCTCTTCGACTACGTGACCGAGGGCAAGACAGATTGGAGCGTGAGGCCCAACATGATTTTCGCGGCCGCGCTCGATTATTCGCCCCTGTCGCAAAGCCAGCGCAAGAGTGTCGTTGATATATGCACCCGGGAGTTGCTCACACCCAAAGGCCTGCGCACACTGTCGCCCAAGAGTGGGGGCTACAATCCCATGTACGTGGGTCCGCAGATACAGCGCGACCGGGCATACCATCAAGGCACGGCTTGGCCTTGGCTCGAAGGATTTTTCATAGAGGCTTGCTTGAAACTGTACAAAGGCTCTCGCCTAAGTTTTATAGAGCGCCAAATGGTGGGCTACGAGGATGAGATGTTCAATCATTGTATAGCCACGCTGCCTGAGCTTTTTGATGGTAACCCTCCTTTTTACGGGCGCGGGGCCATGTCGTTTGCCATGAATGTGGCCGAGATACTGCGTTCGTTGGAGCAGATGGAAAAATATAAATATTAACGGGAGGAAAGGCAAATGAAAGTATTGATGTTTGGATGGGAGTTTCCTCCCCATGTGTATGGTGGCTTGGCCACCGCCAACTATGGCATCACGGAAGGCTTGCACGCCCAAGGTGACGTGGATATCACGCTGTGCTTGCCCAAACCTTGGGGCGACGAAGACAGGTCGCACGCGCGCATCGTGCCCATGAACCACGTGCCCATAGCTTATCGTAACGTGGACTACGACTATGTGAAGAGTAGGGTGGAGCATGTGATGGACCCACAAGATTACTATCGTTACCGTGACCATATATATGCGGATTTCAACTATATGCACGTTGACGAGCTTGGATGCATGGATTTCGCTGGTGGCTACCCAGCCAACTTGCATGAGGAAATCAACAACTACTCGATCATTGCGGGCGTGGTGGCCCGGACGGAGGAGTTTGATATTATCCATGCGCACGACTGGCTCACGTTCCCGGCAGGCATCCACGCCAAGCAGGTGAGCGGTAAGCCATTGTGTATACATGTGCATGCTACCGACTATGACCGTAGTCGTGGACAGGTAAACCCAACGGTCTATTCCATAGAGAAAGATGGCATGGACCACGCTGACTGTATCATGTGCGTGAGCAATCTCACTCGAAACACGGTCATCAACCAGTATCACCAAGACCCGCGAAAGGTCTTCACCGTGCACAATGCGGTGTACCCATTAAGCGAGGAGTATGAGTCTATACCTCGGTCAGACTACAATAACAAGGAGAAGGTGGTGACATTTTTGGGCCGTATCACCATGCAGAAGGGTCCTGAGTATTTTGTCGAGGCGGCAAACATGGTGCTGCATCGCACGCGTCACATTCGTTTTTGCATGGCTGGGTCGGGCGACATGATGGAGCAAATGATCTATTTGGCGGCCGAGTGCGGCATCGCCGACCGCTTTCACTTTCCCGGTTTCATGCGCGGCAAACAGGTGTACGAGTGCCTCAAGGCATCAGACGTGTATGTCATGCCCTCGGTGAGCGAGCCCTTTGGCATCTCGCCGTTGGAGGCTATGCAGTGTGGCACGCCTGCCATCATATCCAAACAGAGCGGTTGCGCCGAGATATTGACCAACTGTATCAAGCTCGACTATTGGGACATCCACGCCATGGCCGATGCCATTTACAGCATTTGCCACAATGAGAGCCTATTCAACTATTTGCAACAAGAGGGCAAGCGAGAGGTGGCCGGCATCACATGGGAGAAAGTGGGAGCGTGGATCAGGCAGCTGTACATGCGCACGCTTGGTAATAGATAATCCATAATTCGCGAGGTTTATTTCTCAAAATATAAGAATGAGGGGAAAAACGCAATAGCAGAAGCAATAATACGAATATTTAACCATCAAATTGCATAGACCAATGAAGACAATTTGCTTATACTTCGAGATACATCAGATCATACATCTCAAGCGGTATCGATTCTTCGATATCGGCACAGACCATTATTATTACGACGATTACGAGAACGAGCGAAGCATTAATGACATTGTGGAGCGATCTTATATGCCGGCTCTCAACACGCTTGAGCAAATGATCAAGGAGAGCAATGGCTACTTCAAGGTGGCGTTCTCGCTATCGGGAGTGGGCATTGAGCAATTGGAGATGCACGCCCCACAAATTATCGAAAAGTTGCAAGCCATGAACCAAACTGGCTGCGTGGAATTTCTGGCCGAACCATATTCGCATGGTCTTTCGTCACTCATCGACAGTGAGTGTTTCACTAAAGACGTCAGGAAGCAATGTGACAAAATCAAGGAATATTTTGGCAAGACTCCGACAGTGCTGCGCAACTCTTCGCTTATCTATAGCGACGATATTGGCCTTATGGCTGCCAATATGGGCTTTAAAGGCATGCTCACCGAGGGTGCCAAGCATGTGTTGGGATGGAAGTCGGCTCACTATGTGTATCATTGCGCCTTGGCCCCGAAGCTCAAGTTGCTGCTACGCGACATCAAGCGCAGCGATGATATCAGCCTAAGGTTTAACAATGCCGAATGGGAAGGCTACCCCATGTTTGCCGACCAATACATAGACTCTATCGCCAAACTGCCCGAGGGTTCACAAGTGATAAACATATTCATGGAGCTGTCGGCGCTTGGCATTGCACAACCGTTATCGTCAAACATTCTCGATTTCATCCATGCGTTGCCTAAATTTGCCCAAGCCAAAGGGATAACATTCTCCACTCCATCAGAAATTTGCCGCAATGTCAAGAGTGTGGCCGCCCTTGACGTGCCCGACGCGCTGTCTTGGGTGGACGAGGAGCGTGACGTGAGCTGCTGGTTAGGAAATCCCATGCAGCGAGAGGCGTTTGAGAAACTCTACAGCGTGGCGGAGCGTGTGCGCATTGCCGACGATCCGCGCATAAACCAAGACTGGGACTATCTGCAGGCCAGCAATAACTTCAGGTTTATGACTACCAAACCGTCCAACGTGGGGTTAGACCGTGGTATCTATAGCAGCGCGTTTGATGCGTTCACCAATTATATGAATATCTTGGGCGATTTTATAACTCGCATAAACGACCGTTACTCCACCGACATCGACAACGAACAGCTCAATTCGCTGCTCACCACCATCAAAAACGAGGGCGAGGAGATTGCTATGAAGGACAAGGAGATAGCTCGTTTGCAAGCCAAGATAGAAAAAATGGAGGCTGCCGCCAAGCTAAGTAAAACAGCGGGTGTGGACAAAAAGAAGACCGCCACGACCGGTAGGCGAGGCAAGACCGCCAACTCCAAGAAAGCGACGACGTCCAAATAGAGTTAATAGATACTTTTTGAAATGCAATTGCTACAACAACAAAACCGCCGGCACACACGTGCCGGCGGTTTTGTTGTTGGAACATGTTGTTAGAACATGAAGTCCAACTGTACGTCTATCATGTCGTAATTGTGGTTGGCAAGTGAGCGGTCGTTCACCCTCGCGTACTCGGCGTTGAGCTGAACGTTTTTGTTAAATTTATAGTTGGCGCCCACTTCGTAGAGCGATTTGCTCGAGCCCCATGTGCCTTTGGAGCGGTACATGTCGTAGCGCGCCTTGGCATAGAGCTTGCTCTTGATTACTGGCGCTATGACAAGCGCGTATACACCATCGGCCTTGTTGCCGAGTGTCTCGTTCACGTCGCACTTGCTGAGGTCGGCGGGAGAGTTGTAGGTTGTCCTGAAGGCTTTGCCAGTGGAATGTACATACTCTGAGCGTAACGTCCAATCGTCAAATTTATACTCGCCCGATATGGCATAGCGGTGCTGTGGCAACTTGCGCACGCCACTGACATTGTTGCCTTGGTCGTTTTTCCATATGCCCTTTCTGCTGTACGAGCCTTCTGACCCGAACACGCCTATGCGCATGCCAGGCACAGGCATTACCCACACGCCACCGATAATATCTTTCTGCTCGTCCACGTCTTTGACGTTGATACCCTGTCCGTTGTACACGCCCACCTGATAGTGCAAGAGGTTGCGGCCTTTTGCGTTTTTCAAGAAGTCGCCTTGCAACTGCACGCCAATGTCTCGACCATTGCTCGAGTGCATACCCGAGCGATCGGTAAATCCCGCCAGTTTCATGATGATTTGAGCGTAGCTCATAAAGCCTTGGCCAATGGGGTTCATGGGGTTTTCAAAGGTGAATGGGCGTTTAAACTGTCCCACTTTCACTTTGAAAAAATCGTAACGCTGCCATTCGGCGAATGCGTCCACCACTTTGGGCGCTGTGGCCAATTTAGTGGTGTTGCCGTTAAACTGTAGTTGAATTTTCCAATACCAGTCTTTGGCGGCGCGTCCATCGAGGCTTAGTCGACCCAAACGTATGTTGAAAGAATTGGCTTTGGCACCCTCCTGCCCAGTATATTGGTATTGCGTCATGGCATACCCGGAGAGTTTTACGTTGTTGATCCATTTGGTTGGCTTGTTTTGTGCGGTTGCTGACATCACAGCCAATGATGCCAATAGCATTGTCATTATTCCCTTTTTCATTGAATATTAGGTTTATGTTTTATGAAGTCTGATACACTTTCAATATGATGTTAAGGCCGGTGATGTAGCGACTTGCGGGTGCAAAGGTAAACATTTTTTAGCGATTACATACTTAATCTCGTTTTTTTTGAGATTGAAATTCTATAGTGTCCTTAATATTTTTAATAAGGTAGGGAAATATTTGATGTCAACAAACGTTCATGGGGGCAAAACAAAGTGGGAGGGAAACCATTGGTTCCCTCCCACTTTATTTTATGTCATGAGTAGTTGCAGGACTATTCTCGGCACGCATGCCGAGGGTTACCACACGCTTCCCCAGTTGTTTTCATCGTTGGCATCCTCTTCGTCCCACGAGTCCAAGTCGTCACCCTGCCACTTCTTTCCATTGGCAACACCAGCATCATAACCGTCACGTGGTATTGACCAGGTTTCCATCATGCTAGCGTTCGTATCCATTTTAGTGATTTCGGTGCGTGGCGACAGGTAGGTGCGTCTGTCGTCAGCAGCGTTGCTTATCTTTTTATCTTTAGTGTTCATCTTTATTTCGTCTTTAATGTTTTCTTACCCTTCATGATATACATGCCCGATGGCAGACTGTCGAAGTCGGTGCCTACATAGCGGCCGTCCATAGTGTATATGCGCTGTGCACCTTGCTGTACATCGGTGTTTCCTGTCACATCACTGATGCCCGTCGTCTCTCCTTCCGAGAGCACCGTGAACTGCTTGGCACCTGGAGTCCCCGGAATGCGCAAAATAAAACCCCGGAATGGTGGCACAAATTCTTCTTTTTTAGTAGCATACTGCCTCCATACATCTTTTCCTGGGTAATTTACGTTCAGCACCCAAGGGCAAAAGTCTTTATTCGTCTCACCACCAATGTTACCATCTTTATACCAATAGATTGAGGTTCTTTCAGTGCTGCCATAGAAAGCGTAGCTTTGGTCTGATTCGGCTTTGACGAAGCATTGCGGCTTAAGAAGTTTAGATTTCGGAAGCTTTTCACCAGACGCAGCAATTACCACGGGATTGCCGACAGCCTCGAACTTCTCCGAACTATGAGTCTTACCATCGGTGATGCGCAGCAGGTAGGGTGTGTTCGCCTTAAGTATGTCTTTGTCTTTGTCGGGGATTGACTTGAACATATAAGTTTCAGTATTGCCTTTTTTATTCAAATAATCCAAATTGTATGCGCGTATACCCTTCGGCAGTTTCACAGCGTATGGCAGGAAGATAGTGAAACAGTTCTTGCCTTCGATAAAGTGAGAGAGGGAAGGCAAGTCGCGCTGATAAACCACTTCATAGGCTGTGATGGCATAAGGGAACTCGTAATCCGCACCGTCTACCAAAACCAATTTGGTACATGTGCCACCACTCTTGACAAAGTTCACATCCTGACCAGCCGCAATACTGATGTCCGACACATTGGGTAGGTAAACGAGCGTGTGGGTTGGCAGACCTGCTGTAATCGTGGTTGAGTTCGCTTCGCGTGACAAATTCTTCAGATTGTTCTTAACTACCGTGCTATTCACGTCGCGTAAGTCAAGATATTCCACATTAGTACATCCTTCGAGAAAGCCCGCACCTACCGTGCAGTTGTCACTGCCTTTCAATGTAAATCCTGTCAGCAGTTCATTTCCCTTAAAGGCTTCATTGCCTATTTCCTCAACATTGTCAAGAACAACAAAATCACCTGCCAGCTTACCATTTTCAAAAGCCCTTGCACCAATCTTCTTTACTACAGACAATTCGCTAAAACTAAGAATACCAGCATTTGCGAAAGCTCTTTCTTCTATGGTCGTCACCGAAAGGGGAATTTCGAACTTCTTTATGTTATTCTTGTCAAGATTTCCCCTAAATGCTTTGTCAAACATACCCGTCGGGATCGTTGTTATGCCATCTTGCAAGGTTACAGACTTAGATATAGACCCTGCAAAGGCTTCTACTCCCGACCGCTGATCAACACCAGGTAAGGTTTTATACAAATCTGTAATTTCAGTATCTGTACCTGCGGGTTTTACCCCGAGATTTGCCGATTTGGGAACTTCCATCAGAAATCCAGAGCCTTTGAAAGCCTGATAACCCAAGTACCTGATGTTCGGACATGACAAAGTCGCACCCGCAGTTGAACATTGCTCAAAAGCTTGAGGCCCTATAGCTGTTTGACCGGGTATTGTAATTGTTACGGTAGGATGTGTTTTAGCTTGTCTTCTAAATTTAGTGTTACGATAAGTATAATAATAACCCACAACGGTCCTATAAAAAGCTTGCCTTCCGATGGTTTTCAGTCCCTCAGGGAAGTTGATAGTACATGCGTAGGCTTGATAAAAGGCAGCCTCCTCAATGTGCTCAATGGTTGAAGGAAGAACAAAATCTAATCGAATTCGTTTTTCTTTATTGTTAACTTTGTCTTCAACATAAAAGCCTCTTTCATTGATGAATGCACAGGTACCAATGGCTACCACCTTCCAGTTCGTGCCATTGGCATCCTTAACTGTTTCAGGAATGGTTATTGTATTATTCAGTTTTCCGCTGTAGCCTTTGTAAGTACCATCAGCTTTATCATCACCACCTTTAGTACCATTATTTACATAATCTAAATTTCTGTCAAATTTCAGCTGTCTTGCTTTCGCCTTATCCAAATTTTCGTTTGCGTATGTCACTTTCACGGTATGCTTCGTGGCATCTACCACCTCATACCAGAGGGTTCCGACTTGGAACCTGTCGCCTACGTTCTGTGCGGTGATGGGCAGAGCCGTTATCATCAGCAGCACAAGCGCAAACCATGCGCTGCGGTGCTTTGTCTTGTTGTTGTAATTTTTACTCATAATTTTAAATAATTTTTGTATTGTTGTAATTTATATAGTTTGATTGCAGATGCACACTTTCTCGACACATGGTTTATGGTGTAAATCATGTGCTGAGATATATCCGTCTCATTGTAAAAATCGGATATGGAGTATAACCTTGTAAATAATTCTTAATAAACAGGGGGTGGTAACGTTTGTTAAGGCTATCACACCGCAACGCATGTCCATTTGTTGTAGCATGCGTGCTGATATTGATGCCTGTGTTGGGTATGTGTGATACATTATTTTATGATAATCATAAACAAGTACAAATATACAGGAAAATAATGGCAAGTAAAAAGAGTTCTCTTTTTTTTATACTATTTTAACTAATATACGTGGCGCTGCGGATTCCATAAGCAAATGCAAAGTTATGCTTTTTTTTTATAATCGTATCTCTTCTCTTGGCTTTTATTGTCAGTTCACGGGGCATCATGATAAAATGGCGTGTCATGACACACGGAAAAATTGACTGATTGTTAAAAATAGCAGAATTTATGCGTATATCAAACTATAATTCAATAAAAAGCTGTACCTTTGCACCGCTTTTCGGCCTAACCGCTGGTTGAGGGAAGGGTTCTCATGCCATGTTGGGTTGGAACGACAAACAATTTTAAATGTTCAAAACAATGGATTTAATTAAAGTTGCTGAGGAAGCATTTGCGACCGGCAAACAGTATCCCGAGTTCAAAGCGGGCGACACGGTGACCGTGGGTTACAAAATCATCGAGGGTACCAAGCAGCGCATCCAGCTCTATCGTGGCGTTGTAATCAGGATTAGCGGTCACGGCGAGAAGAAGCGTTTCACCGTTCGCAAGATGTCGGGCACGGTAGGTGTGGAGCGTATTTTCCCCATCGAGTCGCCGGCCATAGATAGCATCGAGGTGAACAAGCGTGGCAAGGTGCGTCGCGCCAAGCTGTACTATCTGCGTAAACGCACAGGCAAGGCAGCGCGCATCAAGGAGAGAATTAGTTCTGCTCCCGCTAAAAACTAAATGATGTTACGGCGCTCACAGCGTCTTTTCAAGCCATAAAAAGCTCAATCTCCACACAGGGATTGAGCTTTTTTTGAGGGTGCCAGGCCTTCATGTGAGCCTTTTTCTTGACGCGCTCACCGCTTCTCCCTGTCGTCCTCGTAGTTGATGGAGGCGTCGGTGTCGCCGTGAATGGCGTCGCGAAGATCTCGCCAATCTTGAAAACCGGCAAGCAATGCCAATCTGTCCAAAGTGTCGTTGGAGAGCTTGCGCTTGCCCATCAAGACATCTCGCAACTTTCTCAGTGACGCTGCGTTCAAGTTGATATGGTGCTTGGAAAGAACCGCGGCCACATGGTCAAAATCGATGGCCAGGCGGTGCGGTTCACGTTTCATTTTCTTTCCGACCTCCACCATAAGAGGTCTCAAATCTCGTTTCATTTTTACACTAACGTATTCGCTATGTTTTCTCGCCGCAAAGTTAGTGCTTTTTCAGATGCGTTAACGCTTTTTCGTGTTAAAAATATGTGAAGAATAAATTTTTTCCAATAATAATTGCGCTCAAGTGTCGTGTGCGTGCGCAACTAAACGACAAGACTATTTATGGCAGGGTAGCGGCAATCGTGGCTTGGGGCAGAGAGGATGTTGTGCACATGGGCATGTCGAGGTGCAGCCAAATGATAAAAAATGAGGGTGGATGGGGCTTGTTCTGCAATCTTTTAGCTACCTTTGCGATAGAATTTTAAAATATTATCAAGAATGAGAGAATATGCGCTAAAGTACGGATGCAACCCTAACCAGAAACCAGCTCGCGTCTACATGGAGCAGGGAGAGTTGCCCATCGAGGTGATAAATGGTCGCGCCGGGTATATCAATTTGCTCGATGCGCTCAACGGTTGGCAATTGGTCAGAGAGCTGAAAGCCGCCACAGGCCTGCCCGCAGCGACCAGTTTCAAGCATGTGTCGCCCGCTGGCGCAGCCGTTGGGTTGCCCCTAAGCGACACGTTGAGAAGGATTTATTTTGTCGACGACATTGATTTTGAGCTTACCCCATTGGCCACCGCCTATGCCCGCGCACGTGGTGCGGATCGCATGTGCTCGTATGGCGACTTCTGTGCGCTGAGTGACACTTGCGACAAGGAGACCGCGCTGCTCATCAAGCGCGAGGTGAGCGACGGCGTCATCGCGCCCGGCTTCACCCCCGAGGCGTTGGAGGTGCTCAAGGCAAAGCGAGGAGGCAGCTACTGTGTCATCAAGATTGACCCTAACTATACGCCCCAACCTGTGGAGCGCAAGCAGGTGTTTGGTGTGACGTTCGAGCAGGCACGTAACGAGGTGAACCTCTGCGACGAGGCGCTTTTCGACCATGTGCCCACGAAGAACAAGACGTTCACGCCCGAGGCCACGCGCGATTTGAGGATAGCACTCATCACGCTCAAGTACACGCAGAGCAACAGCGTGTGCTATGTCAAGGATGGGCAGGCCATCGGCATCGGCGCCGGGCAGCAGAGCCGTGTGCACTGCACGCGACTGGCCGGGAACAAGGCCGACGAGTGGTGGATGCGCCAGAGCGACAAGGTGCTGTCCCTGCCGTTCAAGGAGCACATGCGCCGCGCCGACCGCGACAATGTCATCAACGTGTATCTTTCCGATGAGTACGACGACGTGCTGCGTGACGGGGCGTGGCAACAGTTCTTCACCGAGCGCCCAGAGCCGTTCACGCGCGAGGAGCGCAAGGCTTGGATAGCCCAAAACACCAAGGTGGCACTTGGCTCAGACGCGTTCTTCCCATTTGGCGACAACATTGAGCGAGCCCACAAGAGCGGCGTGGAGTACATAGCGCAGGCGGGTGGCAGCATTCGCGATGACAATGTCATCGAGACTTGTGATAAATATGGCATAGCCATGGCCTTTACTGGCGTGCGCCTGTTCCATCATTAAAAAGACCGGTGGGCGGCCCGGACTTCTCAGACAAGGATGGGCCGCCTGACTTTTGATATTACACCAAGAACAACCACTATGGACGATTTTGACAAGATACTTGAGGAGGGCATCAACTTCAAGCCAGCCCCCAAGAACCGCCCTGACACGGACAAGGTGAAGACCAAGGCCAAGAAAAAGAAATACGTCACTGGCGCGCATGGTTCCGGCTCGGCCAAGCAAAAGGCCAAGTACAGAGAGCAACGTGCCAACCGCAAGTCACAAAGGAGAAACAAATAGCGTGGCTGGCTTTATATTTTGAATTTTGATTTTTGGATTGATGCCTTTCTATCTTAGTATCAATCCATTGTATATCCTGCCTGAGGCGATGCCCAATCGGCGCGCCGAGAACCAGTCGGCCTCGGCCTCGTAGGTGCAGATGCCGCTCATAGTAACATTGTCCGTGGGCACGCCCCAGCTTTCCATTTGCAGCTTGTTGCACAAGGGCAAGTCGATATGCCATTTGCCATATCGCTTGGCTATGCGCCCCATGTCGTGGCCCACCAACCTGAAGGCGTCGTAAACCTCCTGTCCAACCTCAAAGTTTCTCACCGATATGCCCGGCCCCACCACGGCCCTCACGTCTTGCGGACGAGTGCCATAGCGCGTGGCCATACGCTCCAGCGTGGCTGTCACGATACGGTCGACGGTACCTCGCCATCCAGCGTGCGCCGCCGCCACCACGTGATGGGTCTCGTCATAGATCAATACAGGGATGCAATCGGCCGTGGACACGCCCACGCATACGCTTTGGCAGTGGGTCATCACGGCGTCTACGCCCTCAAGTGCCAAGGCTCGCCGCTCGGCCGGCAAGGCCAAAAAATCGTTGTCCACCACCAGTGTCTCCACTCCGTGCGTTTGGTGGGGCACTATCAGTTGGGTTGGTGGCAGGTCCAACTTCTTGACCAGCAACTCGCGGTTGCGAGCCACGTGCCCCTCGTCGTCGCCACAATAAGCGTTGATGTTCAGTTCGCCATAGGCGCCATGGCTCACGCCACCGTGGCGGGTCGTGGAGAAAGCCGTCACCCCCGGGGCAATGTCATAATAGAGAAGTTGAGGCGAGGGCGTGTTCATTCGGGCTCCACTATTTCGTAATCGTCAAGCTCGTCGATGTCGTCCATCTCGTCGTCGTCCAAGTCTATGATATCCTCCTCGTCCACTGTGACGATTTCGTCCACGCCCTCGGCGTGCTGCTCGGATTGGAACAATTGCCAATCCTTGTCACGATGCACGATGGCATCTTCGCCGATGGCGTCTTGCAACTTGTTGCTCTCGCTGTTGAGAGCCTTCCATAACACGTCTTTCAGTTCGTCCAGCCCATAGCCTGTCACCGATGATATGAACACCACGGGCACGTTGTCGGGTAGTGTCTCGCGCAGCATGCCTATCAGTTCGTCGTCCAAAAGGTCGCTTTTTGTCACCGCCAGCACGCGGTGTTTGTCTAACAATTCGGGGTTGAACCTCTCTATCTCGTTGAGCAATATGTCGTAGTCGCGCTTGATGTCGTGTCGCGAGTCCTCACTGTCGCCGGGTACCATGAATAGCAACAGCGAGTTGCGCTCGATATGGCGCAGGAAGCGTAGCCCCAGTCCTCGTCCTTCGCTGGCTCCCTCGATGATGCCCGGAATGTCAGCCATGACAAACGATTGGTGGTCTCGGTAGCTCACGATGCCGATGGAAGGCTCAAGCGTGGTGAACGGATAGTTGGCTATTTTGGGGCGTGCGTTGGACAGGGCGGAGAGCAGTGTAGACTTGCCTGCGTTGGGAAAGCCCACCAACCCCACGTCCGCGAGGAGCTTCAACTCAAGTATGACGGTCATCTCTTGCATCGGCTCTCCGGGCTGCGCGTAGCGTGGCGCTTGGTTGGTGGCGGTGCGAAATTGGTAGTTTCCCAATCCACCGCGGCCACCTTTGAGCAGCACGATCTCTTGCTTGTCGCGCGATATGTCGCACACATACTTGCCGTTCTCGGCGTTGTACACCACCGTGCCGCATGGCACGTCTATGTACACGTCCTTGCCGTCGGTGCCGTGACATTTGTCCCTGCCTCCGTTACCGCCATGCTCGGCAAAGATATGGCGCTGGTATTTCAGGTGCAACAGCGTCCAATAGTTATGGTTGCCTCGCAGGATGATGCTGCCCCCCCGGCCTCCATCGCCACCGTCGGGCCCGCCGTTGGGCTGGTATTTCACGTGGCGCAGGTGCATGGAGCCCTTGCCCCCCTTGCCAGAGCGGCACACTATCTTGACATAATCCACGAAGTTGCTGTCCATAACCGTTGTTTCTTAAAGCGTGATATGATATTCGTATGTGTGGGCGCGCCCTCCATTCGTGCCCAAAGGGCATGGTCGCTTGGGGCGATGGCGTCGCCGCGCCCCGAGCGTCCGCATGGCCATTATAGGCTGTCTATCACCTCGGCTATATCGCCAAAGATGGTGTCCAGCTCGCCCAATCCGTTGATGTGATGGTGAATGCCCTCGCCTTTATACCATTCGATGAGTGGCGATGTCTGGTTGTGATACACGTTGAGACGCTTCTTGATGGTCTCCTCGTTGTCGTCGCTGCGCCCGCTCTGCTGTCCGCGGAGCAACAATCGCTTCATCAACTCGTCTTCGGGCACGTCCAATTCTATCATCGCCGCCACCTTGTGTCCGCGCTCTGCGAGCATCTTCTTCAGGGCTTCGGCTTGTGGAATGGTACGGGGGAAGCCGTCGAAAATAACGCCCTTGTGGTCTTTGCCAAAACCATCGTACACGCTGGCGAGAATGTCTACCATCAACTCGTCTGGGATGAGCTGTCCCTTGTCGATATAGGCCTTGGCCGTTTTGCCCAGCTCGCTACCTTTCTTGATTTCACCGCGCAGCACGTCGCCGGTGGAGATGTGGCCCAAGCCATACTTGGCAATGATTTTGTCGCTCTGCGTGCCCTTGCCTGAGCCGGGCGCGCCAAAAATTACAATATTCTTCATTATCCTATAAAATGATAGTTAAAATCGTGTTGTCGCATGTGCGTTAGCATGCTTGCGCGCGCTTGGCGCACCTTATGCTTGCCATTTCGCGCGCCTATTGGGCACGTGGGGCGAGCCCTCGCCCCTTGCCCCGAAGACGTTATTCGTCCACGACATAGATGTCGCGCAGGTTGCGTCCTTGCTGGTCGTAGTCGAGACCGTAGCCCACAATGAAATCGTTGGGAATTTCCATGGCCACATATTCTATGTTGAGTGGCACCTCCAAATTTTTGGGTTTGAGCAGTAGCGTGCAGATATGCAACGACTCTGGCCCACGTGTGCCCAGCGATTCGAGCATGCGTTTCATGGTGCGTCCAGTGTCCACGATGTCCTCGACGATAACCACCGTGCGCCCTTGCAGGTCCTCGTTCACGCCAAAAATTTCTTTTACCTCGCCCGTTGAGGCCGTGCCCTGATAAGAGGCAAGCTTCACAAACGATATCTCGCAGGGGATATTGATGAAGCGCATGAGATCGGCGGCGAAGACAAACGAGCCGTTGAGCACGGCCAAGAACAGCGGGTTCTTGTCGGCCAAATCATGGTTTATCTTTTCGGCCACGTCTTTTACGCGTCTCAAAATATCATCTTCGGGGATAAAAGTGCGAAAAGATTTATCCCTGATTTGTACTATACTCATGGTGTCATGATTTGATTGGTGCAAAATTACTAAAAAGAAGCGACAAAGGGTGGGCTGGAGCGAGGATTTTTATTTTATTTCTAAAAATACGGTGCCATTGGCTATCCAATCGCAATCTTTTTTTTATCTTTGCACTGTTATGAAGATATTTTCCGCCGCTCAGATACGTGAGCTTGACAAATATACCATAGAGCACGAGCCCATCAAGTCTATAGACCTTATGGAGCGGGCCGCCAAGGCCATCACGCGCGCCATCATGGACGAGTGGACCGACCACTCGCCGGTGGTGGTCTTCGCTGGTCCGGGCAACAATGGGGGTGACGGTTTGGCCGTGGCTCGCCTGTTGGCCGAGAATGGCTACACCGTGAGTGCCTACCTGTTCAACGTTCACAACAAGCTCTCCGAAGATTGTGCCGCCAACCGCCAACGGCTGATAGACTGCAAGCGGCTGTCGGCTTTTAATGAGATCTCGCTCAATTTCGACCCACCCGAGCTGTCGGCCGAGACGCTTGTGATAGACGCTCTCTTCGGCTCCGGCATCAACAAGCCGCTCATGGGAGGCTTTGCCTCTTTAGTGAAATATATCAACCAGAGCGCCTGCAAGGTGGTGAGCGTGGACATGCCGTCAGGGTTGATGTGCGAGGACAATAGCTACAACATCCGCGCCAACATTGTCAGGGCTGATCTCACGCTCTCGTTGCAACAGATGAAGCTGTCTATGTTTTTTGCCGACTGCCAGCAATACATTGGCCGGCTGCGCGTGCTCGACATCAGGCTTAGTCCCGACTATATTCGCGATACCGAGGTGTCGCACCGTGTGCTTGAGGAGAGCGAGATACGCTCCATGCTCCTGCCCCGCTCCGACTTCGCCCACAAGGGCGACATGGGGCACGCGCTCATCATAGCCGGGAGCCATGGCATGGCCGGCGCCGCTATCCTCGCCACTCGCGCCTGCATGCGATCGGGCGTGGGAAAGGTCACGGCGCACACGCCCAAGCGCAACTGCGCCATCATGCAGGTGGCCGTGCCCGAGGCCGTGGTGCAGCTTGATCGCGACGAGACCTATTTCTCCGAGGGTGTCAACACCGACGATTTCGACGCGATGGCCATAGGGCCGGGCATAGGCACCAACGAGAACACGGGCATCGCCCTCATCGGTCAGGTAAACCGTGCGCAGTGCCCCGTGGTGCTCGACGCGGACGCTTTGAACATCTTGGCCAACCATCAGGCGTGGCTGCAACAGTTGCCCAAGGGTATTATCATGACCCCACACCCCAAAGAGTTGGACCGATTGACAGGCACCGTGAGCAACAGCGACGGTGAGCGGCTCGTGCAAGCGCAGCGATTGGCCGAACGATTGGAGGCCTGTATCTTGCTGAAAGGCCATTACTCGGCTCTGTGCTTGCCCAACGGCCACGTACTGTTCAATGGCACTGGTAACAGCGGCATGGCCACCGCTGGTAGTGGCGACGTGCTCACGGGCATTATCACCGCCCTGCTCGCGCGAGGTTATAACCGTGTCAACGCCTGCGCCGTGGGCATGTATCTGCATGGCCTTGCTGGCGACTTGGCGGCCAAAGACGTGGGCAAGGAGAGCCTCGTGGCCACCGATATCATAACATACCTGCCCAAGGCTTTCATGCAATTGGAAGAG
Organism: Hallella colorans; assembly: GCF_003096815.1. Lineage (GTDB taxonomy): Bacteria > Bacteroidota > Bacteroidia > Bacteroidales > Bacteroidaceae > Prevotella > Prevotella colorans. The sequence goes on from NZ_QENY01000019.1 coordinate 20,369, forward strand.
TGACACGTCATGGGCAATCTGCCTGCGACTGCCAGCTATCCCCCAAAAGAAAAAAGATTATGAGACATTTTCATTTCCCCAAACCGCTCGTTGCATGCTGCGCCATCGCTTGCGCGGCCGTGTTGCAATGCCTGCCCTGCTCCGCACAGACCGTGGAGGGCACCACTTATTATCTGCCCCAAGCCTTGGCTCGCTTCACGGTAAAAGTGGAAAAGACCGTATATCAGCCCGGCAAGCTCGCCGTGTACGCCCGCCAGTATTTCAAGGTAGACGCACCGCAGCAGTCAGCCACCACCTACAGGCTCATCGGGCTTGACATGACGCAGGTGGCTGTGCCCGACACCGCCAAGCGTTTCACGCTCACGATAGATCGCAAGCACAGCGTTCGCAAAGTGAGCCGAGACCGCGTAGGCGTGCTGTTGGCCATCAATGCCGACGTTCGCCCCGACGACGTCTCGCCCCAAACGTTTACCCCGGCACCTCGCCCGGCGCCCCTGAACCCCACCGACTACATGTCGGAGGATATTCTCAACGCGGGTAGTATGGCCAAGATGGCGGAGCTGACGGCGCGCGAGATATACGACATCCGAGACAGCAGGAACGCCCTGAACCGTGGCGAGGCAGACTTCATGCCCAAGGATGGCGCGCAGCTCAAGACCATGCTCGCCAATCTCGACACGCAGGAGCGTGCTTTGACACAGCTTTTCGAGGGCACTACCACGCGCGACACCGCATGGGTGAGCGTGGACTATCTGCCTCGCACGGAGGGGCGCGAGGTGCTCTTCCGTCTGTCGCGCTGGCTCGGTTTGGTGGATAATGACGACTTGGCGGGCGAGCCTTACTACGTGGACGTGCGAGACAACCATACCGCGAGCGTGGCCACACCTGCCGATGACGAAAAGAAAAAAGACAAAAACGACATAGGGTTGCGTGTGTCAGTGCCTTCTAAAATAACCCTTACGGTGGGCACCGCGGGCGAGACCGTGGACCGTTTCGAGTTGATGGCCCCACAGTTTGGTGTGGTGGAGAAGCTCAGTGGCGCGCTTTTCGGCAAGAAACAATCATCGCGTCTACTGCTCGACCCGCTTACGGGAGCTATCCGCTCCATAGATGCCATAGAGGTTAAATGACATCCAGACAGCGCGCGCGAGCTCCAAGGTGAGCCTGTGGCGCACATGGGTGCATGGGCTGCGTTGGCAGGTGAGCATGTTTGGGCGTGCCTTTGCCCGAGCCATCCTATGTTTGAAAAAAAATGACAAAACCTTGCTCATCTTTCGCTTATTTGCAAATGTAAGACACCTCGCTCGCAAATACGCGAAAAATGGGATGTTTTCGCAAGTGATTGACAGATAGATTTTTATGAATTTCTCAGCATGTTTTTGATGCCAATGAATTTTGAGTGGCGCCCCATTGGTATCTATTGGCCGAGCGATTAAGCACCAATCGCGTGCCCTTTAGGTGTTAATGGCTTGCCCTTTAAGCCGTATACGCGTTGCCAATAGGCCTTAATCGTCTCTCGCGCCGAGCAAACACCGCGCCTCAAAACATAGAGAGTGGGTTAGAATTGACCTTTTTTTGTTGTGGAACGACATGTTGGGGAGCCTCGTTTTTCACGACTTTTTTTAAACATCGTATCATATTTTTATACCTGTTTATGGCGTTAAAGCCATAGAAAATTGCTAACTTTGCAAAAATTATCATGCCGTTTCCTATACACATAGATATTTTGGCGCTAATCCTGAAGGGACTTCTCATTGGGATCATAGCCTCCGCACCAATGGGGCCGGTGGGTATATTGTGCATACAGCGCACGTTGAAAAAAGGCCGTTGGTACGGCTTTGTCACTGGCGTGGGCGCCTCTATCAGTGATATCATTTACGCCTTGATAACTGGTTTTGGCATGAGTTTCGTCATGGATCTCATCACCAATCCCACCAACAAGTTTTGGTTGCAAATCATTGGCAGCGTGGTGCTCCTGATGTTTGGCGTGTATTGCTGGCGCAGCAATCCCACCGCCAACATACGGCAGAGCAACAAGAACGGCACAGGGACGCTCGTGCACAACACCGTTACGGCGTTTCTGGTAACGTTCTCCAATCCGCTCATTATCTTCCTGTTTATGGCGTCGTTTGCCCAGTTTGCCTTTGTGGTACCCCATAGGCCGTTGGAGATGACGTTCGGATATCTCAGTATCGTGGGCGGCGCGTTGTTATGGTGGTACGGCCTGACGTGGCTCATAGACAAACTGCGCGAGAAGTTTGATATCGCCATCATTGTCATCATCAACAAACTCATAGGGTCGGCCGTCATTGTCTTCTCGTTGGTCGTATTGATCGGGACGGTTTTCAATCTCTACACGTTTCAGTGACCGACAAATGGGTAAAGGAGGCGTGGCAGGCTTGATTTGTCTCGCATGACGATCGGCCGGTTTCTCTTTAACCCTTCGAAACCACATACAACGCCGCGCCTACTAAAAAAAATAATTGAAAATTATAAATCGCGATTTGCCAAACATTCATACCATAGATTGCCCCGATTAAACTCATGACAAAAAATGCTCCATGCCACCTATCTTGAATGTTGACGGTTTGATGAGCATGCGAATAATTTTGCGTCGCTCAACACGCAGTAGCCCCATTATCCGTATGGCCAATCGCAAATTTTGAATTTTGAATTTTGAATATAAAAAATGTTTCTTTCCCAACAACTACGTAAAACATCCATCGCCGAGTATCTCTTGTATATGTGGCAAATGGAAGACTTGATACGCGCTTACGGCTGCTCGCTCTCCCGAATACGCAGAGAGTATATCGCGCAGTTCGACTATACCGACGAGCAGAAAGACGAGGAGGCCGACTGGTTCGGCAATCTCATACGCATGATGAACGAGGAGGGCTGCCGCGAGCGGGGCCATCTGCAAATAAACAAAATATTGGTGCAAGACCTGACCGACTTTCACAACCGGTTGTTAGCCTCGTCCAAATTCCCTTTTTACAATGCCGAATATTACAAGGTGCTGCCCTTTATCGTGGAGTTGCGGCAAAAAGGCGGCAAGGAGGCTGGCGAGGTGGAGACCTGCCTGAACGCCCTCTACGGCATCATGATGCTGCGATTGCAAAACAAGGAAATATCGCCAGACACAGACCACGCCGTGAAAGAGATAACCACCTTTGTGGGTATGCTTAGCGACTATTACGTGAAAGACCGCGACGAGGGCCTCGACTTTGGCGACGACAGCGTCTGACACTCGCGCGCGTAGGCGCCTGTGGGCATGGGCCCGAGGTCGCCGCGTGGAAGTCAGCAACCACCATTATCGACATAATAACACACAATGAACGAAATACAACGCAGGCGAACATTCGCCATCATCTCACACCCCGACGCCGGCAAGACCACCCTCACCGAGAAATTTCTGCTCTTTGGTGGGCAGATACAAGTGGCCGGAGCCGTGAAAAGCAACAAGATACGCAAAACCGCCACATCAGACTGGATGGACATAGAGAAGCAACGCGGCATCTCGGTGTCTACCTCGGTCATGGAGTTCGACTACCTGCCAGATGGGCGCGATGGCAAGCCATACAAGGTGAACATACTCGACACCCCCGGACACCAAGACTTCGCGGAGGACACTTACCGCACACTCACCGCCGTCGACTCGGCCATCATCGTGGTCGACTCGGCCAAAGGTGTGGAGGCGCAGACGCGAAAGCTCATGGAGGTGTGTCGCATGCGCCGCACGCCCGTTATCGTTTTTGTCAACAAGATGGACCGCGAGGGGCGCGACCCATTTGACGTGCTGGACGAGTTGGAGCATGAATTGCAGATACACGTGCGACCCCTGTCATGGCCTATCGGGCAAGGACTCAAGTTCAAGGGCGTGTACAACATCTACGAGCGACAGCTCAACCTCTTTACCCCCAACAAGCAACGTGTCACCGAGAAAGTGGCCGTCGACATTGGCTCCGCGGCCTTGGACGAGCGTGTGGGCGAGCAGGAGGCCGCCCGCTTACGCGATGACCTTGAGCTGGTGAGCGGTGTGTACCCTGAGCTGGACGTGAACGACTATCTCGCAGGCACCACCGCGCCGGTGTTCTTTGGTTCGGCGCTCAACAATTTTGGCGTGCAGGAGCTGCTTGACTGCTTCGTGGAGATTGCGCCAAGCCCACGGCCCACCAAGGCAGAGGAGCGCATGGTGAGACCGGAGGAGCCCAAATTTACGGGTTTTGTGTTTAAGATCACCGCCAACATAGACCCTAACCACCGTAGTTGCATAGCCTTTTGCAAGGTGTGCTCGGGCAAGTTTGAGCGCAACCAGCCCTACCGCCACATACGTTTGGACAAGACGGTGCGCTTCTCGTCGCCCACACAGTTTATGGCGCAGCGCAAAAGCACCGTCGACGAGGCTTATCCCGGGGACATCATCGGCCTGCCAGACAACGGCATCTTCAAGATAGGCGATACCCTCACCGAGGGAGAGGACCTGCATTTCCGTGGGCTTCCGTCGTTCTCGCCGGAGCTATTCAAATATATTGAGAATGACGACCCGATGAAATCGAAACAGTTTTTCAAGGGCTTGGAACAGCTCATGAACGAGGGTGTGGCCCAACTGTTCGTTAACGAGTTTAACGGTCGCCGCATCGTGGGCACCGTGGGCCAATTGCAGTTCGAGGTGATACAGTACCGGCTGGAGCACGAGTACAACGCCAAGTGCCGCTGGGAGCCGGTGCATCTGTACAAGGCGTGCTGGATAGAGGCCGACGACCAAGCGGAGATGGAGAATTTCAAGAAGCGCAAATACCAATACATGGCCAAGGACATGGAAGGACGCGACGTTTTCTTGGCCGACTCCTCGTACATGCTGAGCATGGCGCGGCAAGACTTCAAGGGCCTTCGCTTCCATTTCAGCAGTGAGTTTTAGCCTGGCTTGACGCCCCACCGATGAAAAAAACAAGTGTAAAAATGTTGTTCGGAGGTGGGGAAATGAGACCAAAAACGTAAATTTGTAACAAAATACTACGGACAAAAATATGAGAAAAAGAATAGTGTTTTCGGCACTTTGGGCGTTGGCGTTGGCGGTGTCGTCGTGCCACACCCCCTATGTGATGACCAGCGTTGAGCGCACGCGGGTGTTGGTGGACGGCAAGTATGACGCCAACCCTGACAAGCGCGCGCAAGCTTTCTTGCGCCCTTACAAGGCTAAGGTGGACAGCCTGATGAGCCCGGTGGTGGGCCGAGTGGCTCGCTACATGGCCGCCCAGCGTCCTGAGAGCGCGCTTTCCAACCTTTTGGCGGACATCCTGCTGTGGAGTGGGGGCGACTATAACGAGCACCCAGACTTCGCCATCTATAACATGGGCGGCATCAGGGCGGCTTTCGCGGAAGGAGAAGTTACCCTTGGCGACATACTCAACGTGGCGCCGTTTGAGAATAAGGTATGTTTTCTCACGCTCTCGGGGGCCAAGGTGACAGAGCTGTTCAAGCAGATGGCCAAGCGCGGTGGCGAGGGATTGAGTCGTGGCGCGGAGCTTGAGATAACCACCGACGGACGGTTGACGAAAGCTTTGGTGCACGGGAAGCCGGTGGATGAGAGCCGCACTTACAGGGTGGCCACACTCGACTATCTGGCGCAGGGAAACGATGGGCTTGAGGCCTTCAAGGCCAAGACCGGCGTGAACTCGCCCCAAGGGGCGAAGAACAACGTGCGTGCGTTGATAGCTCGCTACTTTAAGGCACAGACGGCTGCGGGCAAGACGGTGGACAGCCAAGTGGAAGGACGTATAAAAATAGTGAACCCATGAAGACAAAAACGATAGTTTTGGCGGTGGCCTTGACCCTCGCGGCAATGTCGGCCACGGCCCAAAAGCACCTCACGGTGCTACATACCAACGACACGCACAGCTGTGTGTTGCCGTTGAGCGCGCAGCTGGCCGACACGATGTTGGCCGGCAGGGGCGGTTTCGCGCGCCGCGTGGCCATGCTCGAGAGGGAGCGTAAGGCGGACAAGGACTTGTTGCTCTTTGACAGTGGCGATTTCTCGCAGGGCTCTTCTTTCTACACATTGTTCAAGGGCGACGTGGAGGTCGGGTTGATGAACATGATGCGTTACGACGCCGGCACGCTCGGTAACCACGAGTTCGACTACGGGTTGAAAAACTTAGCGCGCGTGGTTAGCAAGCTCAACTACCCCGTGGTGTGCGCCAACTACAAATTTTCGCAGTATGGCTTGGACCGCTTGGTCAAGCCCTATGTCATTATCAAGCGCAAGGGGTTGCGTATAGGCGTGTTTGGATTGGGCACCAAGCTGGACGGCATGGTGGACCGCAAGAACTACGAGCGCACCGTGTATCTCGACCCGGTGACCACGGCGCAAAAGATGGTAGACACGCTGAGGAAGAAAAAATGCGACCTTATTATCTGCGTTACCCATTTGGGATGGATAACAGACGGTGTCGGCGACCAAGAGGTGATAGCTCGCACGCGCGGCATTGACCTTGTGTTGGGTGGGCACAGCCACACTTACTTCAAGGCGTTGCGCTATGTCAAAAACCTTGATGGCAAACCCATACCGGTGGACCAGAATGGCAAGCACGGCATCTACATTGGCAAGATGCGGGTGCGAATGGACCGCAAACAATAACGTCCGCTCACGCCCTGATGTGGGCGAGGCATGTTGGCGCGACCTAAAAAAATAGATAAATGGATAAGCAAACAGACGCTTCTTTGCTCGATGACAGGCGGCGTGCCTTGGATGAGATGTACATGCGCCGCTGCTTGCAGTTGGCACGCGGCGGACAGTGGTACGCCAAGCCCAACCCGATGGTGGGAGCAGTCATCGTGAGCGCCGACGGGCGTATCATCGGCGAAGGCTATCACGTGCGGTGTGGTGAGGCGCACGCCGAGGTGAACGCGTTTGGGTCTGTCCGCGCGGCCGATGAGCGACTGCTTGCCGAGGCTACCATCTACGTGTCGCTGGAGCCTTGCTCGCACTGGGGAAAGACGCCCCCATGCGCGGACCTCATTGTCAAGAAGGGCGTGCGCCGTGTGGTTTGTGGGTGCGTGGACCCATACGCCGAGGTGCGTGGGCGAGGCATCGAGCGCATCAGGCAGGCCGGCATCCCGGTGACCGTGGGTGTGCTTGAGCGTGAGTGTTTGGCCCTGAACCGCAAGTTTATCGTCGTGAGCAACGAAAAACGCCCTTATATCATCTTGAAATGGGCGCAGACCGCAAACCACAAAATCGCTTACGCGCGGAGCGCGGGAGCGGTGGACGTTGAGCCGTTGGCGCTCTCCTCGTCTTTCACCAAGATGTTGGTGCACAAGCTGCGCGCCGAGAACGGCGCCATACTCGTGGGGCGCGAGACCGTCAACGCGGACCATCCGCGCCTGAACGTGCGTCTTTGGAGCGGACCGTCGCCCGAGCGATTGGTCTTGACGCACAACGCAGAGGGCGTGCCTTCGTGGTTTAAATGTTTTGACAACATTGGCGCAATGCTTGACTATCTCTACGCTAACCACCGGCAGAGCCTCATTGTCGAAGGGGGAACCGTGACGCTCAACAGTTTTATTGAGCGCGGATTGTGGGATGAGATACGTGTGGAGACGGCTTCATTCACTGTGCCAAACGGTGTTGACGCTCCCGAGCTGCCCGCCAACGCGACGCTTTTGGACAAAAAATTCTATGACAAAAACACGATTTGTCAATACGTGAACCAATGCCAGATTTTGTAAAAAAAGCAAGCATACGGCGTTAGCTGCTTTTGTGGGGCATAACCGCCTCGCTACTTTTGCCCCTCTTTACAGCAAGGACAATGGCCGTATGGCCAACCCATCCGTCTGATGATGGGTCTCCTCATCTTGAAACACCTTCGTAATGTTTCAGATGAGAGCGTCTTGGTGCAGTTCTCGGAGAATGCCTACTTTTTAGAACTGCTGTCCATGCAAGGACATGCAACAGCCCATTCAACTCCGAAAAGGTCACGAGAAAGTTTCTGTGCCTTGTCGAAAAGATGAATGGGCTGATGAGGATGGTGGTTATCGCTTAACTACTTTCTTGCCACCGATGATGTAGATGCCCTTTGGCAGTGACTCGAGCTGTTGCTCGCCTTTGCCTACCACCACACCTTGCAGGTTGTATATGAGCATTGGCTCATGGCTGATGTGCGGAACAGCGATTGCTGTTGGTGCGTCTTTTGCCATGTAGAACGGTGTCTTGAGAATGCGCTCCCATTTAGGTACGTATTTCATCCCACCTTGGATGAAGTCTTCTTTTTTCTCTACCTTATAGCCATCCACGTAAATGGCATATTGCGCCCCTGCGGCAACGTTGTCTATCGAGAACGGTATTTCCTTCGTGCTGTTGGCGGGAATGATGTCTGTCAGTGATATTTTGTTTTCAAAATAAGCCTCGTCTGTATTGCCTTTCTTGCAACGCAGCTCAATGTCAAAACCGCCGCAATAGTCAGCACTCTCGCTGTTGGTCACAATGAGTTTCCCCCTCATGGTAGGGGCTTGGAAAGCGTTTTCTTCACTTTGTTCGATTTTCACCACAACCGAAGGAAGGTTTTGCGACTTAGGTTCAGTAATGGTAATGTTTCCTTTAGAGCTGATAGTAGCGCCCGATTTACATTCGAAGGAGTAGTCGAACTCTCCAACCTCCTTTGGATAAAGCTCAAACACCACGTCTGTCGTCTGTCGTGCTGGCAAGAAGGTGGTGGTAGAAGCAACATAGTCATACTTGAAGAGCATGTCGAAGGTGTCGTACAGCTCGTCGCCCTTGTTCTCTATGGTGAGGGTTACGAACAGGGGACGTCCTGCCTCCTTGCTACCTTTCACGTCCACTTTCTTCACCTCCAGAACAGGCTTGGCAGTGGAGGTCTTCAGTTCCGTGTTGGTAATCTCTATCTCCTGCGCCATATCTCCAATGCCGCCACAGGCTTTCCATTCGCTTTCTCCTTGTATGCGGTAAACGGGTAGCACGGTGTACTTTCCGTTGGCGAGGGTGTGCGGTATTTTGAAGTTCGCTTCGTTTCTTTGTATCTTGCCGTCGGTCTTGAACGTAGAGCTGAACAGCTTCACGGCGGTTACCAATCTACCTCCCTGCCAAAAGCCTATGCCGCAATCGGCATCAAAGGCTTCGCCGTAATTATTCACGCATTTCATGGTGACGTCAAAATCCGTGAAGTCATCGCCACTGTTCGATCGGCTTTGACCTTGTAGGGGCGTCATCTCCTTGACGTCCACAACTTTTGGAAATACATCAGCACCTTCGCTTGGCCTGAATCCGATGATAGCTCCTTGCTCGCGCGTGTAGATACTTGGCAATTGCTTAAATCCATATTCGCGTGGCGAAAGAACCGACAGGCGATAGTAGCCGTTGAATTGACCTCCCCAACCCCAGTTGATGTGAAAGTAGTCGCCTTCCTTGTAGCCATCGCAGACAAAGGCGTGACCATAGTTGTACACCACATCTTCGGCAAAGTAATAAACGGGTCTTTTGGCTTTCAACTCATTGTATATCAGGTTGCACCATTCCTCGCTGGTATAGCGGTCTCTGAAAACCCGGTGCATGTCCTTAGAGTAGCCAAACAATCGGGTAAGGAACAATATGACGTTGTAGGAATCGGCACCCGAATCATCAGCGGTATAATCCATGTACACCGCCTGTCCCACGTACCTCATCAGCTTAGCCACAGCGTCTTGCTGCTGCTGGGTGGTGGGAATGCGGTACGAAGGCAGTATGTCGTTCCACTCGAAGGTACTCTCGGTAAGCTCGGATACTTGCAGATGAGCCGACGGAGCCGTGTAGGCAGGCATGGCGGGAGCTTTCTTTGGATACTGGTAGTAGCCCATAATTTGGGCTGCCGCCGTGGCGACACATCCCGTAACACAGTGTTTGTTGTTGTGCATGGGCGTTTGTTGGTTGTAGGGACCGTACTGGCTCCATGTGGATTTCAGCAACGGTTCGATGGGCTGCAGCTTTCTGCCGGCGCGGGTGGTGGCTGGCTTCGTGGCGGCAGGCATGTCGTTCAGCATGCGCACCTCCTGTCGATATTGTGCCAAGAGCATCTTGAGCGATGCCGGACATTGCTGCTCGTCGTATGTTCCCTCTTCTGCATAACCTAACACGTCAGCCGTGCGGTCGTCAGCAGAGGCGATGACGAAGCCCTGTCCCTTGCCTACGTTGAAAATGTAGTAGGCATTGGTGCTTGCCACCTCGCTGAGCGAGGGTGCGGCTTGTGAAGCTCGTGTAGCGAGATGGGAGTTAGTGCTTGCATGGCTCTTGATAAAAGCCAATGCAGCTTGTCGGGCTTGTTGTCTGCCCACAGGGGCGGAAAAAGCCAAGGTTGTTGCGCATAGCAACACTAAAGATGTAAAAATTTTCCTCATATTTAATTTATTAGTATAAAAAGTGATTCTGGTAGTGTCCTTAAAAGTGTGTAATTCATCTTTCCTTTCTCTGTACTTCCACTGCTTTTTCCTGACTTCGTCATCGTGTCACCCAGAAATATAAATCATCCAATACTTCTTGGCAAGAATGTAAAAAATCAGGTTATTTCTCGTATAAGGGGGGTCGAGCTTGCTACTTTACTCGCCTTTTTGCACGTCACCCTAAGCAACAAAGTCAAGCATTGATTATAAAGCACTTACAAATATGTCTTGAAAAAGTGACGAAGTCAGGAGGAATCCAGCCCTAATTTTTTAGGCTTAAAAAGTTTTAACGGACAGCAATAGTCTTTTTTTATCTTGTGTTTTTTGTAACACGAGGTATAGCCTAAGGTAAATTTGATAAAATAAAAATCCCCACCTCCAGTATGTATAGAATAACCTTTATTTTATGATGCGCGGAATTTGTTGTCTCTATGCATGTTTTTCTAAGGTACATCTTTAATACATTCTATGGGTGGGGATAAATGAGTGTGTTATTTAACTAAAACTTTCTTGCCGTTGATAATGTAAACGCCACGTTGCAATGTGTTGACTGTTTGTGCATCTGCATGGTTCATGTATCTCTTGCCGGTGATATCGTATACACCAACTTTTGCCAGAGATGCCTTAACACCACGGATACCAGTAGCGATGTTGTTGGCTGCATTTTTCCATCCGTTTGCGCTTCTGTATTTATCCTCGCTTCCTGCTGGCACTTCCAATACGAAATTCTCATCAAAGCCAGTGAAAATGTCTACCCATTCAACAGGATCTGTTTTCTTCTCACCTGTTATAAAATCGTATACGCCACTTATTGTCTTGGGAGGCTCTACTGCATTACATACGGCTTTCTTCACACCACAGGCAGAAAATGCACCCTCGTCTTCACCTTCGAAGGTTTTGAGTGTCTTTGGCAAGTACACCTCTTCACATTGAGCATTGTGAGCAAAAGCTCCCATGCCAATTGTTTCTACTTGTGTTTGTGAAAGGTCTACCTTCTTAAGATTGCAATTGTAGAATGCTTTTGTACTCACTTCCTTCAGACTCTTTGGGAAAGTAACGGTTTCCAAAGCATTACATTCCTCAAAAGCACTCTCGTCAATCATGGAGATGTTGTCAGGTAATATTATGGATTTGAGGGCAGTACAACGTTTGAAACATTCTTTCCTAAGTGTCGTCAGTGAGTTTGGTAAATTTACTTCCGTAAGACTTTGACAATCCCAAAAGATGTATTCGCCAAGGCTTGTTACCCCCTCTTCTACGACTACTTTTTTGATTAAGGAACGGTCTAATGTGTTGTTGTCTGTTCCCCACGCATACCCTGAGTTACCATCTGCGTGTTCCATCTCTCCAGTTCCGCTAATGGTAAGCGTGCCATCGGCAAACGCCCATTTCAAATTGTCACCAATAGTGCCGTTGTTGCCTGCCAGTGCACCCATGCAAATGAACAGGCTCATTGTTAACATGTAAATCTTTCTCATACTATAAAAATATTAAATTAAACATATTTAGGTAAAACCTATTTCATGATGTTGGGTGAGTGAGGGCAAGACTTATGCAGTCCGTTCCTTCTTATTTCGTAGGTACAACCACCTTCTTGACCTCAAAGTCGACCGATGAGTTGTTTGTATCGGATAATCTTTTTCCATCAAAGCGTCTGGTAAGCATCTTGCCTGCTCCGACCTCTATCTTGTCGTCGGCTTTTTCGTACACGCCATTCCAGCCTTTGTCCAGTGTACCCGATATCGGGAAACTTTTTTCGGTGGTATTTCCTTTGAACCTTACGTTTACGGCATCCACGACCCATTGATTGGGCAAGAATATGAGAATTTGTGAATGTGAGTGATGCCCACTTGCGTTCCACATGACATAGCGTCCATACTTTGCCGTCGGCTCTTCGATTTCTCTTAGCAATGCTTCGTTTACTTTGGCATTGTTCATATTCTCTTTTATCTTCTCAATGGGTTCTGCCAAACGTATCAGCGCAATGGTGAAGTTACGCTCAAATCCGAAAGGTACATACTCATCGTCGTCTTCATCCCATACTCCGACTTTCGATTTGTCTTCTTTCATTCGTTTTTCCTGTTCTTTGTCGTTTTCCTTGCAATAGAGGAACGTCATGTGTGGAACGTTGTCGTTTCCATTCTGTCCCCATTCAAAGTCGGCTTTGGAAAGGTCGATCAGTTTTTCGACACCTTTGTATTTGGTAGGATCTTCTCCATTCTCTGTCAAATACTTCTTGTATCCTTCCGCATGGTTAATGGCTCTCATGGCAATAACAATAGTTTTGCCTGCCTTTACGGTGTATGGCATGCCACTTTTATCTTTGGGGAAACCAATCAAGTTGGAAACGCCAAATGCTTTCTGCCTATAATCGCAATTAGGCTTTTCAAAGTTGACTTTGTCTACAGCGTTGTACTGACATAGTGCCAGGGCCATATTCTCAAGACTTATGTCATGGTCGGTTGGGTTGTAGACGGAAATAAACTTATCATCCGTTTCTTCAGATTTGTTGCCGTAAGGTGTCTCCACGAAGTCTCCAGCATAGTAAATGTCTTTTATGATCAAGTCTGCACTTTCTGTCTCAGCGGTATTTTTCTTTTCTTCTGGTTGCCCGTCACGCGTGCAGTTTGCGAAAAGCGCAATTGTTGCCAATGCGCATAGCATCATCTTTTTCATTTATTGGTCTTATTTTATAGATTATTGTAGTTTTGTCATCTTTGTATGTTTCTACTCTTGCTACTACATGAAAGAAGCTTCAGATACTCCCGAGGTAGCGTCGTTGTTATGCGGATATTCAAGAACAAGATGCAAGCTATGTGTGCTGCGTGGCAAGCGTTCGATGTTCAGAATCGTTAGCTTGCATCTTGTAGTGTTAATGTCCTCAAGAGGTTTTGTGCCTCAACGTGCCATCATTTTTTTGGGGTACGCGCGTTAATGGAGTTTTGTTTCCAGTATGCGGTCATGTCTAACGGCTTGCCCTTGCTGTCGCGTCTGCACAGTGAAGGTACACCTTTCGTGAAGTTCAGCGCAGAACTCATTTCGGCTACAAATCCCTTTCCATTGTTACGACGAATCAGCGCGCCTTGTAATTGCGAGGGATCGAATGAGGGATTAGAAAAGTCATTAATTCCAAATATACGCTTGCAGACACTTGCCGTTCCTCTGTCGTACCACCATACTTTTTCTTTCTTTTCTTCTGTTCCTTCCATTACGGGGTGTCCTGTCGCATCATATACAGTTACAGAGCTTGGACCTGTCAGCAAGTCCATTTTCTTCTCTGTCGAAGGGCAAATGGTAAGGAAGTCGACAACCCAATTGTAATTCAGCTCAATAGCATTGATGCCTCCCATACCAGTTGTGTTATATATCATGTGGTAGTATGCCGTTGGGTATTTTCTATTCTTTTCCAGTTCCCTTTTCTTCAGCGGATCTGTCTCGTCATTAATTTGGTCCTGCTCGGTTCCATACAAATCATATAGTCGATACCAATTGTTACGTGAACGTGGCGATTCGTCAGGATAAAATCCGTTTTCGTCTTTGGTATGAGGTTTGGATGCATCACCATCAGGGAGCTTCACCAAAGCCATGCGCATACTCTGGCTTGGCCCCTTAAATGGAAGTTCATCCCACAAAACAAGGTCACGCATGTTTGGAATATCCTTGTTGTCAAATTTGTCGTTAGGATCGCACATTCCATTTTTCAGTGAATGCTGGTTGCACAATTCAAAGGTCTTGTCCTTTGGAAGTTTACTATAGTCGGGCAGAGCCTCCCAGCCATAGTAATTTTTCTTTGCCTCTTCTTCTGTGGTCTCATTCTCGGCAAGGAATTTCTTCTTGTGATCACACGCATACTTCACGACGATGACACTGTCGCCTGGCTGTATAATATGTGGTTTTTTTGTTACAGGGTCGTTGGGGAAGTACGACATTCCTCCAATGCCATAATACCTTTTGGTAAAATCTCCAGTTCCATCTTTTTGGAACGAAAATTGGATACTTGGGTCAACGGCATGATATGCGAGTGCCATATTGGCAAGCGATATCGGTTTGTTGGTAGGATTGTATATCACCAAATAGTTGGCATCCTCGTATCTGCTATATTGGCTTTTGAATCCCATGGAAGACAAATCCCTATAAGTGCAGTAACCAATGTAAAAAACTTCTTTGAAAATGAGGTGGTCTACTGTTGAATTTGCGTCAGTTCTGTCTGGCATGTCTCCATTTCTCTGGCATGCTGTGAAAAGGGTTGATAATGCCATGAAGGCTAATATCAAGGTGTAATTTATTTTTTTCATATCCTTGTTTTGTTTATTTGTTGTGATGTTTTTGTCGCATGTAATCTTTAAGAATTAGAGGAACCAGTTGCCAAATGCGCCAAAGCCATGCGTCCTTACGTTTTGGCTTGCTTCGTATGCCTGTTTTCCTGATAATCCGATCTCTCTGCCCAAGTAGAAATAATATGGTTCTGCTGGGGAAACATTTGTCGGGTCAGAATCGAACCTGTTGCAATATACCTTAATAGGTATGTTGAAGCGTATAAGCTCTTTCCATTCAGGAACCTCGAGGGTCGTGTTCTTCGATTGCCAGAAAGGATTATAGAAAGGTGCGCAGGCTTTTTCGCTCTTCATCCAGTCCCAATATCCAGCATAGTCAAGCTCTTTGTTGGCAATGGTAGCCTTGGGAATATATGCCTTCTTTCCCTTTTGACATTTCATTACTCTTACGGAAAGATAGAAGTAGGGCAATATATATGAAGGACGACTATATACTACAGACTCACCAGAAAAACCTTTTACCATGAAAGGCCATGTGTCTTTTTTCTCTCCAGACCCATATCGTCCATCTATTTCAGGTCTAAAGTTAGACGAAGGCTCGTTGGCCTCATAGTAAAAGTTGATATGTCCTTTTAGTCCTACACAGTCCTTGTCATAGGAAACGCATGAATTAGCATCGGTGGCATCAAGGGGTGGCAGCAACCTAATGTTGTAAAACTCGCGCATACCGTCTGCCATAGCATTCTGATGCCATGTGTCACGGTAGGCGTATTCAAACAAATTCTTGGTTGCGTTTTGTCTGCGCATGAAGATATCGTGACCTAAACTTTCGTCCTTATCCACTTCTTCGAAATAAGGTGATACGACAGGATGCTCATCAACTTTGCCATCTTTCCCATTTTTGTCAACTTCCCATGTACCTCTACAGTCTTCAATCTTGTATGGGTTACCCTTGTCGTCCACGTCGCTAATGGTAAAGAATATCTGATACTCATCGGAGTGCTTGTATATCTCATCGTTAAGCAACTTCCCATCTTTATCCAAGAAGTATAAGCATATACCCCAAAGGTTCTTATCTCCACCAATAAGGCGAATGTAAGGTTGCTGGGGAGTGGGCTTGCCTAACTTTTTCTCGAAAACGGTTTGAATGCTTTTTTCCCACTCCACCTTTACGGTAGGAAACTTTTGTGAGTTGTTTTCTACTATGACAAATTCTTCTTGTCTCCATGGCGCTGCTGGATAAACATAATTGCCATGAAATTTTTCATCGCCGTGTGAGTGTCCTTCCTTGAACATGACTATGCAGCGTGCCCAGTTGTTGAATGCACCATCTTGGTCGGGGTTGTTCATGGCATTGCCAAAAGGAGCTTTTTTCTGCAAGCTGTCAACCATGGCATCCGCGCCGCTGTGTGGCACCTCTTTGTGCTCAAGTGGATTTTCGTTGTAATTGATGTTCATGTTGCCAAAGATGAAGTCATCGCATGATGTACATAACATCAATATAAGAACGAAACAGAAACTATATTTTTTCATTTTATTTTTTATGTAAATGTCTTGATTAGATAATCCAGTATAACAGGCACTTTGCTAAACGCTCTCGCTTCTCTTAGCCATGTATGCACATTTCCCTTAGTCAGGAAAACGCATTAGCCTTGTGAGGAATGATGGCGCACAAATGCCTTCCATTTAGCTGAAGCCTACATGACGAATATATTCTTACGATTTCTTGACAGCAAATATTGAGGATTAAAGAAATAATTCTTGATTTCATTGGTGTCCATGTGAGGATAGAACTTTTTGAAATCTTCCGCGAACTTCTCGTCTCCATCTTTCATGTCCGCGATTACGCGGAATGTAAGTGGAATGTCAATGTCGTGATTACTCCATTCTGATTTTATCTCATTAAAATTGTAAAGTCCTCTACCTTTTCCAAGTCCGAGCGTAGGAATTTCTGAACAAGTTTCTGAGTTGGCATCTGGATTATCATTTCCATATTTGGGCCAAATGGCATTCTTTGATTTATCCATTTGCGATACGATGTTGCACAGGCTTATTTGCATGGCAAACTCGGTATTGGCTTGGCTAAACTGCAGCACACCCTTAAATCCCATTCTGTCTAAATTGTTTGGGCCGGCACCAATCTTTCGGCATTGATGCAGCAATTCTACGAAATCGCCTTGCCTTTGTCTCAGTGCGTTTGTGCCATCGTCAACCACGCCGCCGTCGCCGCTACCTTCTTGATATTCATATCCCAATTGTTTCTCAAATGGGTCGGTATCTCGGTATTGGTATGTAAACAACTTGTTGGCAAGCTCGGCCGCATGCGGCATGGTGAGCGTTTGAAAGAATTTAAAGCCATTTTCTGTCCATGTGGCTTGATTTTTTTTCAGCGTAGGGAATACATTTATGGCCTTGTCTACCAATGTGCTGTCGTAAGGCATGGTTTCTGATTTGTTCCCACTTTCTGGGGCAAGCAGCGCATTGGTAGTGGTGATGTCGCAGGTCTTTAACTTGTCGCCCTCCATCTCAAAGGTAAGCTCCGGGTAGTATGTTGGTTTTTTGTCCAGCGTGTGTGGATAAAAACCCTGCTTGCTGTTCTTGGCTATGGTCTTACCGTCTATGGTGTATCTGTGTTGCAACACCTCGTTGCCAATGGTAAAGAAGTGTTGGTGCTGTACCAGTGTGGAGTTGTCGAGGTCTGGGTTTCCGTTTTTCTTGTAATAGAACTGTATGAACTCACCGTTTATTTGTTGGTGGTTGGCTCCATAATATGTAAGCTCAAGTCCATAATAAACGTCATCTGACGCAACTACGTCAAAGTGGTCGCGCTGGCTGGTAATTTGCATTTGACCATTGTCGCCCTTGCTTATCTCAATTTGCTGCATGAGAGGATAGTCTGTCGGCTTGTCCGTGTTCACGCTTATCATGTTGTACGAGTCTTGGTCGTATGTGTTGTCTATACTGTTGTCGGCGCCAAAGTTTCCAACCTTTATGTTGCCACCCTTGAAGCCCATTCTGAGCACGGCGCTCACTGCATATATCTGTGAGTGGCCCTTGCCGTTGTACTCGATAGAAGCGGGAGGAGCTTTTACTATTGTTTTCAAGAAATCATCAACATCATTGGTTGAACAAGCGGCAAGCATGCAGCTACATCCTAACGCCAAAATTGTTGAACGTATCATTTTATATGTCTTATTCTGTAATTTCATTTTCTTAAAATTTAATGATTGTGCGTAAAGAGTAGTTCATGCCACGTTCGTGCGCATAATATCTAAATCGGTCTGTGTATTCCTTATATAATGTGTTGAGGATGTTGTCGCCTACCAACATCACTTTTATTTCGCGGTTGCCGGGTAACTTGTAGGCGACATCCGCCGTGGCGCCAAGCAAGAAGTAGGGGTCGGGCGATACAGCCACTAAATCCTTGTTGGGGTCGAAACGTTCCTGTTTTGTGACATAGTTGCCGGAGAGAGAGAACGACGCCTTTATCTTTTTCTCCGCGCCGAAAATGCGTTCGTAGTTCGCCGACAGTCCATATTTGTCCGATGGCATGAAAGGCAACCAGTCGTCCCGCGTGACGTTGCGCGCGAATATCCATTCACCCTTTGCCACGACACTGAGCCCTTTGATGGGGGTTACCGTGGCTTCTATGTCGCCACCACACAGCCTGACGTCGTCTTGGTCGTACATGAATTTGGCGTATTTTCCACTTGGACTGTTGTGAAAGCGATCGGCACCATAGCCGATATGGTCGTATATATAACTGTTGATGCGCTGGTAGAATATGCTTGGCTCCACGGATACCCATGTGTTGCGATACCTTGCGCCCATGATGGACTTCCATCCGCGCTCACTCTTCAGGTTTCGGTTGCCCACCACCCAGTAAGAACCTTCTTGAAGTCCGATGGCGTAAAGCTCGTTGATGTCTGGTGGACGCCACGACCACCCGATATTCGCGCGCATGTCCCAGTTGTCGTTAAACTGATAGTGAGTGGCAAAGCTCGAGGTGAAATTACTGTAAACCTTGAAGTCGTCGTAATAGTCGTACTTGTTCAGCGTGGTGTAACCGCTCACGCTCATTACCCTAAAGTCGTAGCGCAAGCCCAATTCGCATTGCAATTTGTCGAAGAAAGTAGCCTTTTGCAACAGGAAACCACCCATGGTGAGAGCCGCAAAGTTCGGTACGAAGGCAGGGTTCTTGGTGCCTGGGAAGTTGTAGTTTATTTGGTATGTGTTTGCTACGCCTGCATAGGTAGACATCTTGAAAGGCTTCCATGAGGCACGATATGACAGGTCTCCCTTGTATGTTTTCAATATGAGGTCTTGCATCGGGATGACGCTCCACTCCTTTTTCATACGATTCTCATACTCCTGTCGCAAATTTTCTTGGAACGACAAAGTCAAATCCAGTGATTGCTTTGAATTGATACGATATTTCACCTCGCCCTTCAACGTAAAATGCTGTGATTGCTGGAATGGTATGCCAATGTCGTAAGTGAATGGTTGCAATGACGACTCTGTTGGCCGGCCAATACGGAATCGTTCTTGTAGTTGCGCCAAGTCGGATATTTGGCTGCCAAAATATATGCCAGAGCGTTGGTAGAACAAACTTGTAAGCACTGTTGCGGTGATGCGCTTGTTCTCAAAACCACCCATGGCCGACATGCTGATATTGTTGTAGCCTGTGTTGTTCATGATGTATTCTGGCGTATGGTAGTCTCCGCCACGGGTATAATTGCCGTGCAGACGCATGCCGAAATTCTTCCAGCCAGCCTCAATGCTTCCTGAACCGCTTATCCCTCGTGCATTGGTGTCATAGCCGATGTTGGCAACCCCCTTGACGATAGGCTTCTTATGCCCATAGGGTAAAGGCGCGTCGTTAAGCAATACAACACCTCCCATGGCGCCAAATCCATAGCGAATGCACTCTGCGCCTTTCACTACCTCCACCATGCTGGCACCTGTGTAGTCAATTTCCGGCGCATGGTCGTTGCCCCAACTCTGGCTTTCCAGTTTTACACCGTTGTTCATCAAAAGAATACGGCTGCTGTGCATACCTTGTATAACAGGTTTAGCCACCGTACTGCCGGCACTGATAGAGCTAACGCCGGGAATAGTCTCGAGAAGTTTGGCCAGTGAGGTGGCACCACCTTTCTCGAGCATGCTTTCGTCTATGGTGGCCGACTGTTGCATCACGTTGGTGTGTTTTCGCTTGGAGGTCACGGTTACGCCGCTCAAAGTGCGAGCGTCTTCGCTGAGCTTGACAGTCACCGCCTTGGAACCTGCCGATAGGGTTGTGGTATAAGGCTTGTAGCCCACGTAGGTAACGGAAACCTTGGTCTTGGTGAGCCCATTCTTGAACGCGATGGCGCATTGGCCATTAATGTCGGTCACGCTGGTGCCCATATTGTAGGTACGCACCACGGCTCCAGGAATGGGCTCGCCCGTCATGGCGTCGGTCACCGTCAGCTTGACGGTGTCTCTGGCTACCTCGGTGGCGAGGTTGGCGGCGTGGCCAGCTGTGTCTGATAGCCTCGCACCGCAAAGGGCGAGTAGCAACAGCAAGCATTGGCCCAAGAAAAGATGACTTCTCAGTCTGTTTCTCAGTGAATGTTGAAAGTTTGTTGACATTTTATGAATTATATGTGTGAAACTTAATGATAATTTTTTTGATATGCAAAGGTATCATGTTATATTATTATGTAAAAATAAATGGCATACCCAAAAATGGGTATTTTGGGTGCGGGAATTTTTTTTATACTAAATGTTTGTGATAATTGCTAAATGGCATACACTTAAATCACACCCCTACCATTAATCAATATTATTACTGGTTGTCGCCATTGGGTTTCATTAGGTTTCGTCTGTGGTGTGAAACGCTGACGGTAATAAAATTAAGCGTTTGTCTTGGCTATCTACAAGGTGGTGAGCCGACGCACTATGTCTGCCTGTACGCGGGGAGCACTTTTCTCTAAAATTGATGGCGAGTGACGTGCGACACCTGCAAGTCACATTTTTATTTTTGTTACATACTTATACAAATGTGTTCCTTTTTATAAAATAACGCCAGTATTCTTGCGTTTTAATGTATAAAATGATTACATTTGCAACACAATAAGCAGTATCCCTAAAAAATACTATGGCACAATTATCAGATCGTCTCAACAGTTTGGCACCATCAGCCACATTGGCTATGTCTCAGAAAAGCGCAGAAATGAGGGCGCAAGGCATAGACGTGATTAACATGAGCGTTGGTGAGCCTGACTTTAATACGCCTGCCCATATCAAGGCGGCTGGCATAAAGGCCATTGAGGACAACTATTCCAAATACTCGCCCGTGCCGGGTTACCTATCGCTGAGAGAGGCTATCTCGGATAAACTCAAACGTGAGAACCACTTGCTATACGGCGCCAACGAGATAATCGTGAGTACTGGGGGCAAGCAGGCTGTGTGCAACACCGTGCTCGCATTGGTAAACCCCGGTGATGAGGTTATCATCCCCGCGCCTTATTGGGTGAGCTATCCACAGATGGTTAAAATAGCGGGAGGAGAGCCGGTGATGATACGCACGCCATTCGAACAAGACTTTAAGATTACGCCTGAGCAGCTGCGCCAAGCCATCACGCCCAAAACTAAGATGATCATACTCTGCTCACCCAATAACCCAACAGGCACTGTTTACACCCGCGACGAACTTGACGAGCTGGCTAAGGTGGTGCTTGAGCATGACGATGTCTTCGTATTGTCAGACGAGATATACGAGCACATTAATTATATAGGAGTAAATGCCAGCATTGCATCTCACCCTGACATGAAAGCTCGCACCATCATCTGTAACGGCGTGAGCAAGGCATACGCCATGACAGGATGGCGCCTCGGATGGGTGGCTGCGCCTGAATGGATCGTCAAAGGTATTAATAAGCTGCAAGGACAATATACCAGCGGCATCTGCGATGTGAGCCAGATGGCCGCGCTCGAGGCCTATAATAGCGACCAGACATGCGTGGAAGACATGCGCCAAACTTTTCGGCGACGCCGCGACCTCATTGTCAAATTGGCCCAAGACATCCCCGGGCTTGAGGTGAACGTGCCCCAAGGAGCCTTCTACCTTTTCCCCAAATGCGACTACTTCTTCGGCAAAAGCAATGGCCAGCGCACAATCAACGGCTCCACTGACTTCGCTATGTACCTGCTTGAAGAGGCCCACGTGGCTACCGTGGCCGGCGACGCGTTTGGCGAGCCGAGTGGTTTACGCTTTAGTTATGCCACAAGTGACGAAAATATTCGCGAGGCTATGAGGCGCATAAAGGAGGCAATCGGCAAACTGAAATAAAATAATGTTAAAACTAAGCGAAAATATTTGCAATTACATAAAAGTTGTTATCTTTGCGAATATCAACACGACAAAACACTACACAAATATAGATTAATCGTGATGAAAAAAGCTATAAACTAACAACTTGAAGAATAAACATTCATAAATAATTTATTAACAACTAAAAATTAATTTAAGATTATGGCAACTACACAAAAAGCCGCAGCCCCCAAGGCTGTCAAGAAGTCTGAAGGCTTCACAGGAATTAGAGGTGCATTCTGGATCATCGTTGTATGCTTCATTGCAGCTGTATGTATCTTTAATTTCGTATTAGGCGCTGGCGACAACTTCCAAGGTGGTGATAACGCTAACGCTCCCGCTAACATCCTCGGTACCATCTATAAAGGTGGCGTCGTTGTACCAGTGATCCACACATTGTTGCTCACCGTACTCTGTCTCTCTGTGGAGCGCGCTTTGGCTTTGAAGACGGCTTTTGGCAAGGGTAACCTCACCAAGTTTGTCGCCAATATCAAAGCTGCTTTGAAAGCTAACGACTTCAACAAGGCAGAGCAACTCTGTAACCAAATGAAAGGTTCTGTAGCTAATGTGGTGCTCGCTTCTCTCAACGCTTACAGGGATATGAATAGCGGCGCAAACGTTTCTTTGAAAAAAGCGCAGAAAGTTGCCAAGATACAGCAGGCTCATGAGGAGGCTACTCAGCTTGAGATGCCTACCCTGCAAATGAACCTTCCCATCATTGCAACCATCGTAACATTGGGTACACTTACTGGTCTGCTCGGTACCGTAACTGGTATGATCCGTTCTTTCCAAGCTTTGGCCGCTGGTGGTGGTGGTGACTCGCTCGCCCTTTCAACAGGTATTTCTGAGGCTTTGATCAATACCGCTTTCGGTATCGCAACTTCTTGGTGCGCCGTTATCTCCTATAACTACTTCACCAACAAGATTGATAAATTGACATACGCACTCGACGAGGTAGGTTATTCAATTGCTCAGACATACGAAGTTAACCACGCGGATGAAGCTTAATTTTTGCTAACCCTTTAAAATATTTATCGCTATGGGTAAAGTAAAAATTAAGAAAAGTGACATCTGGATAGACATGACCCCTATGTCTGACGTGATGGTACTCTTGCTGACATTCTTTATGCTCACATCTACATTTGTGAAGCAAGAACCAGTGAGAGTAAACACGCCGGGCTCGGTGTCCGAAATCAAGGTTCCGGAAAGCAATGTCCTCAATGTCCTCGTCAGCAATGACGGCAAGATATTTATGAGTTTGGACAAGACCACCGACAAAGAGGCTGCTCTACAAGACGTTACCGGTCAGTTTGGTATTCAGCTAACAGCTGAACAACAGAAGAAGTTTACGGACGATCCCATGTGGGGCGTGCCGATGAATGACCTTCAAACATACCTCAATATGGACAAGAATAAGATGCCGGAGGCTATCAAAAACTATGGCATCCCAACCGACTCCGTAAAAGGTAAAGAAGGAGACGCGGCTATGAGCGAGTTCCAAATCTGGGTGAAGGCAGCCAAAGAAGCCAACCCCGATGCCAAAATCGCCATTAAAGCCGACGAGAAAACTCCATACAAGACGGTGAAAAAGATCATGAGCGAACTTCAAGACATGAACGAGAACCGTTACTATCTCATTACTCAATATAAGAAACAGGAGGACGCATAATGGCAAAGCAAGGAAAAAGCAAACAGAAGAAGATGGATGTCCGCGTGGACTTCACTCCGATGGTTGATATGATGATGCTTCTCATCACGTTCTTCATGCTCTGTACGTCTTTGGCCAAACCACAGACGATGGAATTGAGTATGCCGAGTAACGATAAAAACTTGAACGACCAAGACAAGACCGTGACAAAGGAATCTTACACCATCACGCTCTATTGCGCTGCCGACAACCAATTATACTACGTTGCTGGTATGGTCAAACCCGAGAAGCCAGATTGTATGAAAAAAACCACGTGGGGAAGAGATGGTATTCGCAAAGTGCTCTTCAACCATGAGACAGAAGATGGAACCACACCTGTGAAGCAGGTAATGGAAGCCAAGGCAAAACTCGACAAGAAAAGAGACGACCCTAACGGCAAAATGTCTGACTCTATATATGCTAAGGAGTTGAGCAAGATCAAGGCTGGAGATTTGGAGGACGGAAAGATCCAAACCATGACAGTCATCATCAAAGCCACAGACAATTCCAGCTACAAAAACCTCGTGGACGCTCTCGACGAAATGCAGATTTGCAGCATAGGTAAGTACGTGATCGACAAGCTGAACAAGGATGACATAGAGCTTCTCAAGAAGAACAATGTCAAGATGTAAGCACTATCGAAACTATTAAAAGTTAAGAAATGGCAAAAATTGATGTAACAACCAACGCGTGGACTGATCTTATCTTTGAGGGCAGGAACAAGGAATTCGGCGCATATAAGCTCCGCAGGACCACCCCAAAGAGAAATATCTACTCCATCGTGGTTATAACGTTGCTGGCTGCACTGTTCATTGCATTTTATATCGCAAAGTCTGCATACGATAGGTATCAGTCTGCGCACCAGAAAAACGAGCAAGTGACAGAGTTGTCGGCATTGAACCAGCCTAAGAAAAAGGCAGAGGTGAAGCGCAAAGATATCCAAATTCCTGAAAAAAAGCAGGAAGTGGTCAAAGAAGTGAAGTCTTCTATCAAGTTTACCGCACCCGTCATTAAGAAAGACAAGGACGTGAAACCCGAGGAAGAAATGAAAACTCAGGAAGACTTGATGAAGACCAACACCGCTATCGGTGCGCTCGATGTGAAGGGAAACAGCGAGAAAGGCGAGGTGCTCAAAGTGACAGAGCGCGTGGCTGACGAGCCAGTTAAACCTAACAAACCAGAAGTTGAGAATAAGGTGTTCGACGTAGTGGAGCAGATGCCTAAATTCCCCGGTGGCGATGCCGCCTTGATGAAGTATCTCTCCGAAAACATCAAATACCCCGTTGTGGCACAAGAGAATGGTGTGCAAGGACGCGTTACGGTGTCATTCGTCGTGGAGCGTGATGGATCTATCACAGATGTGAAAATTGTTAGATCTGTCGACCCGTCGTTAGACCGCGAGGCACAGCGTGTCGTGAGGTCCATGCCTAAGTGGATTCCCGGCAAGCAGAACGGCTCGGCCGTGCGCGTGAAGTACAACGTTCCTGTGCAGTTCAGGCTTCAGTAATAACAATTTATGAGAAAAATAACATCTTACCTCATCGTAGGATTAACACTATCTGCCAGTCTTCTCTCTTCTTGCAACAACAAGAAGGGAAAAGACGGCCGAACAGATACATATTCATCAGGGACGATAAGTTTCGTCTCTGATGAAAGTTTTAGTCCCATTATAGAAGAAGAGCGTTTCGTCTTCGAACACGATTATCCACAGGCCAAGGTCAAACCGATATACACCAACGAGTCTGATGCTATCAATCAGTTGCTTGAGGGCAAGACATGGTTGGCCTTTACGGCTCGCGACTTTAAACCGTCTGAGCTGAAAAACCTGCAAGCCAAGAATTTTAAGCCAGTGTCTCTGAAATTGGCATACGACGCTTTGGCTTTTATTATTAACAAAAACAACACCGATACCCTTATTTCTGTGAAGGATATCGAGCAAATCATGAACGGGCATATCACCACATGGGGACAGCTTTACAAGGGTTCCAAACGTGGTACGATCACCGTGGTGTTTGACAATGCCAAGTCAAGCACTGTCCATTATGTAGAAGATTCCATCCTTGGAGGCAAACCCATCTCCAATCCTAACGTGGCTGCGGTGAATAAAACCGAAGAGGTTATTAAATATGTTGAGAACACCCCCAATGCCATTGGTATCATTGGAAATAATTGGCTCAACGACAAAAGAGACTCCACCAACCTTACGTTCAACAAAAACATTCGTGTGATGAGCGTGAGCCATGTGCATCCTGCCACACCCACCAGTGGCCGAAAGCCATACCAATATTACATTTACAACGGCGAATATCCACTCATCAGAACCATCTATGCACTGCTCAACGACCCGCGTCAAGGCTTGCCTTGGGGTTTCGCACATTTTATTGAAGGCCCAAAAGGACAACGCATAGTTATGAAAACCGGACTGCTGCCCGTCATGGGTAACATAAATGTAAGAAATGTTAATATTTCAGAATAGCGGCAACAAAATCAAGATAACAACAGTTTTATACAATAAAAGAACTTTGCAACATTAACATTTAGATTAAAAGAATTATGAAAGCAGCAAAATATTTATTGATAGGCGCGCTTGCGTTCGCATCAGTGGTGCCAACAATGGCACAAGACAACAAAGCTATCGTGCAACAAGCCACGCAAGTAATCAAGGCAAAAGGTCCTGATTACAAAGATAATGTAAAGAAGTTGTACAAAGAGAACAAAAAAAATCCTGAGGTTCTTGTGGCCATTGGCAAGATTTTTCTCAACGAGAAGGACACTGTCAACGCAGATCGCTTTGCGGATTATGCGCTTGCCCGCGATCACAAGTATGCCAAAGCTTTCTTGCTCAAGGGCGACATTGCCGTAACCAAAGATGATGCTGGCGCAGCAGCTGAAAACTATCAACAAGCCAAATATTTTGCCCCAAAAGATCCAGAGGCTTATTACAAGTATGCCATGATCTTGCGCGGTAGAAGCCCCGAGGAAGCCGTGGCCAATCTCGAGGAGCTGCGTACTCAGCGTCCAGATTATCCCGTTGATGCTCTGTGCGGTCGCATATTCTACATAGCCCAGCAGTATGAGAAAGCTGAGACCTACTATGACAAGGTGATAGACAAGAGCAAGATGGAAGACGAGGACATCACTTACTATGCCATGACAACATGGCTTCTTGGCAAACGTGACAAGAGCATAGACATTTGCAAGACTGGATTGAGCCGAGATCCACGCCGCTCAGGATGGAATCGTATCGCTTTCTACAACTATACCGACCTCAAGCAGACAGAGCAGGCTCTCGACTACGCTGATTGTCTCTTCAACAAGAGCGACAGTGCGCACTACATCGGCGAGGATTACATATACTATGGCACCGCATTGCAAATGGCAGAGCGTTGGGATGAAGCCATCAAGGCTTTTGATCAGGCCATCGAGCTGAACAAGGGTAACGACAAACAGATTGCCATTATTGACAAGGACCTCTCTGATGTGTACCTCAAAAAAGGCGATTACGACAACGCCGTGCTCTATTACGAGAAATCCATCGCCGGCGTGGAGACGACTATGGAGACCCTTGACAATCTTGGCACGCTTTACACTGAGATTGCCTCGAAGAAGACACACGCAGGCGACCAAGCCGGTGCCAACGAGGCATTTAAAAAGGCAGATGCTGTGTATGCGCAGATAATAGAGAAATTCCCCAACTATAAGAACTACGCCAATTATATGCGTGGCCAGATCAATGCCAACTTAGATCCTGATAGTAAACAAGGATTGGCTAAGCCATATTACGAGGTTCTATCCACCTCATTAGAGGGCAAGGCAGAGAAAAACAGTAGCGAGATATCAATGTTGAAGCAGGCTTATCTCTACCTTTTGGTCTACAACTACAATGTCAAGCAAGACAAGGCCACGGCCAAGAGTTACGCCAACAAGCTGCTCAGCATAGATCCTGAGAATGAAGTGGCTAAGCAAGTGGCAGCTATGAAGTAAATCGTTGGTACAGGCACGTCGCTGACAACCACGATTTACAGTTAAAAAAATACCAAATCCCCTATCACCAGCATGGTGATAGGGGATTTTTCTTGCCATTTGCGCAGTGCAACCTTGTCCTTTGCAACCTACAGCAAAATATCTTTGAGCGCGAAATTTGTGAAGATGCTGGCAGAGCTGCACAGCATCTTGATAAACTCTTGAGCCGCATTTTTGAGATAAGCATCTTTGAGCATGTGTATGCAGCCCTCTATTTGGTTGTCGGGCATGTCTATGGGGATGGCTTTCAGCTCGTTCTCGTGGTGCAAAACGGTAGACTCGGCCAATATGGACACATAGTTGGTGCGGTACAACAGTTGGAAAATCAAGTCCACATTGTTTACCTCTACCTTTATCTTCAAATCTAAATCTTTATCGGCCAACAATTTATCAAAAGCCCTTCGAGCCAGCAAGCCACGTGCGGGGAGCACCAATCCGTGGTTTTGCAACTCTTCGATCTTGACGCTTTGCTGCTTGGCCAATACATGGTTGCTGTTCATGACGGCGGCCAATCGGTTGCTGAAGATGACCCTGCTGTCAATATCCTTGTTAAATTTGAGTGGCAAAAAGGCCAGCACAAAATCCACCTCCCTACGCTTAAGCATATCCATCAACTCTTCCATGGATTGGTAGAAGATGTTGAGCTTGACACCCGGGTGTATCTTCATGAAGTCTACCATGGTGTCCATCATGATGGTACTGAAAGAGTATGTCACGCCGATGTTCAGCTCACCGGTGAGCATTTGTTTCAAATCAGCCATGTGGTCGAAGCACGAGTCGGCGGCCACCACGGCTCGCTGGGCGTAGGGCAGCAGCTCGCGTCCCGGTTCGGTGAGATGCACCTCGTGGCTGTTACGCTCAAAGAGGGGCAGTCCCACCTCGTTCTCCAAGTTGCTAATTTGTTGCGACAGCGTGCTCTGCGATATGTAGAGCCGCCGGCTTGCCTCCGAGAAATTGAGCGTCTCGGCCACTTTCAAAAAATATTTTAGTTGTCTTATTTCCATTGTGTTCTGCTTGTTTCAAATGCAAAGATAAGCATAATCATCAAAAGACGTATGCCTTGTGGCCAGCTTTACTATTATTGGCGTGTACGAATTTTAATCGCTTGTTCTCGCCTTCGCTGCATCAAGAGGTTGTAATATCTCATTTTACGTTTATTTTGCCACATGCGCCTAACGAATATATTTGGCACGGCCACGCCCACCGCGATAACCAATATGATGAGCGATGCCATGATAAAATTGTGCATTCCCACCGTCACTTCTCCCACAACGCCCTGCATATCAACAAAGGCGAACAGTGCGCGATACATCAACACGCCCGGCACCATCGGTATGACGCTGGGTATGGACAGACACTGGTGGGGCGTATGAAACCAGTGCGTGGCCATGGCGCAAACCAGACTGATGAGCGTAGAGCCCACCAGCGAACCAATGACGATACCTTGATCCAGCCCGGTGTTGCCGGTGCTCGGTCCCAAATTAACAAAGTTGCGGCAACACACGGCGATGATGCCTCCCACCGCGATTACAGGCAGCAATTGGCGTGGCGTGTTGAAGATGGTGGAGAAGCCTATGGCCGAGATGGCCGCGGCGACGGCAAACTCTATATAGTTATGGTGTGGCACCATTGAGAGGTCGTGCACGAAATTGTCTATCCCACAGAAATCTATGGCAAACGTGATGCCGAACACCATCGCGATAACCATGAGCAGGGTGTTGAGCGCACGTATAAGTCCCGTCTGTATGTGCCCGTTGAGCATGTCGCTCACAAAATTTATCAGTGGCACGCCTGGCACGATGAACAGCGCGCAGGCCAACAGCGGGTGCCACGGCGTGTCCGAAACGACGCACGATGGCAAGGCGTGGGCCAACGTGGGCGAAAGAGATATAAACGAGCTGAGCCACGCCAATATCGTTGACACGAAGGCGGCAGTACATATACTGATATAGCTGTTGGCCCCTTTGGCTCCGAGAAACATACGCAGCCTGAAACCGAGGATGGCCGCCAGCGACGCATAGAAGAAGGCCGGCCAGTCGCAGCCGAACTGGATGCAGAAGCCGCCGCAAGCAAACCCAGCTGCGATGGCCACCTGCCATGGCGTGTAATGGCGTGGCATACGCTTGATACGGTCCAGCTCTTCGGCATATTTCTCCACGTCATAGTTGTATTTGATGGCCCGCCACGTGAGATGGCTCACGCGTGTCACGGCATCCATGTCAATGCCGTGCTTGACGCATTTTTGAAACTTGGTGTACGATTTCTCGTTGTTGCTGTAGTTGAGCATCAATACGTTATAGTTGATGTAAACGTTCAGCAACCGTTCGTCCAGCTCCCAATGGTCAGCCACACGCTTCATGTTTCTCACTATCATCACGGTGTCTGCCGAGCAATCCATCAAGAAACAGCCTGTCTGCAAGAGTAAATCAAGTTTCCGATGCAGTGTAGCCACATCGGAAACATTCATCGAATCATTATTCATATTATCCTGAAAGAGTCTTTTATCCTAACACGAAAATCATGATTTGTATTGTCACGATGCGCATGAACATGGCAAAAGGGTACACCGCCGAGTAGCCCACGGCTGGTGAGTTGCTTTGCGTCATGTCGTTTACGTAGGCCAATGCCGGCGGATTGGTATTGGCACCTGCGAGCACGCCCAACAAAGTGAAATAGTTGATGTGAAACACATAGCGACCTATCAGTCCTCCTATGAGCATTGGTATCATGGTGATAATCAGACCGTAGCCTATCCAAGTCAAGCCTGCCTGCGTGGCCACGGTTTGCACAAACTGGCTTCCGGTGCCTAAACCCACGCATGCCAAGAATATGCACAGGCCAAATTGTCGCAGCATGAGGTTAGCGCTCAACGTGTTGTAAGTGACGAGATTGTGCTTTGGCCCGAAATACCCGACGAGCAGCGCCACGATGAGCGGGCCGCCCGTAAGCCCCAATCGCAGGGTGGCCGAGATGCCTGGCAACACGAATGGCACGTTGGCCAAAATACATCCTAACATGATACCGAGAAAGATGGGTATAAGGTTGGGGTCGTTCAGCCGGCGTTCGCTGTTGCCAAAGACCTTCCCTACGTGACTGATGGCCAGCTCTTTGCCCACCACGGTCACACGGTCGCCCATCTGTAGCCTGAGCTTAGGCGTTGCCACCAAGTCCACGCCAGAGCGGCTTACCCGGGTGATGTTTACGCCAAAGGTGCTCCTTATCCTCATTTGCTCTATCGATTTGCCGTTGACGGCAGTCTTGGTGATGAGTATCTGGCGTGACACAAGCTCATTGCCAAACTTCTCCCAGTGCATCTCCACGCACTCTCCCAGCAGGGCGCAGATGGGTTCTTGGTCTGCTGGTCGCGCCACGATGAGCAGAGTGTCGCCCACGTGCACCACGGTGCGGCTATCCACCACCTCGTCGTGGCGGCCGTCTTTGGCGCGATATATGCGCGAGATCATAAAGTCGCGTTTGAGCAATTCGCGTATGTGCTTTACCGTCGTGCCGTTAATGGTGTCGTTGCTCATCCTGATGGAAAAGGTGTTCAGCGTGATGTTTTCCAAATGGCCAATGCCACCCTCGGCCGCTTTCTCCTCGTCATTCACGTTAATTCGCAACACCCATTTGAGAATGAGAAACGACAATATCACCCCCAGTACACCCATGGGGTATGCCACGGCATAGCCGGTAGCTATCGTTGGTGCGTCAATACCACGCAGGTCGCTGTATGCCTGCTGCGCCGTTCCCAAGCCGGGGGTGTTGGTCACGGCACCCGACAATATGCCCACGACCGTCGTGAGGGGCGTGTCCGAAAGATAAAACACACCTACCGCCGACACCAAACTGATGGCTATCACGATGGTTACAAGCACGTTGAGGGTCTTGCTGCCCTTGGTAAACGATGAGAAGAAACCCGGTCCAACCTCTAAACCAATGGAATAGACAAAAAGTATCAACCCAAACTCCTTTAGAAAATGCAGTAAGTGCACGTCCAGATTGAAATTGAAGTGCCCTAAAATAAGTCCTACAAAAAGTATCCATGCCAATCCTAACGACAGCCCTTTTACCTTTATTCTGCCCAAATACAGTCCTGCCGTTATCACAAGCGCCAAGATCATGACGGAGTGAGCGACCCCGCCACCCCAAAACTCGGGAAATCCCCTGAAAAGATTAACTATTATTTCCATTTGTCCTATTAAATTTCGATGGTGCAAAGTTATGGCGAATCGCAAACGACAACAATGCTTAGCGTTGACAAATCGCGATACCCGCTATCAGTTTTTACCATGACTTGAGTGCTCAAACCCATGTTTTGCCAGAAACACGAAAGTCCTCTCATACAATTAAAAACACCGAAAATAGCATTAACAGCACAGAGGTTCGCACGCCGGACAAGCCCATTTGCCTATTGATAGGACAAATTGTCGCTAAAACAAATACCGATACCACCTACAATTTAATCTTTATGCAATCAATTAGACAATACGTTAACCATGCCCATCGACGTTCGTTTCTGTCGAAAGGCAATCTTGCCCAGCGCCCGGTCAACCAGCAGGCGCAAGCCTACATCATTTTATATTTCTCTTATTGAGCCCTTGCACCTAAACAAAAAAAACTTGGCCATCAGTGTGCAAGCTCTCCCAATGCCCGAGCAAAAAAATCCCAAAAGCCGTGGAACGACCTTTGGGACAAAAATCTTCAAATTATGAAAATAGAATGAATGATTGTTTGTCTTTAATCCATGTTCTTGGAAAGACAATGCGTTTATTCACCGAGGTGGATAGCTTCTTGTGGGCAAACAGCGGCACAAGACCCACACTCTGTGCATGCGTCAGCGTCAATTTTGTAGATGTCGCCTTCTGAAATAGCCTCTACCGGGCACTCATCGATGCAAGTTCCGCATGCGATGCAGTCTTCACTAATTACGTAAGCCATAATAATTCGTTTTATTGGTTCAAAATGTTTTTGTACAATATGTAAGCATGTGGGTGACATTGTTCACCCTTTGAAATATGGTGCAAAGATAAATAAAATATTCAGAATACCTACAAATGATGATGTTTTTTTTTGAAATATTTATTTTTCCATTGACATGAAAGTCGTTTCATGTATATTTATCAACACAGATTTCGTTATAAAGCAATATTCAACCCACCGCCACGTTATATCAACATGAAAAGAGTGCTTATCATCTCTCTCGTCGTCTTGGCCACTGTCCACGTGGCTTCGGCGCAGCGCAGAACAGTCCAAAACCGTCCCTACACCGACCTTAGGCCCTTCCATTTTGGCATTTTGGTAGGTCCGCATGCCCAAGATATCGAGTTGACCAATGTCGGTCCGCAAATCATCATTAATGATGATGGCTCGCCAAGCGAGCACACCATCACCGCAGACCAAGATCGCTGGGACCTTGGCTTTCACGTGGGCGTGCTCGGCGAGTTCAGGCTTAGCGACGATTTCCAGTTGCGCGTGGCGCCCACCCTCTATTTTGGTAATCGCCACATCGTGTTCCAGAACATGCACCCACGAGCCATCGACACACTCACCGAGCACAGGCAAAATCTCAAGACCGTGTACGCGGGGTGCGCCACCGATATCATCTTTGGCGCAAAGCGCTGCAACAACCACCGGCCTTACATCATGGCCGGGCTTAACCCCATCATCAATCTCACCAACAGCAAGAACGATTACATCGCCTTGAAACGTTACGACTTGTTTCTTGAGGCGGGCGTAGGGTGCGATTTTTATTTGCCATTTTTCAAGCTCAGGCCTGAAATCAAATTCATGTACGGCCTGACCAACGCTTTAGACCCCAACTACCCCAGTCGCATCAAAGACAAAAACATGCTGCCATACGCCAAGGCCGTGAACAAGGCGCAGTGCAAGATGGTCGTTATCACATTTTATTTTGAATGACCTCCATTCCATTCCGACCGACAATAACAGTTGCTCTCTCAACGTATTAAACCTAATTAAACCTCATAAAAAATACCCTGCCACATCAATTGTGCATTGAAAACATTGTGCGTTGAACATTGTGAATAGTGCATTGAAAACAGTAGTCTTTCCTCAAATCCGCAACTAAGCCTTTCAACGTCCTTCTTGCGTGTACACATCCTCTCATTACTGATTTTGCAGATAATTTGAACTTGAAGCACCCACTTCTGCCTACAATATCCCCTTACCCCACAATGTGACTTGAGGCATTACAGATGATAATGTGGAGTCAAATTGCTCCATGATTGATAATAATCCCCCAAAAGGAGTGAGTTTCTCAGATTTAATTTGTATCTTCGCTATGTCTATCGTCGGATTCTCTTGTTTTTTTGCAACACTAAGATAAGGCTGGTTCTATAAATTACCACCGCATATAGTCATTAAATGTTTGTGAAATACGTTTTGTTATCTTTTGGCTTCTTTTTGGTTCAAAATGTAAGTTCACTCAGTCGTGTAGCTCGCTACACTCCTTCACTCTCTTGCATTTTGACCTCAAAAATAAGCTCAAAATCTAACAAAGCTAATTTATAGAACCAGCCATAAGTGAAAATCCTGACATGGCAAAATCCTGAGCAACTTTTTGTTGCTCAGGTACTTAAAAAGTTTAAGTTATAATAGTGTTGCGGAATTAAGGTAGTATATGAATGCCAGATTATCATGTAGCGATGTAGCGAAATTACTTTCTGCCAGCAAAAATACTGTTATTCAAATGGTTACTTTCGCTACAACAGAAACAAATAGAACTTTTCCGCTACAATTATTCCTGATTAAGCAGACTTTCAATATCACAACTTAGGAAATCTTCCAAAGAAACACCGCCCGTACCTACTACAAATGCCCGTTGGGGATGGAATGCTTCTACGAAAGCTGGCAATCCGGAATTCATTCCGCGATGACCGCTTTTAACCTCTATAGCTGTCAACTCACCATCGTTATCTATAATGAAGTCAACCTCTTTGTCACTCTCGTATTTACTTCTTGATGGCTCACGCCAATAATACACCTTGTAGTCCAGTTCCTCTGCCATACTCAGGATGTGTGCTCCTATAGCACTCTCCACCCATCGTCCCCAAAGCTTTGTGTCCGTCCGGTCGGCAAGGAACGAATGGCCTTTATAGGCGGTCAACAGCGCATTATTATATACTTGGTATTTGGGTACAGAGCCACGCTTACGTGCATCGTCACGAGCATATTTCTGCAGACCTGTCAACAGGGCGCACTCATCAAGAATATCCAGATAGGCTGCAAGCGTGGTCACA
This sequence comes from Hallella colorans, assembly GCF_003096815.1. Taxonomy (GTDB): domain Bacteria; phylum Bacteroidota; class Bacteroidia; order Bacteroidales; family Bacteroidaceae; genus Prevotella; species Prevotella colorans. The sequence continues at coordinate 55,394 of NZ_QENY01000019.1, forward strand.
TTCCCGGCATCCTGCAACTGCCCCATTAACTTGGTCAGCGACAGAATTTCGGCAGAGTAGCCACATCCCAACTCAAAAAGTTGCTTCATCAACGCTGGCTTGTAGATGTTTGAAGTCATAATAACATCCTTCTCAATGGCAGGAGCCACCAGAGAGTCCTTGATATACTTACGCCATCGCTTCTCGTTATCAATCATGCCTGCAGGTCCGGGATAGCCACCAAAGTAAATATACTGGTCAAGCGTAACGCCGAAGGCATCTCTCATCTCCTGTAGGCTCCAGTGTCCAAGTCGAATCAATTCAAAGCGGCCAGCCAACGATTCTGTCATTCCACGTTTCAGCAGAAGGCGACTACTACCAAGCAGCACTACCTTCAGGTTCACGCGTCGACGACAGTCTTCATCCCATTCGCGTTTCACCACTTCACTCCAATTGTCAATCTTCTGCACCTCGTCAATCACCAGCAGGCGCTCCTGCTCTTTACGTATTTGCATCGTAGCACGGGCTGACTCCCATACGCGGTGAATCCAGTCACTATCCTTAGGGTCTACAGCGTCAGCAACTTCTAAGGTATACGGAATGGAGATGTCATCCAGAACCTGGCCGACAAGCGTGGTTTTTCCTACCTGTCTAGGCCCTGCCAATATCTGCATAAAGTGCCTTGGTTCAAGGATGCGCTCCCGGAGCGTGTGATATTGCTTTCGTATATAAGTCATACTCAAAACGATTGTAGATTTTGCTCAATTCTTATTGCAACTTTACTCAAATCTCACTTCAAAATTACTCAATTCTTCCGAGTCGGCCAAATAAAAGAATCATAAAATCAACAAATTCCTCCAAAAGGAGTGAGTCTCTCAGATTTAATTTGTATCTTCGCCATGTCTATCGTCGGATTCTCTTGTTTTTTTTGCAACACTAAGATAAGTGAATTCTTCGACATGGAAAAATCCTGAGCAACTTTTTGTTGCTCAGGTACTTAAAAAGTTTAATTTATAATAGTGTTGCGGAATTAAGGGTGAATAGTGCATTGAAAACAGTAGTCTTTATGAAACTTATTCTATTTTTATTCTTTATGCTGTGCCAACCCATCGCTGCCCAAGACATCGACGGCACTTGGAAAGGCACGCTTGAGGCCGGTACGCAGCGGCTCACCATTGTGCTGCGTGTGAGCACGGCGCAAAACACTGTCACTATGGACGTGCCCGAGCAGGGCGTGGAGCGGTTGCCGCTCAAGGTGAACACGCTCCGGGCAGACTCCATCGACGTGGCTTTCGACCGCTTGGCATTACGCATCACCGCCGTGCCCACACCCGGCGCACTTGTGGGACGTTTCCAGCAAGGAATGTTCGCCACGCCGCTCACCCTGCGACCGGGCACCGTGACTTACAACAGGCCACAACAACCACAGCCACCCTATCCCTACGAGACACGCCAAGTGACCTTCCGCAACGACAATGACTGTGTGCTGTTGGCCGGCACCCTCACGCTGCCCGTGGGCTACAAGCAGGGTAGGCGTGTGCCCGTGGCGCTTATGGTGACGGGCAGTGGGCCGCAAAACCGAGACGAGGAGCTGTTCTATCACAAGCCCTTCTTTGTCATGGCCGACTATCTCGCGCGTCACGGCATAGCCACGCTGCGCTATGACGATCGTGGCGTGGCAGCCTCAACGGGCAATTTTGCCACCGCCACAACCCATGATTTCGTCGCCGACGCGCGCTGCGGACTGGCTTGGCTCAAAGCCACGCGCATGTTTTCCAAGGTTGGCGTGGTAGGTCACAGTGAGGGTGGCATGGTGGCATTCATGCTGGCGAGCGAACACTTGCCCGATTTTATAGTGAGCCTTGCCGGACCGGCGTGCAGGATAGACACCATGATGGTGATGCAGCTTAATGGCCTCGGCAAGGCGCAGGGCGCGACCGCCAACGTGGTGGCCGACACGCGTGAGGTGCGGTCCATGCTGCTGAGACAGGCCAACACGCCGTGGATGCGCCAATTTATAGACACCGACATGCGTCCCTACGTGCGTGCCACACGCTGCCCAGTGCTCGCCCTCGGTGGCGAGGCAGACCTCAACGTGCCGCCAGCCATCAACACCCCGGCTCTTAAGGCTGGCCTGTCGCACAACCAACATGCCACTATCAAGGTGTACCCCGGGCTGAGCCACTCGTTCCAGTTCAACCCGTCAGGATTGCCATCCAACGCCGTCAATATAGATCAGACCATAGCGCCCTGTGTGCTGGCCGACATCGCACGGTGGATTAACGCCCTGTAGGGCGGCCGCGCCAACGCTGGTTTTTACCACAACCGCTGGCTTGGGCACCGTCTTGGTGATGTAAGCGCCATCTTATGCTGAAGAAAGAGCAGGGTAGGGAAATCACGTGTGGGCATGAATTATTCCTCCGTTTGCTCCCGGGCGAAGGGCTCATGCTCCCCCCACATGGACGACGGCGCGCGTCCTGCCCCAACCAATCTGTACAGGCAAGTACAAAAAACGTGTAAAAGACATGGATGTACAGCATGTTAATCGCGTGTGGCTATCAGCGGTCGCCTCTGTTTGGACCAATGATGCCGAACGCTGTCTGCGCGTTGTCTCAGACATCGGAAACAATAAGAAATACAGAGAAATGATTTCAGGAAGAGGCACTCTTATGCCTGCCGTTTGCCAATGTATACTAATGGCAGCATAAGATAATTATAAAAATATATCTGTCTGAAAATAAGGAAGTTACCTTGTTGATGCAACTAAACTGGTAACGATTTGGAAACGAGCGAACTACTTCAAGTCGCTGTATTCTACCTAACAAAGAACGCTTGTTATTCTGTTTGCAAAGATAATACTTTGCTACCGAATAACAAGCGTTTTTGATGAAATATTCCTGTTTCTGCACTTTTGACTGGCTGTTTGCCTGTGGGTTATATACCTCTTCCTCTTTTCTTCTTTCTGTTCGCTTGGTTTCTGAGTTTGCGCTGCCACGCAGCTTCGGCATAGTCATTGCCCTGTGCGGATGGTGTAATCAAATCGCCCAATCCTTCCATCAGTTCGTCGGCTGCGCCAACAATGGTGTCTGCCACTGCACCAATGGAATCTTGCACTCGTGGGGTGTCATTGTCTCGTGAAATTGAGGAACGGCTTGGAGGTACGAGTTGATAACCTGTATCAGGGCGTTCTTTCCTTTCTGTCGGCTCTTGTACTGTTAGATGTGGTTTCCTTGGCTCTTCCCTGTTGGTTGGTTCAAAGTTCTTCTGCAAGGAACGGTAGCCGAACTCCCTGCCAATTTCAGATGCCTTGAAAGATTGTCCTGCGTATGAGAACCTCAAGCCATAGACCTTGCCCTGCTTGTTCTTCATGCGCTCTATCGCGATGCCGTTCTTGTTCAACTCGTAGAGAAACATGGAGTGTCCCGTGATGCCTGTATCTCTGTACTTGTCAAGCAGGGAATAACAGATTTGTTGCACCACTTTCTTTGCTTGCTCTCTCGTCTGGCTGACTTTTGCCTTTTGGTATTTCCTTTCCGCCTTAATCTCCTTTGCGATGGTCAAGCCTTTCTCTCTGCTTATTTCCTCCGCCACTCTCGCTGCCCTATTGCTCACAAAGGTGGTATCATAGACCTCTCCATAAAGGCTGATACGGTTGGCAATGATGTGAATGTGTCTATTATCGGTGTCCTTGTGCGTTACCGCCACCCATTGGTGGTTGTCAAGTCCCATTCGCTTGGCAAACAAATGGGCTATTCCCATAAGCTCGGATACAGGCAGTCTTTTCTCGTCCTGCGGTGCAATGCCTATTTCGATACGGAGAAACTTGTTCCTGCAACGGCTGTTGTAGTCACTGACCACTTTCATTTCCTCATAGATTGTCTTTGGCTCCCTGCTGCAAAGATTATGGAAGGCAAGCCGACTGCCGAGTTTGCCCTCTCTGAAAATATAGTCTAAAGCCGTGCTGCCATGCGATATCGCCTTACACTTTCCTATCATCTCTTCTCATATTTAAGACCTTATATATATCATCGTCTACACGAAAATGAGGGTCGTAGAATCTCTTAAATGCCTCTTTGGCACATAGCGAAAGGTTCTGTGTAATATGTACCCATCTCTCATCTTTTACTTTGATGAGGTTAGAAATCTGCCCGTAGAACCTTCCTGTATGCTGAAGTATGGCAATGGCTTCCCTTTCATTTTCGGTCATCTTGGGAACGGCTGCCACCTCTCCATTTAGGAGTAACTCACGGCAGTAATCGGAAAACTTACGTCCCGCACTTTCTGCCTTTGACTTAATACGCTGCTTTTCTTCTAAGGTGCATCTTACCTTGATGAACTCTGTCTTGTTCATCCGCTGTTCTTCCTTATCCTTTGGCTGCCATCGGGCAGCTTTTCCTTTGTATCTATTCATATAAGTTTCCTTTGAAAGTTAATCATTATAGATAATTTGTTGTTGCTTAATTTCTGAATGCTGACCGATGAGAACGTAGTGATTACGGTCTTATCTCCCCGACAATCTAACGAGGGGAGCTGGACGCAGTTTGTGGGTACAAACTGACGTCTTGCAATATCAGCTAACGAAACGTTTACGCACAAGGCGTTTTGCTGCTTGAAAGTGAATGCTGTGCATTCCGTGTTTAACTGTGTTCGTGGTGTTCTCATCATTCAGTATGTTTGACAAATTTCTGTTGCTATGTTCTCTAAAAAAGGGTTGAGAGTTTTGAGTGGAATAATAGCCCCTTTTCCCAAAAGTCCTCGACCCTTTTCCTGTGATTTATAATCTCCTCCATTTATCTATGTCCTCACCGTACTCTTCCAAATGGAGACGCACGATGTTCTCCACGAAACTTGAAAGGTTGCTGCCCCTGTCGCCTAACCTGCGCACGATGAAGTCGGCATGCTCCTGCGTTTCTCGGCTCAGATAGACCGCCTTTCGGTTGCACAGTTTGGTTGGCACAAGATAGGCTTGCTTGTAGGCTTCGAGTGTTTTCTTCCTCATTTTGGAGCTGATGCGTCTTTGAACAGCCATATTCTCAGTATGCCGTGTATGCTCGGATTTCCCAGAAGTGATATCCGCTTCTCCTTGAGTAACACTGTCCTCATTTATTTCTACGTCCGTTGTTATTTCCTCCACAGGAACGGGTTGTGCTTCCGTCTGTGGGATTACCTCATTGTCCATTTTATCATCTTGGCATTCCAAGAACCATGAAAGGTCTTTGTCATTCATCATTGTTTTCTTTTTCATTTCTCTATCTCATTTTATGTTTGACTTGTTTTGATTTATTGCTTTGATTTTGTTCTGTAACCGACATGTGTGCCAGTATCTGCTCTTTATGATTCTGTCGCTCACGGACACGACTGACATGAAAATCGTTGAGATCCTTGAAGTCTTTGTAATGTATGTTCATGTCCTCAACATGGAAGCCTGCCTTTATGAAATCTTGAACAGCCCTCCGCCCAGCATCGTCATTATCAAGGAAGGTACGAATGGAAGATATTCCCTGCGCATTCATATACCGAATTGCTTTGGCGGTATTGCTCACGGAGTTTAGCACAAGGCAGGCACTTGTTACTTCTTCTTTCATTGAAAGAAAAGAAAGAAAATCCATAAATCCCTCGAACACACAAGTTGGCTGTATTTGGTTTATTATCTTGTCGGTGAATATAGGAGTAATGTCCTTCGGAGCTATCGTTCCCTTGAACGTGCCATTGTCCCGAAGTTCATGCCCTCCTGATTGATTGGCAAAGCCGATGGATTGATAGCGCCTGCCCCTTACCTCATAGCTGATACATTTAAGGAAAGGCTTTGCCTTTTCCAAATCAATGCAGCGTACCTTTGTAAGATACTCCTGCAAATGTGGCGGTAGGGTGTCTGATATACTTATCAGTTTCCTTGTCTCGTTTGCAGCCATCGTTGGTTGGAGATTGTTTTGTGAGAAGTCTTTGTGAGAACTATATACTGTATTATCGGGAGCGTTCTGCCCCAAGTGGTGGATGGCTTCCGATAGCGTGCAGCCCTCCAAACGCATACAGAGGTCGATGATACTTCCGCCCCTGCATTCGGCATAGTCTATCCAAAGGTTCTTCTCTGTGTCCACTTTGAAACTCGGATGTGTTTCTGCACGCAGCGGTGAGCGGTACAACGCATAGACTGATGTTCTGCGTACAGGCTTGATGCCTTTACTTTCAAGATACTCCACGATGGGGTATTGCTTGATGCGTGATAAATCTTCTTCTTTCATTGTGATATGTTTTAATTGAATGGATTGAATAATTTGTGTTTGAATGACAATGGTGTATTTGAATGATATTTGAATGGTAGGTGAATGCTTATTGAAAGAAAATCTTTTTTCAGAAGTTTTTCCCCTCCAAACTTTTTCATCTTTCTTCTTACTACATACTATTTTGACATAAGTAGTTGATTTCCAATATTATTTTTTAGTCCCAAGTTATACTACCAACCTACTACATGTGCCTACTACATCTGATAGTTGCAACTGCCTAATAAAGGACAAGGCAATATCTTCCTTACCTTATATACATAGATGGGACTGCCACCCTCTCGCCTCTTGCTCACTTTCTCAAAGCCTGCCCTTTTCAGGGCTTCGCCCATGTGCTTTAAGGACAAGGGATGATGCGTGTAAAGTCCCAAGTAGGTGATTATCTCTGTGGTAGTCATATAGGTACAGTTGGGACTATCCTCCGTAGGTTTCTCAAAACAGCGCAACAGTAGTTCCATTTCTGCCGTCTGTACTTGGAAATCCTCACTCTCCCTGTATAGTTCCGTTATCTCTTCATCGTCAAACCAATAGCGGAAACCTATGCTCAGCAAGGCTTTCGCTTCCGCATAGACATTATCCATAGAAACAGCCTTTGCTCTCTCAATATCTATGGAAAGCACTTCAAAGGGCAGAAACCGTCTGCTGCCTGTGGGGTCGGTAAGGAAATCGTTACCATTTACCGATGCAACGAAACTCGCCAAGTGTGGGTGTTCCTCCACATACTTGTCGTAAGGCATACGGTACTTGACCATCGGACAGGTGATGAGGTTTTTCAGTTCGTTCTCGTCACGCTTGTTGAGGGCTTTGAGCTGGTCGTCAATGTTTACGATGAGGTTTTGCCCTATATAGGTAAGCGTGTCCTTCTCTTGCGGATATATCTTTCCCGTGTAGCTGTAACCATGCAGGGCAGGTGGGCAGAGCAAGTCAAGGAAAGTTGTCTTGAACTTGCCCTGCTCGCCTGTCAGTACAAGACAGGTATGGTTACGGCATTCACGGTCGTCCATGGCGTTGGCGACCACTGCCACGAGCCATTTGGTAAGGTATGGCAGCCACTTGTCAGAGTTGCGCACAACTACGCAACTTGC